>CAYOZZ010000461.1:0-4959 GCA_964408535.1 uncultured Bacteroidales bacterium | reverse complement strand
AGGATTTTCCACAGTCCGTCGTAATTTGAAGCTGCATCGTTCCCATTGAAGAACCGTACATATGGTACCAGAATGACAGCGTTGCGTCCTGAAGACCTGACAAGTCGAAGACGGGAGTAATAACCGTTCCGACGTGATTATAACAGGATGAGGACTCAGTGTAAAGGTAGTTTCCGCTACCGGATGTATGGTCGGATGACGGACCGGTGCTGCTTGATGCTGTTGCCCCTGACTTGACATCCCAGTCAATATCCTCACCGATATAGTTTATCCAGGGAGATTCCAATGCAACCGAACCATCATTTGTACATTGCGATTGAGGGCTGGAAGTTGTCCAGGAATCAAAGTTTTGTGTATAGGGATAACTATCTATAACCGACGAAACCCTCATATAATCAGTTTTTGTTAGAGTGTGATTGCCATTTGTATTAGTCGCTGTCAATGTTACGGAATAAAAACCGTCAGCATTAAAAGTGACGCGCGGGTTTTGTGACGATGAATTTGTTCCTGCAACAAAAGTTACGGTATTAGGATTAAACGACCATGACCAGGATGTTGGATAATTATGCGATTTATCTGTAAAAGAGACCATTTGCCCGTTATTAGGACAAGCATCGTCAGCCTCGAAATCAGCCACAGGAATTCCACATCCGAGAATATCCAGAATTGCCACATAAGGTTTTTGATTATGTTTTGATATGGTTAATACAGCAACCGAACCGTTTGCAGTAATGTTATAGTTTATTGTTGCGTTACCCGAAGCATCAATAACTGCTTCTCCGAGTAATTCACCGTCATATACCAAGGTGGCAACCGCACCTGGTGAAGAGCCAGTAACAGAGAAAGAAGTTGCAGAACAATCAATGTAAGGAAGGTGTGTAGCTGTTATGGGATTATTGTTCGGATTAGATGTCCATATTTTTAATGTAGGATCGGAGAACCAGTGGAACAACTCATGTTCATATTTGTTGGCACCTGCACTTCCGTTCCAGTTTTGAAGCATTGCCACCAATCCCTGATTAACGACATCACCCATAGTATATATTTCGTTTCCCGGACCAATTGTATAATTATTGCCGGTTCCGCCGCCACCGAAAACCGGAAAGATTCCCGGATCGGCCCATATTGCATCCACCATACCTATGGCAAGCGCATCATTATAACCGCTAAAACTATAGTATGCTGCGGCTACAACTCCGACGGCTCCTTTGTTTTCCATTCTGACAAATTTTTCAGCAAAACAATTGGCAAGCTGAAATTCACCTGTATGACAGTTAATACTGAATATTACAGGAAGCATATCACCATTTGTGAGATTTTCCATCTGAGATACAGTGTATTGAGGATGTGCCCAACCAACACTACCTGTATAACCATGATCCCTGTGAAATACATAAAATTTTCCTGCATTTATCTCATTTGTAATATCAACATCATAACCCGACCAGTAGAAAGAGGCATCACGCAATTCGGCCGGTAATAATTGTCCGTTTGAATAGTAACCGTTATTATATTTCAATGTTGCAACCGAAGCTGTTGACGAAGTGTAATAAACCCTGTCAACCGAATAACCTTGTTCGTCCTGCATATAATCTCTGATATTTTCACTTGTATGACAAAATCTTCTGTCTGCATAACCGTCATTATCATCATCTTGATATTGAGCGCAGTTTAGACCGTTTTCGTAAAAGCCGCTATTTTTAGTAGGTTCTTTTTCATAGTTAATGATCTTATCAACAACCACCTGTGCTTCATCCACAGTGTGTACCGAAATTCGTCCGTGTGCCATATCCGGCACCCAGTCACCTGCTCCGTCCATGCAAGCATAATAAAGATCAGAAGCAAACTTATCACCGTTAGTAGCGCTAAGAGTTTCACCGGGAACGGTATCCGTGCCGTCATGGTCACCAAGGATAAGGAAATAATCGGGTTTGGGAACCCAATTGTTATACCTTGTATGGATAGAATCTTTAACCTGCGCAGATGTCCAGCTATTACGCGAAACTACTTCCACCGTGTAACCCATCTGGCGTTTCCATATTGCCAATTGATTGGCTTGTGAGAGAAATGCCGAATGAGTAATAATAATATAATTTTTTGCCGTTGATTTAGAATCCGTTTTATCATAAGGAATCCCGTCAGGAATACTTTCGGAATTCATAACCATTCGTTTTAACAGATTTGTATAAAATTGTGAATTTGAAAGAGCAATATCATCAAAAGAGTTATCACCTTCTTCAAAAACAACTTTAAACTTAATATTTGTATAAACACGTATTTTCCCGGTAACGGGATTAAACTGAACCGGACGCGTCTGAACTACTGCAAGCGGCGTACCGCGGCTTTTCAGCACATCGGTAATTTCGACAATATTTTCCGGAAAAAATTTGTCAGAGGAATATATTTTGTCATCTTTATTAAATTCCGGCTCGGGTGCACCCTCTGTATCAACTGCCGGTTCCAGAGCAGGATAAATATTAAACCCCTCGTATTCATAATAATCTGAACTTAATATAACTATCTTGCCAATTGAATTATGCGGCATAGCAATTATCTCATTTCGAGCCGGAAGTGCAGGAGCACCTACCTGACCCATCGCTGGAAAGCCGTCAATATGTAAATACTGATATATTTCCCCGCTTTCTTTTCTTTCTGAAATATTGGCACCCGTAAACTTATAATCAATTTTAACAAATGCAGCACCCCCGTTTTCAAAATTTCTCACAGGTGTCGTACTTTGTTCGGTTGCAGCTTTTATTCCCTCCTCAAAAGAGAGATATTGCCCAACTACAGTTGTAGTCAAAAACAAAGAAATCGTAACGACTAATAATAACAATTTTTTCATAACATAATACTTTTAAATAGTTTTTACTGAAAATAGGCCCGTCCGAAAAGATTAATTCATAAAAACCGTTATCTGAAACAGTTTAAGATGATTATTAATCTGCATCTACGGACGGGCCCGATTTGTTTAATTAAATATTTCATGTTGTTTTCCTGAAATAACTTTAATACCCTTGATTTGCTGTTTTTAGAATATGAATGTGCAAAAGTATTTATATCACGGACAGAATAAAAAAAAGTATATGGAAAAAGTATGGACAATACAATGTTTCCACTTATTTTCCACCTGATAAAAGAAACTAAAACGTCAATAGGTAATCCTCAAGTGAATCTTCCTGTTTCAGATTCATTTTCTTTCTTATTTTATATCTTGTTTTATAAATAGTATCGTTTGATACATTCAGAATTGAAGCTATTTGTTTGGAAGATAAATTTATTCTTAAGTATGAACAAAACCTCAGTTCGGTTTTGGTCAGGCCCGGATGTTTACTTTTCAGGTTAACAAAAAAGTCTTTATATGATTTATCAAAATGAGTTTTGAATAAATCCCAGTTTTGTGTTTCTATCAGTTTCAGTTCAATCAACTTTTTCAATTTATTCAACTCTGCTTCAGGAATGCTTTCACCCTGATACTTTTGTTTTACTTTTAAAAGTTCTTTTTTAAGGTTTTCAAGTGTTTTTTGATTTTGTTCAATCAATATTGCGGTACTGATAAGTTGTCTGTTCTTGCTGTTCAACTCATTTTCCATTTTCCGGTGCTCAAGGTCTTTCAATTCTTTTTCCCGCTCAGCTTTTTCCTTTTCAATTTTTCTGAGACTAATTTCCTGTAAATGAAGTTTTTTTGTTTTGCTATGTGATTTCTTTACAGTAACAATAATTATACTCAATAAAACCAGAATCAGACATAAGACTAAAAGTAATATTACAAAAAGCCTCTTTTTTGCGGATGTTGTTGACAAAAGCTCTTGCTGGAGAGTAATAATTTGTTGCTGTTTTGCATTTTTGTAGGTCAATTCTGATGTTTTCAGGTTATGTTTCAATTGATTGTTGCATATACTGTCCTGCAAAACAATTATTCGCCTAAAAACATTGCACTCGTTTTTTAAATTGTTATCCTGTCTGTAAATGTCGGCGAGTATTTCAAGTGTTGCCTTTTCCATTTTCATATTCTTTAGTGCACGTGAAAATTCAACTGATTTTTGAAGATAAAAAACCGCAGAATCTATTTGCCCCAAAGAGTATAAGACACTTCCTTTTTCGGTATAAATATTTATAAGGAATGACGTATCATTCATTGCCTTAAAAAGATTTATGGCTTTATTGTAATAATCTAATCCGGCTTCAATCAACCCTTTCTTAACATTTAAAGAAGCAAGATTGTAGTAACTAACTGACAGAGAAAGAGTATCATTCATATTCACGATTACAGGTAGCAGATTATCGTATAATATTTCGGCACTGTCGAATTCTTCGCTTTTAATGAACATCCACCCTTTGTTTACATTATTCTCAATTATATTTAATGTATCTTTTAGTTTTGTGTGAATTTCAATAGCTTTATTAAAATATGATTTCGATTCGGAATAATTACCGATATTATAATTGTAAACTCCGAGTGCATTATATACTTTACCGCAACCTTTTAAATTGTCAAGTTCTTCAAATAAAAGAAGACTTTTCATATAATAATTCAGGGCTACCGGCAAATTTCCGGTGGTAAAATTTACTGCCGCAAGCCGTTCCAGACTTTTGGCTTTGAGTAGTTTGTTATCTGTTTTTTTTGAAATCTCCAACGATTTAATAAACAACTGTTTAGCCTCTGAATATTTATTGTGAATATATAAAATATTCCCTTTTCGTAAATATGATTTTCCAAGAGATAGTAAATTGTTCGACTTTTCAGCACTTTCAATAACAAGCCCTACATAAAAAAGAGCTGAATCTCCGTTTTTACGTTCTAAATATTCGGCTCTTTCCAATAAACCGTTGATATAATAGCTTTGGCTTTTTTCCGAACTATATGTTTCCTGACTTGCAACTTTATTATAACAGGAATTTATTAAAACAATAATAAATAAACAGAGTAAAATTTTTTCTGATTCTTTCACGACCTAC
>CAYOZZ010000460.1:0-5339 GCA_964408535.1 uncultured Bacteroidales bacterium | reverse complement strand
TAAATCTTTGTGAAACTTCGTGGCTTCGTGACTTCGTGGCAAAAATAAAGAAGGCAGAAAGTTTCTGAGAAGGCACTATCTCTGCCACTAAGGCTCTAAGGCACTAAGAAACACTAAAAAACTTTGTGAAACTTTGTGGCTTCGTGACTTCGTGGCAAAAATAAAGAAGGCAGAAAGTTTCTGAGAAGGCACTATCTCTGCCACTAAGGCTCTAAGGCACTAAGAAACACTAAATCTTTGTGAACCTTCGTGGCTTCGTGACTTCGTGGCAAAAATAAAGAAGGCAGAAAGTTTCTGAAAAGGCACTATCTCTGCCACTAAGGCTCTAAGGCACTAAGAAACACTAAAACTTAGTGACTCCTGATCTAATTAGTTTTGAATTTGAATTCAACCTTTGACAAGTCCTCATTTGCTTTGACAATCTTTCCTTTCAGCTCCTCCTTGAAGGTAACAAACTTATTAAAAAGAGCCTCATCCGACATTGCAAGCATCTGAACGGCAAGGATAGCTGCATTTTTTGCCGCATTCAAACCGACAGTAGCCACCGGTATTCCGGGAGGCATCTGCACAATTGAAAGAAGGGCATCTATACCCTCCATCGTTGCTTTTATAGGTACTCCGATTACCGGCACAGGTGTCATAGCAGCAATAACACCGGGAAGATGAGCAGCCATACCCGCGCCTGCAATTATCACTTTAATACCACGCTCCTTAGCCGATTTTGCAAAATCTTCAACCTGCTCAGGTGTCCTGTGTGCCGACAATGCATTCATCTCAAACGGCACTTCCATCTCATCAAAAAACTTAGCCGCAGCTTCCATAACAGGAAGATCTGACGTACTGCCCATTATTATGCTTACTTTTGGGACCATAATATTCATTTTTTACATTATTCGTAGCAAAATTACATATTTTCGGCTGACGAACAATCTTTGTTGCTATTTTTGTGAAATTCTGAAAAAATAAAAATTATGAGAACAGTAAAAGTACATGAACTTGAATTTTCGGAATTCATAGACGCAGAAGAGATTGCAAAAGCAGTAAAAAATGTCGCTTCACGGATTAATAAGGATATGGAAGGCAAAAACCCTTTGTTTCTTGTTGTTCTGAACGGTGCATTTATGTTTGCCGCCGACCTTATGAAAGAGGTGACGATACCTTGTGAGATATCATTCGTAAAGCTTTCATCATATATCGGTACGAGAACAACATCAACGGTACGTGAACTTATCGGACTTGATGAGGTATTGCACGACAGAACAGTTGTAATAGTTGAAGACATCATTGATACGGGCATCACGATGGGAGTAACAATTGAAAAACTAAGAAAACTTGAAGCAAAAGAGGTGAAAATTGCCACACTTTTATTCAAACCCGATGCTTTTCAGATGCATTATGAGATTGATTATATCGGAATTAAAATCCCCAACGATTTTATTGTCGGCTACGGACTTGATTATAACGGACACGGAAGAAATTTACCCGATATTTATAAAATTATCAGCCCTGATGATAAATAATAAAAAGAATTAAAAATGGCAAGCTCCAATTTTGTAGATTATGTAAAAATAAACTGTCGCAGTGGTAAAGGTGGAGCCGGTTCGGCACACTTTTTCCGCTCAAGACGACAACCGAGAGGTGGCCCTGACGGTGGCGACGGCGGCAGAGGCGGGCATATTATACTACGGGGAAACAAACAACTTTGGACATTGCTGCATCTTAAATACACTAAGCACGTTAAGGCCGAACATGGCGGACCGGGAGGCGGCAGTTTGAAAACAGGCGCCAACGGTAAAGATGTAATACTGGATGTCCCTCTTGGAACTGTGGCCAAAAATGCCGAAACAGGTGAGGTTCTGTTTGAAATTACCGAAGATGGCGAAAAGCATATCCTCTTAGAAGGTGGACGCGGGGGATTGGGAAACGATCATTTTAAGTCGCCGACAAACCGGACACCGAAATTTGCACAACCGGGAGAAGACGGCAGGGAAGAGTGGTTTATTCTTGAGTTGAAAATTCTCGCTGATGTGGGATTGGTAGGTTTCCCAAATGCCGGAAAATCAACCCTTCTCTCCGTTATCTCAGCAGCAAAACCCGAAATTGCCGATTATCCCTTCACGACTTTAACTCCAAATCTCGGAATTGTAAGATACAGAGACAACCGCTCTTTCGTTATGGCTGATATACCGGGAATTATTGAAGGGGCGCACAAAGGTAAAGGACTGGGTCTCAGATTCCTGAGGCACATTGAAAGAAACTCCATACTGCTTTTTATGGTTCCTGCCGATAGCGATGATATCAGGAAAGAATTCGATATTCTGATGAAGGAACTGATGCAGTTCAACCCGGAATTGCTTGATAAATCAAGAATCCTGGCAATAACCAAGGCAGACCTGTTGGATGAAGAATTGATAAACGAAATTAAAAACGACCTGCCCGATATTCCTTCCGTGTTTATTTCATCTGTTGCAAATACGGGCTTAATGGAATTGAAGGATTTAATATGGAATGAATTAAATGCTTGAAACTTTTCAATATCTGGATACGCAACTTTTCCTGTTTCTGAACGGGTTGCATAACGGCTTTTGGGATTTCGTTATGTATTGGCTCAGTAATATATTTATCTGGATTCCACTCTATATTTACCTTCTCTATCTAATTTATAAACATTATAAAAAAAACTTCTTATTAATATTGCTTGCTTTTGTTTTATTGGTTTCGGCAAGTGATTTGATATCGGTTCACCTTTTCAAGAATGTTTTTATGAGACTCAGACCGTGTCACAACCCGGAACTTGAAGGGTTGGTTCATCTTGTGAAGGGACATTGCGGCGGGCAGTACGGATTTATCTCATCACACGCTACAAATCACTTTGCTATTGCAACATTTTTTTCTTTTCTGCTGGGGCACAGAATCAAATATTTCTCACCCTTAATATTTATCTGGGCTGCGGTAATTGCTTACAGCAGGATATATCTCGGTGTTCACTATCCGGGAGATGTAATTGCAGGTGCAATTGCCGGGAGTTTAATCGGTTTTACAATCTGGCATTTGCTCAAAATAGTATTAAAAAAGCCCCTCAATTCTCATTAACTCCTTTTCGGTATTAATATTTGAAAATAACAATCTGTTATCAAAACCATTCCTCCGGTCAATATCAATATAAGCAACATCACCGGATTTTATAGCTCTCCGGATTTTATAGATTCCATTTTCAATTGACCTGTCGAATACCTCTACGATATCCTTCCGGTAATAAGCGCAAAGAGGCTCAGGAAAACCGTCATTCACAGGGACAACAGCCTGATAACCCGGCTTACCGGATAAAATATATCGAATAAGTTCCCCGGAAACGAAAGGCATGTCGCACGACAAGATAAAATTATCATTTGTTTCGGAATAGTGAATTGCCGACGATATCCCGCCGATGGGGCCGACGCCCGGAACAGCATCTTTTACAACGGGAAGTCCGAGATAATCGTAACTGTTGTCATTGGCACTTATTATTACATCATCACAAACCTCTATTAAAACCTCAACGGCATATTCAATCAAAGGCTTTCCCCGGAGAGTGCAAAGCCCTTTCTCCCTGCCCATCCTGCTGCTTTTTCCTCCTGACAAAACTATACCGGTTATTTTATTTATTGAATCCACAATTTTCCGCTTTTTGCAAAAATAGAAATTGATATGATATGTCAGACAAATTAATTTCTAAAGGATAAAATTGCACTTCGGCTTCATAACCCCCACCCGACAGTGCTGTCAAGCTAACCTTCCGGAATATTCAAAAATTTGTCAATCCATATCCGGAATATTTCATTTTTTTATACCTTTGCCTTATGCTTGTCAAAACTTACGGCAGTACATTAATAGGAATTGATGCATTAACCATCACTGTTGAGGTTTACGTCGGACGTGGTTCAAAGTTCAGCCTTGTCGGATTGCCTGACAATGCCGTCAAAGAAAGTCAGGACAGGATTTGGGCTGCACTGCATAATACCGGGCTGAAGTGGCCCGGACTGAAGATTACCGTCAATATGGCTCCTGCCGACATTAAAAAGGAGGGTTCGGCTTACGACCTGACAATAGCTATTGGTATTCTTGCAGCTTCGGAGCAGATTAGCCACGACAACCTTGCTGACTACATTATAATGGGTGAGATGTCGCTTGACGGAAGCCTTCTGCCAATAAAAGGGGCATTACCCATTGCTATTGAGGCACGCAAAAAAGGATTTAAAGGTTTCATACTGCCTGAACAGAATGCCAAAGAGGCCGCCATTGTTGACAACCTTGAGGTTTACGGAATGAAGAATATAAAGGAGGTGATTGAGCTTCTCGAAGGAACGGAGTCATTTACACCCGTTCATATTGACACCAGACAGGAGTTTTATTCGAGCCTGAGCCGGTATGAATTTGATTTTTCGGATGTCAAAGGGCAGGAAAATATCAAGCGGGCTTTGGAGATAGCTGCCGCAGGCGGGCATAATGTCATAATGATAGGGCCGCCGGGTTCGGGAAAGACAATGCTTGCCAAACGACTGCCGTCCATTCTGCCGCCGCTCAATCTTTATGAAGCATTAGAGACAACAAAAATCCATTCCGTAGCCGGAAAACTTGGGAAAAACGATTCGCTGGTTTCTGTACGGCCCTTCAGGTCGCCGCACCATACCATTTCGGATGCCGGACTTGTCGGCGGGGGCACTTATCCCGGTCCGGGGGAAATATCGCTTGCCCACAACGGGGTGCTGTTCCTTGATGAATTGCCGGAGTTTAAGCGTTCGGTTCTTGAGGTTATGCGCCAACCGATGGAAGACAGGATTGTTACCATTTCGAGGGCAAGACAGACGGTAGAGTTTCCGGCAGGCTTTATGCTTGTGGCGGCTATGAATCCCTGTCCCTGCGGATATTACAATCATCCGACAATTGAATGCACCTGCGCACCGGGAATGGTACAGCGCTATCTCAATAAAATTTCCGGCCCTTTGCTCGACAGGATTGACATTCACATTGAAGTAATTCCTGTTCCTTTCAGCGAACTGTCGAATATGAAAGAGGGTGAAAAGAGTGAAAAGATAAGGGAGCGGGTTGTTGCCGCAAGAAAAATACAGGAAAAACGCTTTAAGGAATCGCCGGGCATCTATGCAAATGCACAGATGAGCAGCAAGCAGATACGAAAAATATGTAAAATTGATGATGACGGACATACACTCCTGAAAAATGCAATGGAGAAGCTAAGCCTCTCGGCAAGGGCTTACGACAGGATTTTGAGGGTAGCCCGGACAATTGCCGACCTTGACAACAGTGAAAATATTTTACCTGAACACCTTGCAGAAGCTATC
>CAYOZZ010000459.1:0-15771 GCA_964408535.1 uncultured Bacteroidales bacterium | reverse complement strand
CCGACATGAAATGTTGAGTAAGGAGCATAAGATTTCCCCACAGCATCAATAGCTTTTTGAAGTAACTTATTATCCTCATCTCCAAGTTCTTCACGACTCCCGTATTCAGTAACTATAAAGGAATGATTTATCTTTTTCATTTAAAAAACAGTTTATTGACAAGGCGAAAATACAAAATAAAATTGAATACGATAAATTATTCATTTAAATCTGGTGTTGTCATAAACGAGATAACTCTGGAGATAAGCCTGCAGGTTGGTGACACTATTAGACAGGGATGGCTATTTCAAGCTTTGGCCAGTCCGCAATCTCCTGATGACTGCACCTTGCTGACAAAAGGGAAAATTGAATTGGTATCCCGATTATAACACCAAGAGTCATCAGGAGATTTGAAACCCGGTATTATTTGTGGTAAAACCAACCTGAAGCAGTAAAGAGAATCAGTTTTTTATGGTAATTCATTCCTTTCAACAAGCGCATTCAGCACCTTATCGGCAAGCCGGCTTGCACCTATCCTGAAATAGTTGTTATTCATCCATTTCTCTCCAAGTATTTCCGACAGGAGTTGAAGATATAAGAATGCCTGCTCAGGTTCCGAAATACCTCCGGCAGGTTTAATGCCAATCATTTTGCCTGTTTTGTTGTAGTATTCGAGAATTGTGTCGGCCATTACCACAAAAGCCTCTCCGGTTGCAGCCGGAGAGATTTTCCCGGTTGACGTTTTAATGAAATCGGCTCCCGCATTGATTGCCGTTTCACTTGCTTTGCGGATGTTTGCAACGGTTTCCAACTCTCCGGTTTCCAGAATGACTTTAAGGTGAATATTACCGCACACCTCTTTTTGTGCAGCAAGCTCATCAAACACCTTATTATATTCTCCTTCAAGAAATGTTCCGCGTGAGATTACCGTGTCAATTTCGTCGGCACCTCCGTCTATTGCATATTTTATCTCATCCAACTTGACTTTCAATGATGTCTGTCCGCTTGGGAAACCTCCTGCTACAGAGGCTATTCTGATGTTTTTACCGGCAAGCTCTTTTTTTGCTGTTGCCATAAAAGGAGGATAAAAACATACGGCTGCCACATTCGGGATGTTTTCCCCTAAAACTGAGAAACTGTATGCCTTGCGACACACTGAGAGTATTTTTTCGTGTGTATCGTTGCCGTTAAGTGAAGTCAGGTCAATGCAGTTTAATATTGTCTGCAATGAATCCTTGCCTAACGGTTTATCCGGCGAAGTACGGATTTTGTTTATCCGTGCCGTAATATCTGCTTCCTGGTAGTTATATTCTGAAAAATGTATCATTTTCAATTGTGATTCGTTTATTAAAAAAGGTCTTAAAATTAGTATTTTTTTTATTGTAGTTGACAAACTTTTAAAAATACATTACTTTTGCAAATAGTTACATTAATTATAAGTAGATATATTTATGACGCAAGTAATTTTAAATATTAATGATGATTCAAAATTATCTTTTGTAATCAAGTTGTTGAAACAATTTGATTTTGTTGATATAAAAAGCAGTTTAACGAGAGATACAAAAGATAATAATCACAATATCTTTGATTCAGCGGGAATATGGGAAGACAGAGAAATAGATTCAAATGATTTAAGAAAATCGGCATGGAACAGAATTCAATAGTTCTTTGTGATACAAATATTATTATTGAACTTTATAAAAATAACAAATCCGTTATATCAGAACTCAAAAAGATAGGAAGAAATAATATTGCTATAAGTGTTATAACTGCCGGAGAACTTATTTACGGTGCAATTAATAAGCAGGAACTGATTTTAATACAAAGAGATATAGAGTCATTAATAAGATTTGATATTAATAAAAGCATTTGTGATATATACTACAAAATGATGCTTAAATATTCATTAAGTCACAACTTATCAGTCCCTGACGGGTTAATTGCCGCCACAGCAATCTATAATAACATTGAAATTTTCACATTAAACAAAAAGGATTTCAGGTATATTAACGATTTACATCTGTATTAATTCTGAAGGGATTACCCGCAATGAAAGTACTTCTCTACAAGTTTCATCACCTCATCAGGGTTGTTCTCAACCTCTTTTCTCAGGTTCTTGTCATTGAAACTTTTGTGATATTCGATAATGCCGTTAATTATTCCTTCTGTAAAAACACCGTATTTCATAAGAATTTCCTTTTGTTTTTCGAGTGACTCTGCCGATTCCCGGCAGGATGAGGGCAGGTGTTTTAATTCACGGGCTTTTTTATCATCTTTAAAAATATCAACATCAACGTAAGTTTTGTCGGCATATTTGAGTGCATCCTTCATTTCAAAGCCGTGCCTGACGGCGACGGCAAGGCTTGCCATTAAAGTATAGATATCGGCAGAACCGTCGGCAGCCCTGAACTCAATAGTCTGTTTATCGGGTGGGGCAACGGGTTTTTGCTCTTCAAGCGGATTGGCATTTTGAGCCATATTCAGTTTGCCGGTCCAGCCCAGCGGCACTCTTACCAGAACAGACCTGTTACGGTCGCCCCAGCAAATATTTGTAGGAGCTTCCTGATGCGGAACAAGTCTGAAATAGGATGTGGGATTAAGATTTCCAAAAGCCGTTATTGAAGGAGCAAGGTCAAGAAATCCTGCAATAAGCATTTTCGCCTCTTCTGTCAGTTTTCCCTCTTTTACCAGCATATTGTGTCCGTCTTTCATTAGTTTTGTATGAATATGAAGGCCGCTGCCCGCTTTCCCGACAGTTATTTTAGGAGCAAAAGTTATCGTAACACCATGCTTATATGCCAGAGTCCTTAATATCCATTTTGCAACCATAAGCTGGTCGGCGGCGCTTTCGATATCATCAGGCAGAAACTCAATTTCGTTCTGTTCATATTCCAGATTATCAACTGTGAAGTTACCCACTTCGGAGTGTCCGTATTTAATTACACCTCCTGCTTCTGCAATTGCAAGCATAGCCTCCCTTCTGAAGTTGCCCCACTTTGAAAAAGGTTCGGCTTCGTGGTAGCCCTTTTGGTCGGTAGCCGGGAAAAGCTCTTCCTTTTCGCTGATAATATAATACTCCAACTCGCCCATTGCATACATTGTCATACCAGTCTTTTCTTTCAGAACATCGTGAGCTTTCTTCAGAATGTATTGAGGGGAACCGTCTAACGGATCACCGTCTTTATTGTAATATGAACAGAGGATATCAATTGTAGGAACTTCCGAAAAGGGGTTTACGAAAGCCGTCTTATATCTTGGAATTACATACAGGTCGCTTGAGCCGGCCTCAATGAACGGAAAGAGGCTTGACCCGTCAACACGCTCACCGAATGTCAGAAGGTCGTCAAGATGCTGTTTGCTGTTTATCACAAAGTTAAGGGTTTTCAATCTTCCGTCCCAGCCTCCGTATCTGAAGTTTACCATTGCAATGTCGTGATCCTCAATATATCTGATAAGGTCGGCTTTTGTAAATTGTTCCGCAGGTTTGTTAAGATATTGTACCAGCGGATTCGGGTTCATCTCTGTGTAAATGTTCATATTCTCTGCATAAAATTAATATCAATCGTACCGTTTTCAGTACATTAAAAATATGGGACGCCAAACTTAGGTATTTTCCACTAACCGAAAGCAAAAACGGAGGATATTTTTTCTTACTTTTGTCAAAACAATATTAAATCTTGCTCTTCCGGTGACAATACCGGCAAGCAGGGAATAATAACAATTATGGTTGATATCATATTATCATCTTTAGGATTGCTGGTGTCGTTCTATTTTTTGCATTTTATCACTGAGTTCTATTTTATTCCTTCTCTTGATAAACTTGCAAAAAAGCTGAGGATGTCGTCAGATATGGCAGGAGCTACCCTGATGGCTGCCGGGTCGAGTGCACCCGAACTGGCTGTTATGCTTTTTGCCATATTTATCAAAGGTGATCATGAAGCTATCGGAATAGGGACAATTGTCGGTTCGGCACTGTTTAACCTGCTTGTTATTGTCGGCGTTGTGATGATACTCGGAAAATCAAAGATGATATGGCAGCCTTTGCTGAGAGACCTGATTTTTTACGGTTTATCGGTGGTCTTAATAATTTTGTTTTTTTCAGACGGACATCTGACTCAAACCGAATCCCTGATTTTTTTGTCGGTTTATATTTTTTACATTATAGTTATGTTTTTATGGCAGAAGCATTTCCCTTACGAAGATATTGAGCAGCAGGTTGTTGAAGAGGATCCGGGTGTAAAGGAATCAGGCAATCTGAAAGAGCGATTCGAGGGATTGTTGCACAGGTTTGTGCCGAAAGTGAATAATACTTTAATAGCATTTCTGCTGTCTGTCGTGATAATAAGTGGCTTAAGCTGGCTGCTGGTTCATTTCGCCGTTGACCTGTCGGTCGGACTGAATATACAGGAAGTGTTCATCGGTTTAACCGTAATAGCTATGGGTACTTCTGTTCCGGATTTACTGTCATCGGCAATAACTGCGAAGCAGGGACGGTCGGGTATGGCTATCAACAATGCCATCGGTTCAAATGTGTTTGATATTTTAATCGGAATCGGATTCCCGTTTCTGCTGTTATCGGTCATCGAGAATCATTCGGTTGATGTTATTTCAGGTAATCTTTGGGTTTCATTTGCTTTGCTTTTTGGTTCAGTCATTATCCTTGCAGCAACATTTTTACTGAACAGATGGCGAACGAGCAAAGTAATCGGTTCCCTCCTGATTGTTTTGTATATTGTTTATCTTGTCTATGAAATTTTGAAGATATACTAATGTAACAGTTTTGTTTTGCAAAACCGTTAACCTATATTTTTGAAAAAAACATCCAGCAACTCTCTCGCTGCTTTATAGGAGCTTATATTACCATTCATTACCTTATTCTCTATTTCGGGAAGCATAGCCTTAACAGAGCTGTTGTTTCTGAAATTGTCATCAAGATATTCCTTTATGGTTTCAAACATTATTTTCAGTTCCTGTTCTTTGCGTCTTTTTTCGAAATAGCCGTTATTTTTCGTCAGGGTTTCATATTCCCTAATCTTTTCCCAAATCTCGCCGATTCCTTTCTTTTCGCGTGCAGAACAGGTGTCAACAAACGGAATCCAGCCCGATTGGGTGGGAGGAAACAGGTGCAAAGCATTTTTATATTCACGTTTTGCCAGTTCGGCCATGTTTTTGTTGTCTCCGTCAGCTTTGTTGATAACAATGGCATCTGCCATCTCCATAATCCCTCTTTTAATTCCCTGAAGTTCGTCACCGGCACCGGCCAGCATCAGCAAAAGAAAAAAGTCAACCATTGAGTGCACGGCGGTTTCCGATTGTCCCACACCTACGGTTTCTACGAAAATAGTATCAAACCCGGCTGCTTCACAAAGCACGATAATCTCTTTCGTTTTCTTTGCAACACCTCCGAGCGAACCTGCCGATGGTGAGGGGCGGATAAATGCATCAGGATCGGTGGCAAGTTCTTCCATTCGTGTTTTATCACCAAGGATAGAGCCTTTTGTCTTTTTGCTGCTCGGGTCAATGGCAAGTACTGCAAGTTTATGCCCCGAAGATGTAAGCTGTTTTCCGAGAGCCTCAATAAATGTACTTTTTCCGACTCCGGGAACACCGGTAATACCTATTCTGATTGAATTCCCCGAATAGGGCAGACACAATTCCATTATCTCGTCAGCAAGCCTTTGATGACGCGGCAGGGAGCTTTCAATCAGCGTTATGGCTTTGCTGAGGATAGTACGATTACCGCTTTTTATCCCTTCGGCATATTCGCCGGCCGTCATCAGTCCCGGCTTTGTGTCTTTGAACATACTGGCAGCATTGGGATTGAACGGCGACGGTTGCTCTATCCCCTTATTGACCTTTAAAGCCGATTTGCTGCTATTTTTGTCTTCCTGCAAAACCGAAAATTGTTTTTGCAAAGATAGTTAACTATTTTTTTATTGATGATTAAAAATGTTTTTTGAAAAATCGCTCTGTGTATAATGCAAAAAAAGTGTAATTCCGCTTTTTGTAAAAAACAGAATTAGTTAAAATTGTTTAGTTTTGCACCTTTGCAATCATTTATATTTATTCAATTTCAATGAAAAAAACGGTTTTATTTTTATTTGTTTCGTTAATAGTTGTTGTACAGGGTATTAGTCAGGATTATTCTTATGATAAGAAGATTGGTGCCGAGAGTGCAAAGCAGGTTCCGGTGGCAATGGGAATCTATAACGACTCTGTTCTTACGGATTATGTGACCAGAGTCGGAGAGAGGCTTGTCAAACAGGTTGATAATGTGCCGCTTGATTTTAATTTTCATATTGTTGATATGCAAGAGCCCAATGCATTTGCCCTGCCAGGCGGATATATCTATGTAACCAGGGGAGTGCTGAGCCTCGTCAACAATGAGTCGGAGCTTGCCTGTATTATGGGGCACGAAATGATTCATGCAATTGAAAGGCATAGTGTGAAGCAGATGAAAAAAAGGATACTTCCCGGACTTTTACAAATTCCGGGTGCTTTAGTCGGAATTGTTAATCCGGGCCTTGGAAGTTTGATAAATGCTCCCCTTCAGGTTGGAAGTTCACTCTTTCTTTCAAGTTACAGCAGGAGTCAGGAAAAGGAAGCTGACCGGCTTGGAGTTGATCTCGCGTCAAAAGCGGGATATGATCCGGCGAAACTTGCAATAATACTCGAAAGTCTTCAAAAAGACGTTGAAACACTGACCGGAGAAGATGAAAAGAAAAGTTATTTCAGTTCCCATCCCTTTACTCCTAAAAGAGTTTCATATCTCAATAAAGAGGTGTCGAAGCTGGAATGGACACCTAAGGAGCCGATTGCTGATAGCCGGGCGGAACTGTTTGGATTTCTGAAAGGTATGTGCTATGGTGATAACCCGGAACAGGGGGTTTTTGAGGAAAATAAGTTCCTGCATCCCGATATGGACTTTACTATCACTTTCCCGGATAAATGGAAAACACAGAATATTCCCGTTGCGGTGGGAGCGATGCAGCCGGCAGGTGGGGCAAGGATAGTACTGCAACTTGCAGATACAATAGCCGACCCTGACTCACTCGGTATTGATTTTGTTAATAAATTCAAAAAGAAGTACAAACAATCGCCCAAGGAGAATAAGCACATTGATATAAATGGAAATCCCGGTTATATGGTTATGCTGAATGACAACAGCAGCGGAAAATCAATTGATATGTTTCTCTACTGGATTAAAATGAATGATGTTCTTTATAATATTCAGGGATTGGGATATTCTAAATATTCCGATACGATACAAAATTGTGTGCAGACATTCAGGAAGCTTACAAAAGAGGAGAAAGACGGAATCACAAGCCTGAAACTGGACTTTGCACAGGTAAAAGCAGGCGAAACTCTGAAAACATTTTCAAAAAGAACAAATAATAAATGGAGTGAGAAAATTACTGCAATAATGAACGGACTGGGAAAAGGAGAAGAACTTAAAGATGGACAGTATTTGAAAATTGCCGTTGAGGTGCCTTATACAGGGATGAAGTAGGTAGACAAGCGTGGACGCTTCTCATTTAATAGTGTGGACGCTTGTCACATAGTGAGATATCAATAGCCACGGGTTCAGCCCGTGGATAAAAATAGGAAAAAGATAGTTTTGGCGCAATTTTGGAGGCGTAGCCCAAAATTGTGACAAAACTTAACAGGCAGAATAACAGTAAATTACAAAAAGATAAACAGTTGGAAGAAAATATTCCCGGAAATGTAATTGTAATATTTTTTTCGTCCTGATGCATATTATATTAGATTTACATTGTCATTTTTTGAAATAAATGAAATATGAAAACAAAAATGAAAACCCTTTTAATCGTAATTATGGCAGGATTTCTTGCTTCCTGCACTTCAAATCAGAAAAAGATGGAATCGAAAACAGAAACAAATCCCTTCTTCACCGAATACGGAACTCCGTTCGATGTTCCTCCTTTTGACAAGATAAAACCCGAACACTATTTGCCTGCTTTTAAAGAGGGTATAAGGCAACAAGATGAAGAGATTGATGCAATAGTGAATAGCCGGGAAAAACCGACTTTTGAAAATACAATTGTTGCAATGGAAACAAGCGGTGAACTTCTAAGACGTGTTTCCAGCGTGTTTTACAATCTTACTGAAGCTAATACAAATAAACAGCTTCAGGAGATTTCAAAAGAGGTCGGGCCGATGCTTGCCCAGCATAAGGATAATATTAACCTGAATAAAAAACTGTTTGAACGGGTTAAAACGGTTTATGATGAAAAGGATAATCTTAATCTTAACGGAGAGCAAAAGAAGCTTCTCGAAGAAACATATAAAAGGTTTGTCAGAGGAGGTGTAAGCCTTTCCGGTGAGAAAGAGAAAGAGTTTAGAGAGGTGAACAAAAAGTTGTCAAAACTGACTCTGGAATTTGGTGAGAATCTGCTGGCCGAAACAAACGATTTCAAAATGGTTATTGATAATAAAGATGACCTTGCCGGACTGCCTGATTTTGTTGTTGAGATGGGTGCTGCCGATGCAAAAGCCAACGGAATGGAGGGTAAATGGGTATATACTGTTGATAAATCAAGTATGATACCTTTTTTGCAATATTCCGCCAACAGGGATTTGCGTGAAAAAATATTTAAAGCATACATAAACAGAGGAAACAATAACAACGAGCATGACAATAAAGCCATTGCCTCAAAAATAGCCGCACTGAGGGTGAAACGTGCCAATCTGCTCGGTTTTCCGACACATGCAGCGTATGTTCTTGATGATAATATGGCTAAGACACCCGAAAATGTTTACAAACTGATGAACCAGGTTTGGGATGCGGCACTTCCTGTCGCCAAAAATGAGGCCGAAACCCTACAGTCAATGATAAATGCCGAAGGAAACAATTTTAAGCTAAAGCCCTGGGATTGGTGGTATTATACCGAAAAACTCAGAAAACAAAAGTATGACCTTGATGATGAACAACTGAAACCATATTTTGAGCTGGAGAATGTCAGAAAAGGAATGTTTGAGGTTGCACATAACCTTTACGGACTAACATTTAAAGAGAGGTTTGATATTCCAAAACCTCATCCCGATGCTCATACTTTCGAGGTATTTGATAATGACGGAACCCATCAGGCAATTTTGATAATGGATTTCTTCCCGCGTTCGAGCAAAAGGGGGGGAGCCTGGATGGATACATACCGCAAGCAGTATAAAATTGACGGCAAGAATTACAGCCCAATCGTGACAATGGTTATGAATTTCTCAAAACCGACTGAAACTACACCTTCTTTGTTGACTTTTGAAGAGGTTTCTACAATGTTTCACGAATTCGGACATGCACTTCACGGGATGCTTAGCGACTGCACATACAGGTCATTATCGGGTACAAGCGTTGCAAGGGATTTTGTGGAGATGCCGTCGCAGTTTATGGAAAATTTTGCCTCCGATCCCCAGGTGTTGAAGATGTATGCCAAAAATTATAAAACCGGAGAACCGATTCCCGATGAGCTTATTGAAAAGATGAATGCAACCGCACATTTCAATCAGGGATTTATAACGGTTGAATATACTTCTGCCGCCTATCTTGATATGGACTGGCATACTTTGACCGAACCTGTTGAAAAGGATGTAATAACATTTGAAAATGCCGCAATGAATAAGATAGGTCTGATCCCTGAAATTGTTGTCAGATACCGTACACCGTATTTTGCTCATATTTTCTCGGGTGGATACTCGGCAGGTTATTACAGCTATCTGTGGGCAGAAGTTCTGGATGCCGATGCTTTTGAAGCTTTTAAAGAAAACGGTATTTTCGACAAAGCCACAGCAACATCTTTCCGCACAAACATTCTGGAAAGAGGTGGTACAGAAGACCCGATGGTTCTTTACGAAAAATTCCGCGGCAGAGAACCGAGTATTGAGCCTATGCTGAAAAGGAAGGGACTGGTTAAATAGTTACAAGTAACCTATTTATTGCTACAAAAGATTAAGGCTGACTTTAAAAAAAATATTTCAGCCTTTCTTTTTATTTGAATAATTATTTATAGCTTTGTAGAAAATCTAACAATGCAATGGCCAGGATTTATTTTATAAAGCAAAGAGTTAAAACTATTATTCGCTTTTATTTATTTATTTTAATAATTGCATTTAACAGTTGTAAAAAAGAGGAACCCATTAGTATTGAGAATACGAACAACCCGCCTCTGATTTCATTTATTAATCCCGATAACTTTATAAGCATTTCTGTAACGGAATTGCTTCCTGTTGATATTCAGGCAATAGATATTGATAATAACCTTTACAAAGTCTTTTTGTACATTGATAATTATCTTGTTTATGAAGCGGAAACAGCTCCGTTTCATTATGTAGTTAAAGGGTTGAAGCTCGGAGAGCACAGTATTACAGCAAAAGCTATTGATAAAGAAGGACTTACTGCAACAACAATTATTACTGTCAAGGTTTTGGAGCCTGAATCCTTTGAGGTAAACATCTATTGGTCTGATAACACCTATGAAAGTCAAAATGTTGAATTTGGTATTTACGGTTACAGTCCGAACGGTGATATTACAGAGGCTGCTGTTTATATAAACGATTCATTGTTTGGCACCGACACATCAGAACCTTTTTCTGTGACCTGGAATAATGTTCCTGCAGGAACTTATACTGTAAAAGGAAAAATGAAAGATGAAACAGGCGAATTTGCCTTTTCTTCAGAAAAAACATTAATAATACAGAAAATCGAACCGCCAATAGTAAGTTTTGAATGGAATGATTCCGAGTTGTTGTTGCCTGGAATGAGTGATTTTATTAACGTAGATGCTTATTGCGGTCCGTACGGGTATGTAGAAAAGATAATACTTTACGTAAATGATTCCCTTTTAAAAACAGAATATAATTCATCTAGTCTGGATTATTGGTGGCAAAATATGGATCCGGGTACTTATTTATTTCGTGCAGTTGCATATAATAAGCTTAACGACAGTGCTGTTGCAGAGCTTGAACTGAAAGTTGAACCTGGTTTTTCGATAAACAGTTCAATTGTGGATGTTATTGCTTCTGATGAGCCGGATATGGTTTTTGCATTGGCAAAATTTGAAAACCGACTTGTTATTTTCAATCCGTTGGCTCAAGAGGAAGCTGAGATAATTGACTTGACGGATTTTCCTGCCTCTGGTGTTTATTCACCCCAGGATGAAAAATTGTATATGATTTTCAGTTACTCAGGAATATTATCTGTTTATGATAAACTAACCTCTGAAGTTTATTCTGTCGAATATTCAGCCGACAACTCCGGTGTTGATATTGCAGTTGACGAAATTCACAGAAGAATATATATTTCAACAAACGGCCCCTCTTTTATACTTGATATGGATAACTATAACACTCTTAACAATAATGCGGGCTTTTCATCTGATAAACTTGCTATTGATGAACAAAATCAATGGTTGTTTACTCTTAACGCGGGAACCGGTTTTGGTAAAATTAATAAATATTCAATTTCAGATGATAATCCGCAACTTATTCAACAGGCCGAATTCGACTTAACCGATGATGATAAAATAATAATAAGTCCGGATAAATCATTAATAATGTTTTCACAAACAAATATTAATAATAATGTTTCGGAAATATTTTTTCTCGAATCTCAGAATATCTGGAATGTAGAATCTCATTTTTCTTTACAGGCAAAATTGAATGATTTTACTTTTAATAACAGCGGTGACAAAATATATATAAGCGGTGATGCCTGGGACTATGTTTACATCTATGATCCGGTTCAGTTTTCAATGATTTCGGAGATTTACGTTCCTTTTGCTTATAACATTAATAATCTGACCGTTAATTCTGATGATTCAAGAATTGTTATTTCAGAGCAAAAATATTATACCAATGCAACAATATTCTATCTTGAAACGGAATAGTTTTATTTTGAGAATAAAACCAGTTATATACAGTATTTTTTTGGCAATTTTTGTTGTCGTTGTATTTTCTTTCTCAAGTTGTAAAAAGGAAGAAAGTAAAGATAATAAATTACCCTGGATTGAGATCGTTCAGCCTTACCCGAATTATTATTTAGCATCGGGAGACAGCATAGAAATAATTGCCGAAGCAGGTGATGTTGACGGAACGGTTCAAAATGTGAATTTTTTTGTGAATAATCAGTTTGCCAATAGCGACAATACTCCGCCTTATACTTTATCATTTAACGAAATACCGGAAGGGTCATATTCAATAATGGCAAGAGCTGTTGATAACGACAACGGAGTATCAACCTCAGAGGCTGTTAAAATCTATGCAACAAATTCGGCAGAGGAAATTAGTATTTCCGTTGATTTTAACAAAGATTCGATTTTTGTGAATCACAAAACTGTTTTTAATGTTCATGCATCAAGTGCCGATTGCAAAATAAAGAGAATAGAGTTTTATTTAGGATCACATTTGTTTGCATTTTCAAATGATTCATCACTTGTTTATGAATGGATTCCGCAAAATTCTTGTAATTACAATTTAAAAATTAAAGTGATTGATACAAAAGACAGGGCTGGTTTTTACTATGATTATTTTAGTGTTCATTCACAACTATTTCCTGAAATTCAAATAAATTCCGATTATAATGGTATATATGGATTGCCTGGATTGGAAATGGCAATAACCGTAAAAGCATCTATTTCGTATTCCCTTAAAATAGGTTTGTTGAAATTATATTTAAATGATTCTTTACTTACGCAAAGAATCAGTTCGGATACATTAACATATAAAATCCATAAATTCCCTATGGGAACTCAAACGCTAAAAGCCGTTGCATATAGCAATATCGGAGACAGCACCGTCAAAACACAAGTTTTTCATTTTAAGAATGCAATAAACGTTAACGGTTTGATAAAAAGCATTATTCCAACTGACGAACCTGAAAAAGTTTATGCTATTGATGAAACAAACAATCGCCTATTAAATATTAATCCGAAATCATATAAAATAACAAATACAATTGAATTGCCTGAAACTGACCCTTATGCAGCAGATTATTCTTTTAATAAGAAACGACTGTATATTGTTTCGAAATATTCAGGCAACCTGACTATATGGGACGAAAACACCTCCCAAACTGAAACCGTTTTCTTTTCCGAATTTGCCGACGGACGGGATATCAAAGTGGATGAATTACAAAACAAACTGTTTGTAGCAACTACATCCGGCCTCTATATTTTTAACAGCAACAATAACTCATTAATAATTGAATTGCCGAACATAAATAGTTCAAAAATAGAATTAATTCCCGAAAAGCATTTAATGTTTACGGTTGAGAATAATGTTGTAAAAAAATATAGTATTGTTAATGCCGAACCCGAACTTATTCAAAGTACTAATTATCAGTTTGATAATGTAATTGCAAGCCCTGATAATGATCTTGTGGCATTAGGGAGTATTTTCGCATTAAAAATCACTAAAGCCGATGATATTAATTATGATTATTTTATTCTGGATTTTTCTTATAAAGGATTGTGCTTTAATAATGACGGCAGCCTGATTTATGCAGGTGTTTATGGTTATAATAGTAAAGAGTATTCTATTAATGTTTATGATACCAAATTCTTTTATCTGCAAAAACAATATGAACTGTTTAACCTTAATAACGAATCAATAGTAGCTTTAAACAACGATAACTCCAATATAATTGCTTTTACATATAATAATTATTATAACAGTTCTTACTATTTGTATTTTTTTGAAAACTTATAAATAAATATGAGAAGAAATCAATTTATTATTTTCAGGTATCTTATATCAGGTGTACTGCTTTTGTCAATGGTTATTCTTTTAAACAATTGTAAGAAAAATACACCTCCGGTAATTGCTTTTTTCACTCCCATTGACGATATAAAGATAGAATCAGGAGACACATTATATATACAAGCCAAAGCATCCGACGAAGACGGAAATATTGAAAAAGTCGTATTTTATGTTGATGGTACAGCTGTGTTTACCGATTATACCGAACCTTATGAGTATGTTTTTTCGGAGGTTGAACTAAATAAATACATAATAAAGGCTGTTGCGTATGATAATGATGGAGAGCAAAGTCCGGAGGCGCAGTTTAGTGTGACTGTAAATACAAATGACGGTGTTTTTGTTTTAATGGATGTAATAATACCTCATACTTTTTACCGGGGTGATACAATAACTGTAAATGTAACGGCAGAAAGTTATTGGGGTGATATAAAAGAGGTGCAACTTTATTTTTCGGATACGTTAGTTGGAATAAAAAATTCACCACCTTATAGTTTTAAATATGTATGTAACGAAACAGGTTCTTTATATGTAAAAGCAATTGATGAGAATGGAATAGTCGGTTTGTCAACAGATTGTTTTATTAACTTTGACGTCAATTATACACCTGATGTCACACTTTATATTCAAAATAGTCAAAGCAGTTCTCATTCGTTTTATTCCTGCACAAACATTTCACTTTATTGTGAAGTTGATTACCACTATGGTAATGTGGCAAAGCTGGCATTATTTTTAAACGATTCTCTTCTGATTGATACCGAAGATAATTATGAATTATATTTTAATTGGAAAGCACAAAAAGGCTCATACGAAGTTAAAGCTGTCGCCGTTTCTCCAGACGGAGATTCATCCGTAGCAATTTCTCAGGTTTCAGTTGCACATTCTATCTGTACTGACGGTAAAATAGTTAACATCTTTTTCAACCAAAGTCAGAACAGGATTATTGCAATAAATCAAAAACACAGGGAGTTGATTTATATTGATCCCATATCGCAAAGTATTATCCAATCATTTATTTTGCCAGGTCTGAGTCCTGTCGCATTTGATTATTCTTCAAAGGATAATATGCTCTATATCATTTATGAATATGAAGATTTTTTAACAACCTGGGATATTGACAATGAAACCTTTTCAAATCATTCGCTACTTTCAAATTGGAATCCGCAAGAAATAAAAACCGATGATATTCACCGTAGAATTTATATAGTTACAAGTGGACATTTCAATATTATTGATATGGATAACTTTTCCCTTTTATACTCTTCACTTGATATTTCTTCTGATTTTGAACTGGATAAGGAAAACCGTTTTGTGTATGACGTAGAATGGAGCAAGCTAAATAAATATTCCGTCCAAAATGATTCTCTTGAGCTTGTTATGTCGGGTCTGGAAAATAATGTTTATGATAGATTACTGTTAAATCCTGACAATTCAATAATTGTTATGTATGGATATAATAATTTAAAAATGATTGATGTAAATGATTTTTCCATATTAAACTCTTCCGATAAAGATGAACGACCTTTAAGTTTTAGTTATGATGGAAACAAGTTATATTTTGCAGGCACTTCAGAATCTAATCTGATTATTCGTAACAGTAACGATTTATCTTTTGTTGATAAGTTTCCTTTGCCTTACAGTAATTACTGTTATTCCTTTTCTTCTGATATTGAAGGGATAAACCTTTATGCTTATACTGCCAAATGGATGTATGAAGATGAGGGTGCCATTTATTTCATTTTAACAAACCGGTGATTTGATAAGTTTGGTGATGAGATTTTCGACATCTTCATTCATTACCATTATTTTCGATACGATTTTTCGCTCTGCTGCCTGAACAGGTTAAGTTTCTCTTGCATCTTCAAGTTGTATCGGGTTGGTGACGATACCGGACAACTCATTAATTTGTTGCCCCTTTAGATATCCTTCGTGCTGTTCGGGATTTTCGAATCCCGAACCGGATATTTACAGGTTTTGTAATACTACTTACAACGATACATGCTTTCAAATCAATGAAACTGACGTAGC
>CAYOZZ010000458.1:0-3658 GCA_964408535.1 uncultured Bacteroidales bacterium | reverse complement strand
CCTTCTGCCCCTGACCTTTTACTCACCGTTCATATCATTAACAAAGTCACGGTGCGATTTAAGGGCATTTACAGCATAGAGAACCAGATTCTTGCTTTCCGACAGAATATTCAGATACAAAAGACTGTTTTTGGTTCCGGCCTCATTGGCTTTAATTCTCTTTATCTGGTTTTTCCTTGTTGTATCAATTACCTCAAGGATATGTTGCTGTTGCTTTAACACCTCTTCCAGTTTTGAAAAATCCTGCTCACTTATAGATTTGTTAATCATTTTCAGGAGTTTGTTTATTCCGCCCTGTATTTTATCAAGCTCATTAACCTGCTCAGGCAGAAGGCCTTTGTGATTATTATCTACATGCTCAAGACAAGGTCCGGTAATAAATGTTATCGTATGGGCGATTTCGCGCAGATAATCGAGCACCTGAACATAATAGTGTCCCGATTCAATCGAACTCTCCTCAAGTTTTTTGATAGTTTTATCAATATTATCTTTCGATTTCTTAGTCCGTTTATTGATTTTATCAACCTCTTTATAAATTTTTCTAAGCTTTTTAAGGTCTTCATCAGCAAGGGCTTTAAATGTTTTTTCAATAACCGAACCGACACTGTCCAATACTTCAACAACATTATCAGAACTCTTAATTACAAAGTTTCCGTTTGTCAGCACCTCTTCTTCCAGCTCTTTTTCTTTTTCCTGTTCTTCAACTTTGCCTTTGTGAATAACGTGTGTTCTGTAAATCATAAATGCCGCAAAGCCGATAAGAATAAAAATGGCGGCGAAACCTCCGTATGATATCAGATAAGCCAGTGCAAAAGCAGCCGTAAATGCCGCCAGAGCAGTAAAGAACCATCCTCCGATAACCGAAAGAACTCCTGAAATACGGTAAACGGCACTTTCGCGTCCCCAGGCCCTGTCGGAAAGGGAAGTTCCCATTGCAACCATAAATGTTACGTATGTAGTTGACAACGGGAGTTTCAAAGATGTTCCGAAAGCAATTAAAATACTTGCGACCACAAGTGTTACCGAAGCCCTCACCATATCAAATGCCGGAGCATCCTTTCCCAGTTCTTTTTGTTTCTCAATAAAAGGTGTCTGGTCGAAATTTCTTTCTATTTTTTCATTCAGACTTTTCGGGAGAATCTTTTCAAAGAAACTTACAGCATTGCTCGAACCTCTTACAAGCACACGTGAAAATCCAGTAGCTTCGAAGCGCTCATAACCCTCTTCCTGTCTTCCAAGGTCAACGGATGTTTTGATAACCGATTTGGCCTTTTTCGAGAACCAGAGTGTTAAAACCATTATTAAACCGGCAATTAGAAGATATACCGTAGGAGTTTTAATCTTTCCTGTCAGCGACTCCATCAGGAAATTATCAGGCTGTGCTCCCGGATGTGCAATAAAATCTTTGTACGATTCAAATCCTGCAAGAGGTACACCGATAAAGTTTACAAGGTCGTTACCCGCAAATGCCATTGCAAGGGCAAAAGTACCGACCAAAACAATGAGTTTTAAAATGTTAATCCTGAAAAGCCATAAAAATATTTGTAAAATAATAGTCCAGGCAACAAAACTTATTCCAATGATTGCCAGCGAATTATGATGAATAAAGTCTTTTGTTTCATCCGACATAAAAGAAGCCCCTTTCGCCCCCTTTATAAGTATAAAGTAGGTAATGGCGGTAATGGCAAATCCGCCCCACAGAGCACCCCAGCGTTTCAGTCTTTTTTCATAATCAAATGAGAAAATGAGTCTGCTTAAATATTGTATGATAGCTCCTACCGAAAAGGCTACGACAACCGAAAGCAGAATCCCTGCGATAATTGCAAGGGCTTTGGCAGAGTTAATATATTCACTCAAAGGTAATGAATCGGGGTTTTGTGATATCTTTATCAACGAAACGGCCACAGCAGCACCGAGCAATTCAAAAACGATTGAAACGGTTGTGGATGTAGGTAACCCGAATGTATTGAACAGATCGAGTAAAATTACATCCGTTATCATCACCGCAAGAAAGATGATGATGATTTCGGAAAAATAAAAATGCTGCGGATTAAAAATACCTTTCCGTGCAACTTCCATCATCCCGCTCGAAAAGGTTGCTCCGAACAAAATTCCCAGCGCTGCAACAACCATTATAATTTTGAAAGATGCCGCCTTAGAACCGATGGCGGAATTAAGAAAGTTAACGGCATCGTTACTGACTCCGACAATAAGGTCGGAAATTGCAAGTAGAAAAAGAACTACAATGAGAGTAAGATAAACAGGCTCCATAATTTTATAAATTTTATGCCGGCAATATTATTAATTATATCCGGTTCAAAGGTCGTAAACAAAATTAAGAATAAATTATTTTAATGTTAAGTTTATGTTAAGAATCGTTACCTTTCGTAAACCGTTTTTATTATTACATATTTTCGCCGCCTGAACCCGTAAATATTGAAGTGATGAAATACATTTATCAAGTATTTTTTGTTTTATTGTTGTCGGTTTTTTACAATCAATCCTTTTCCCAAAGTTATACCGATAAGGATTTTAATATTACCGATAAGCTGATAATCAAGTCATTTATGAATTTTCATGCCGATTTGGGCGATAGCGAAGTAAAGAAAACGGCATTTGAGATTAAGAGAGCATATTTCGGATATGCACATCAGTTTTCAGATAATCTTGTGGGACAGGTAATTCTTGATGTGCAACTGAATATCCTTCACGATAAGTATTATGCTTTCCTGAAAATTGCATCACTAACCTGGACACCTGTAAAAGGACTGAAAATTAACGGCGGAATGATTTCTCCGAAGCAGTTTAAAACACAGGAACGTTTCTGGGGATACCGTTATCTTTATAAATCATATCAGGATGAATATAAAATGGGGCCGAGTGCCGATCTTGGTATTACGGCTGAATACAAATTCAATGATTATATATCGGTTGACGGTGCCTTCCTTAACGGAGAAGGGTATAAACACGTACAAATAAAATATCCCGACTTCAAAGTTGCTGCCGGCGTTACTGTTCATCCCGTAAAAGACCTTTCAATCAGGTTGTATTACGATAATATGAACAACAAAGACACTTCATTGACAACAGATTATAAAGCTGTACAATCAACATATTCCGCTTTTATCGGGTATAAATTGAAAAAGAAATTCAGAATTGCCGGCGAATATAACTACCAGAAGCAGTTTAAAAATATGGACAACAAAGACCTTTTCGGATTTTCGTTTTATTCCACTTATGTCATAAGTAAAAAGTTTGAAGTCTTCGGAAGAGTTGACCTGTTAAACTCAAACAAACCCGAAGGTGAAACGGAAAACTGGTTTTACAAGGGAGACGGAACTTTATATCTTGCCGGATTGCAATATAATCCTGTTAAAGGGGTTAAGCTTTCGGCAAACTATCGCTTCTTTTCGTTTGCCAAACCGAATGAAGGAGACAGGAAAAATCCGCTTTCGATGATATATCTGAATGTTGAGTTCAAGTTAAATTAAAAAACTCCCGTTTTCGGGAGTTTTTCTGAGGTACCGAGCGGATTCGAACCGCTGTCTAAGGTTTTGCAGACCTCCGCCTAACCACTCGGCCACGGTACCTAACTTATTTATTTCAACCAACCGGTAACCGCTGTCTAAGGTTTTGCCTCCGATAGCTATCGGAGCCG
>CAYOZZ010000457.1:0-3665 GCA_964408535.1 uncultured Bacteroidales bacterium | reverse complement strand
AATTCCGGAATCAATTAATTTCGACAGGTATCTTGAGGCTGTACTTCGTTGTTATATAGGGTATGATATTGTAATTGCCGAAGGACTGATGGTCTTTTATGATAAGCGACTTGTCAGATTGTTTGATAAAAAGATATTTATTGAAATATCAAAGGATACTTTTATGAAAAGAAAGGTTGATGACCTGCGATGGGGGCGCGAACCAGACTGGTATATTGAACATATATGGGAAAGTTATCTGAAATATGGTACGATAAAAACCGATGACACTTCATTTCTTGTTGTTAAAGGTGACGGGATTGTTGATTTGAAAAGGGTTTATGAATATATAGGTTGAAATTAACGGTAAATTGCAAAATATTAACAAATGAAAAACAGGATACACATTTTTTTATTTCTTCCGGTTATTCTCATAATGTCTTGTGCAAATGAACCCGAAGGAAAGGTTTCCGTTGTAAAATTTAATTCAGTTGAAAAATATCTGAATAGAGACAACGATACGGTTTATGTAATAAACTTTTGGGCAACCCGGAATAAGGAGTCTGTCGGTCAATTGCCTGAGTTGGAGAAGATAAGAAAAGAATTTAAAGGTGACAATGTCAAAGTTTTATTCATTAGTCTTGATAAACCGGAAGATAAAGATTCCAAAGTTTTTCCGGTGATTAAGAAACTGGATATCCATTCAAACGTTTTGTTATTAGACGACCCGGACACAAAGAGCTGGAGACCGAAAGTAAGTCCGCTCTGGAACGGGCAGTTGCCCGCAACTCTGATTTATCAAGGACACTCAGCCGAATTCTATCAGGAATCCCTGAATTATACAAAATTGAAAAGTATTCTTGATGACAGGCTGAAAAACAAAGAGTAAATGATTTATGGCAAAGTATTTCAAATTCAGAATAATAAAAATGTCGTTCTGAGCGAAGCCGAAGAACCGTTAACTTATTTTTTCCTGCCACTCACTTGATTTATTTTGTTTATAACAATAAATTTTATATATTAGCAGCTTCTGATTTTACAAAAGTTGTGAATTAAATTAATTGTTTATCGAAAAATGTTTATACAAAAAATTATAACATTTTTAATCCTTTGTCTCTTATCACTGCAATCATTTTCACAAAAGGAGGGGCTTATATGGTATTTCGGGTATGGTGCAGGATTGAAATTCATAAACGGCTATCCTGAAGCTCTGACAAATGGCAGTTTATATACAAATGAGGGTTGTTCGACCATTTCAAATGCTGAGGGATACTTAGTGCTTTATACTGACGGGGTAGAGGTTTATAACAGGAATCATCAGATAATGCAAAATGGTTCGGGATTGCTCGGCGATCCGTCTGCAACCCAATCGGGCGTTATTGTTCCTGTCCCGGGTAATCCTGAATTGTATTATGTATTTACAGTTGGAAATCTTGATCAGGGTGAGCCGATGACCGGCTTCAAGTATTCCCTTATAAATATCAATATGGACGGAGGTCTCGGAGCTGTTGTGGAAGAGGGAAAAAACATTGAGCTTATTCCCTTTTCAACGGAAAGAGTTACTGCCGTTCAGCATCATAATAAAAACGGAACCTGGGTTATAGCTCAGGAATGGAACAGCAATAATTTCTATTCATACCTAATTACTCCTGAAGGACTTGATTATAATGATCCTGTGATTTCGGAAGTCGGTGATACGACAACCGGTGATTTTCGAAATGGCAAAGGTTATATGAAGGTTTCGTCTGACGGTACCATGCTTGCAGTTGCAATGCAGGGAAAAAACAAAATACAACTGTTTGGTTTCTGCGACTCGACAGGGGTTGTATCGGATTTGATAGCTGATTTGCCGGCAGGTACTAATACATATGGAGTGGAGTTTTCAAAAAGTGCTCAGTTTTTATACTCAACTGAAAGAAATGGCACTAATGTGTATCAGTGGAATTTGCAGGCTGGGACGCCCCAGGATATAATCAACTCAAGAACAGTGATTGGTGAACTTGCTTCAAGTAAAGGCGGTGCTATGCAAATGGCTCCCGACGGGAAAATATATATAGCACGACAAGGGAAAATGTATTTAAGTGTTATAAATCAGCCTTCAAAAGCAGGTGCTGAATGCGATTTTCAGGAAATCGGAGCTGACCTGAATGGAAAATTGTGCCAGGAGGGATTACCGTGTTTTATTCAGAGTTATTTTAACACTATTTTTATACAGACCCAAAACGGATGTGTTTTTGATACGATTTATTATAGCCTTTACGATACTACCGGAATTGATTCGGTTTACTGGACTTTCGGTGACCCTGCCAGCGGAGCTAACAATCATTCAACTGATTTTTTTCCATATCACGTGTATGAGAATCCGGGAAAATATAATGTACACGTAACCGGCTATTATCTGACAACCAGTACTGATGCAAACCGTGAAATTGAAATTTTTGGCCTTGCAAAAGTTCAGCTTAGAAGCGATACGACTATTTGCCAGGGTGATTCGATTATCCTCTATGCAAACCACGACACAGGATATATTTATGTATGGAATGGTAATCCGGCAATAAATAAACGAAGGCTTACTGTTAAAAATGAAGGTTTATATTGGGTCGAAGGAACTAATTTATGCAGCACTGCAACCGATTCCGTTTATATTTCCGTAAATCTGTTGCCGGTTGTTGATCTTGGAGAGGACACGGCGATAAAATGTAATTCTTCATTGATTCTGGATGCCGGTTATTGGAACGACTCATTTCTTTGGCAGGATGGAAGTACGGAAGAGTACTTTATCGTAAGTGACACCGGAACATACTGGGTTGATGTATTTGATGAGCTTGGTTGTAAATCTTCCGATACAATTTCTGTGAAAATAATTCCCTTCAGTATATATTTGCCGACTGCCTTTTCACCTAATGATGATGGTATCAATGATCTCTTTTTTCCGCGAATATCATACGAGGTTGATATGAATTTCGAAATGGTAATTTATAACAGATGGGGTGAACAGGTTTTCAGGACAAAGGATATTAAAAAAGGCTGGGACGGGATATGTAACGGTGTAAAATGCCCTGAGGAAGTCTATATATGGTATGTTACAGCCATTCCTTTTGAAAAAAATGATTTTTATGTTGGTGCAACCCGAATGACAGGGAATGTTACACTCGTAAGATAAAGACATAAGGGGGGGCGGTATGTCTTTATAAGTTAGCTGTTTGGTAGGTGGATGAAAACGAAACCTGATAAACCGCGATTTGTTATCTTTTAAATATTCGGTTCGGGATTCGGAAATTTCGAACCCTCCGCAGGCTTTGTGTTTCTTGGTGTCTTTGTGACAAAAAAGTACGGTTTGGTATTATCAATAGCACAAAAAGGAATGACACAAAGACACTAAGGCTCAAAGGCTCATAAAGGAGCATATTTAAAATATTTCCAAGCGTGGATGCTTATATAGATGGTAAAAAATAGAAGTGAAATAAGAAACCAACCGAAAACAGATTCACTTTTCAGTAGTATCTCCCGAAGTTTTGGAAGAGATTTAGAATTTTTAGGGGCTTTTTTATCTCCCAAAATAAAATCATTAAAATAACGTTTTTTGTTTCCAATAAATTAATGTATTTTTGCGCCCATGTTTAACAAGAGCTTGCATAACATATTAATAGTCTCATTATTAGTGCTTTTAGCCTCCTGCAGCGGTT
>CAYOZZ010000456.1:0-2538 GCA_964408535.1 uncultured Bacteroidales bacterium | reverse complement strand
TAATTCAGCATTTTGACAAAAGAGTAAAAGAGTGATTTCTGTTAAATCGCTGCTGGTAAATCAATACGTTTTTAATATGCGGAGTCTTATTATCATTAAGTTTAATAATCCCGGGAATATGTTGCGATTTCAAAATATCTGCAGCAAGTAGTAATGCAAAAGCCGATGATGTTTCATACTCTCCGCAAAGATGTTTGTACCAGGTTAAAGAGGAGTCATCAAATATAACCTTAGCCGTTTCATACAAATAATCCTCATCGGCATTGCCGTTAATTCCGAGTAAAACGACATCAATATCTCTGACAGACATATTTGCGGTACTAAGAAAATAGACAAGAGCCTCACTAAAACCGTTTTCAAGTTTAAAAATCGTTTCCGTCCTTCTCAATTCGGCATAGCAATTATCGGTTTTGTCTGCCGATAAACCGAAAAACACCGACCCTTCACCCGCTATTGTTCCTTTTGTCGTATTATTTTCCAATAGCCGGTCATTTCCAACATTCTCTTTCCAGAACTCAACGTTCTTTTTCAGTTCATAATTGGCTTCCGTAATTTCCTCGGTTCCCCCGACCAAAATATTTTCAGACTCACCGTTATTAATTTTCAAATAAGCGTCGAGCAGCCCCTGTTCGAAAGAGGCATTTTTATGAACAAAGGTCATATTGTAATTATGACAGCCTGTCTCAATTGCTATCCGTGCGGCAACGGCATTGTGTGTTGACTGAATGAAAGGAGTGGGATTGAGAAGGGTTTCATTATCATCCGTCAGATTATCAAGAAATTTATCGGTATCTTCTACTGCTCCGAGACCGGTGGCGGTAATAATTGCATCCGGTTTTTCAATTCCGGCATCCTTCATACACATCAGGGCAGATGTAAGCCCCATTTTTATAAACTTGCTCATCCTTCTCAACGGTACGGGTTTAATGAAATCCCTGTATGAAGGCTCAACAACAGTCATTCGTCCCGGCCCGAAAACGTTCATCTTCTTCAGAAAATCTGCCGAAGGGTAACAACCTTGCGGTGTTATTGCACCTATTCCATTGATATACACACTCATACAGCTGAAAATATTATTGACGAATCATTACCACCAAACCCGAATGAGTTTGAAAGTACATTCCTGATTTCTACATTTTTCATTAATCCGGTTACCGGGGTCAATGGCATTTCTTCCATCGGTTGTTCGAAGTTAAGATTGGGGAAAACCGTTTTATTACGCAATGCCAGAATGGAAAATACCGATTCCAATGCTCCTGCTGCTCCGAGCGTATGGCCTGTAAACGGTTTTGTAGAACTGAACAGGGGGATATGTTCGCCAAAAAGCCGTTTTATGGCTGTTGCTTCGGTAACATCGTTATTTAAGGTGCCTGTACCGTGGGCATTGATATAGTCAATATCTTCAACCGAAAGGCCGCTTTTTTCAAGAGCCTTCGACATAGCAAGATAAGCTCCTTCACCATTATCCGACGAAGCGGTCTGGTGGAAAGCATCATTGGCATTTGCATATCCGGTTAGTTCGCAAAGTATCTTCTCCTCCCTTCCTTTTACCGCCTCTTCCGATTCCAGCACAAGAAAAGCTGCACCTTCACCGAGGTTAAGGCCGTTTCTGTTTCTGTCGAACGGACGGTTACGGTTTTTGTCAAGTATCATCAGCGAGTTGAAACCGTTGAGAGTAAATCTGGCAAGAGCATCGGTTCCGCCTACGATTACCCTGTCTAACAAATTGTATTTTATCATTTCCGCTCCCGACATAATGGAATTCACTGACGAAGAGCAGGCAGTGCTTACGGTTGATACGAAATCAGTAATCCCCAGTGACTCGGCAATCTTTTCGGTACTGTCGCCGCACACGTGAGAAATGATAAAATTCCGGTTTTCGGGGGTAATATTTCTGTAAAGCAGTTCGGTACGGTCCATTCCACCGACAGTTGTTGCGGATACCAATCCCATATTACGTTTTCCTGAATTCATAAGGCCTGCATTTTCAACGGCTTCACGGGCAGCAATCAAACCAAGCAAAGCAGTACGCGAAAAGTCAGTACCGATTTTGATACCGGCCTGTTGTGCCAGCTTCGAATTGGTCATTTTTATTTCGCCGCAGGGAAGAGTATCTCTGTGAACCGTATCAAGGTATTCGGGTTTGCCAATGCCATGATTAGATTTTATCAATGAATTGAAATTTTCCGCAACATTAAATCCTATCGCAGAAACCGCACCGATTCCGGTAACATATATTTTCGTCTGTATCATTGATTTTCGGTGATAAAATCGGCCATCGTTTTAACCGAATAGAAAATTTCTTTCCCCTTTTTCGGGTCATCTATTTTAATACCGTACTCTCTCTCCATAAGAACTATCAGTTCAAGAGCATCAATGGAATCAAGCCCGAGACCTTCGTTAAAAAGCGGAGCCTCGGTTTCTATATCCTCAATATCAAGGTCTTCGAGATTAAGAACCTCAATTATCTCCTCTTTCAGTTTCTTTATTAAGTCTTCCATCAAGATATTTTTAGTGTTGCGCAAAAGTATAAAAAAT
>CAYOZZ010000455.1:0-2244 GCA_964408535.1 uncultured Bacteroidales bacterium | reverse complement strand
AAGCCCGATAATGCTTGAGAAGTTTCCTCCTCCTTCAAGGCCGAATTCAAGATCATCGGAGTTTAGCTTGTCGCCAAGCAGAAGAGATATTAAAACCTGGGATTTGGTTGTGATTGTACCAAAAGCAATTAATAATATTAGTAATAGTTTCTTCAAAACAATTATTTAGAGTTACTAACTATCGCCAAAAATAATAAAAAACGGAATTAAGAAATGTAATTTGTAAATAAAAAAACGGGAATAATCATTCCCGTTTTTCATTTATGACATAGAATCCACATTTTTAATGTATTTCTGTCAACTATCCTTTAGTTTCCCCAGGCAAAGCCAACACTAAAGCCCAACCATGAATACTCCGGTGCCTCTTTTGTTTTAACGGCGTAATGATATCTGACACTTAGGTTTACCATTGTTGAATAGCCAACCGGCAGAACAACACCTGCTTCCGGTGATACACCGAAATGCCATTTGTTGTATGTAAGCGCCCAGACTCCAATATCCGTTTCCTGATTGATTTTATATGCACCAAGGCCTGCACCAAGATAGATTCTTGTTTTGTGAGGATCCGTTGTGAAATAGTAGTGTGCTTGTGCTAACATCGGAAATGCGTTTATATATCTGTATTGATTTCCGGTTATTGTTGTGTACTCATGCGTGTATGTTTCACCTTCGCGTGCCTCATAAAATGTTGACCAGTTAAACAGTGCTCCGACTGAGATATTGTCTGTAACAAACCCTCTTCCTTCAAATGTCAGTCCTCTGAAGCTCATATTGCCAATGTAGTCACCTGTGCTGCCCACACCAAGACCCATCGTATAGTTAAGGGTATAGAGTGAAGTTTGTGAGTAACCCGCTGTTCCGATAAATAATGATACTATTGCTATTAAAATATACTTTTTCATAATCTTACTTTTTTCTTAAATTAATTTATTCACCTTTTAAATAAGCCGACTGTTTGAAAGCCTGATTTATACCCCTGTCAATCCTTGCTTTGGTATTGCTCGTGCTTGATCCTATTACACCGTTAATAGCACCCATCCAGGCAACATTAATGGTTGAATCAATTTCACTGACATCGTCAGGATCGAATAATCTCCAGATTATAGTCCCTGTCTTATAAGAAGTTACATAAGTTCCTCCGGGATACCAGGGATAGCCCCATCCATAACCGGGATAACCCCAGTAGTCCGAATTTTTATACCATCCCCATCCCCAGTAAGGATACCAAGGGTAACTGTAAATATTGTAAGTCGTTACTTCAGCAGCAGTAACCACAATTGCAACATCAGGTAATTCGCCGTTAATGGTGTCAGCCAAATCAAATGCCGTCCACCCAAGGGAGTTGAAGTTATTTCTCAAATCATTCAATATATCCTGATCAAAAGTTTTGTTAGGTGTGTCACCTTCGTCAACAAGATGTTGTATTGAGTCGGAAACGTAATATGTGTTTACATTCTTAAAATTAAAATCCGGATTGTACTGTGTGACGACAACATCAGTGTCTTCGGTATATTCAGCACCTCCCGGGTAGCAGGCTGTCATTGCAATGGCAAGTCCTGCAATAATCGCTAAGTTAAAAAATAGTTTTTTCATATTTCATTCATTTTTAAAATTTATTTAATATATAACAACCAATGTTTAAAAGAGTTTACAAAAACTATGCAAAAGTAGGCATTTTTTTACAACTTAATATGAGGCATATAACGAATGTTCCATTATATTATTTTATATTTGCAAACGGAAATATTACAGATTGGTTATGGGGAGCGAAAAAACTGCAAATAGTGATAAAACAGGAGGGTTGCTGCTACCGCCTTCGGTAGGATATTCATTTAATGTATTGGCATATCTTTATAAAAGCAACAAGGTATCTCTGCAATTTTATCCCCGAATGTTTGCCATCGGACTTATAAATGTGATTAATAAACCCTTTCGTGCTTACGAACGTTACTTTATCAACCCAAGGTTTAAAAATGTTAAACTTGAAAATGATCCGGTTTTTATTCTCGGCCACTGGCGAAGCGGAACTACTTTTCTTCATAACCTCCTAAGCAGTAGCCCGGATATGGGATATGTCACAACTTTTCAAAGCGTATTTCCCGATACTCTTTTTAACAAAACCGGGAATTTTATTTTTGAAACCTTTATGAGATTGTTTATTCCGGCAACAAGAAAAGGGGATAATGTTAAATTAAGCCCTGATTATCCTCAGGAAGAGGAGTTTGCGCTGGGAAGTAATGTGCC
>CAYOZZ010000454.1:0-14423 GCA_964408535.1 uncultured Bacteroidales bacterium | reverse complement strand
TAAATAAATTTTTGTTTTCATACCTGAGATTTTAAGGATTATTATTAACATATTAATCTGATTTGCAAGGCAAATATATACAGTGCTTTTCAGTTTTATATGTGTAAAAATGCGAATGGTTTGTCCAAATGTATATTCGGTAAGCGGGAATGTAAATTCGGGTTAAATAATTCTTTCCCCGTAAGCACAGGTTTATCAAAGTTTTGTTCTAATGCTTATATCATCTCAAGTAATTTCAAAAAACTTTCTTTCTTGCGGCGGGCAACCGGGAGTTCGGAGTTATCTTTCATTATCACAGCACCTCCTTCGGTTTTACTGTAATGGTCAATATACTGCAGGTTTATTAAATGCGACTGATGGATACGGTAAAAGCCGTAACCATCAAACATTTCATCAAAGTCTTTAAGATTTTTCGATACGAGTATCTTTTTCCCGTCAACCATATAAAATTCGGTATAACCGGCATCTGACTCACACCTGAGGATATCCCTTGTATTAACTATATAGATATTCTCGGCGGTCTTCAGAACCAGCTTTTTATTGTCATCAGCCGAATTTTCAAGATTGGCAAAAAGAGCATTAAGCTTTAAACTCATATTTTCCTGTTCAACAACACGGCGTGCTTTATCTATTGCATTAAAAAGTTTCTGAGGATCAACGGGTTTCAGAATATAGTCAATGGCTGAGAACTCAAACGCTTTTACGGCAAATTCTTCATAAGCGGTGATAAAAATGACTTTAAACCTTGTATTGTCCGTTTTTCGCAAAAGATCAAAGCCTGTCCCGTCAGGCATATTTATATCAAGAAGGATTATATCGGGATTATATTTTTCGATAGCTGCAAGGCCGGTTTCAACATTTTCCGCTTCGGCTACCGTTTCAATCTTCTGTCCGCTATGCTTTAATATATTTGCAATGCTGTTCCTCGTTCTTGCTTCATCATCAATTATCAGTATATTCATTTTTACAGGGTTCAATTTTATCAATTATACTTAAAATCAGACAATTTGTTTCCTGTACGGAATAATAAATTTCACTCTCGTCCCAATTACATTACCCTCATTATCAAGAATATCACCCACTGTAAGATAAAAATAGTTTTTTCGTCTTCCTTTGTTCAAAACTTCAATTCTTTCATTAGTAATGATTGTTGCAAGAGAGGTATGCCCTTTTTTATACGAATTTTTCAGTTTCCTTGCTGCCGCAATCCCTATTCCGTTATCTTCAATAGTAAGCAAAACAGCCCTTTTTTCCAAATTCAGTGTAAAACTAACCAAAATCTTACCTTTCCCTTTTATATGCTTAATACCGTGCTCAATCGCATTTTCAATAAAGGGCTGTGCAAGCATCGGTGGAATTTTGATTGTATCAGGCTGAATTAACGGGTCAATATCAATCGTATATTCAAATTTATTGTTATACCTTAACTGCTGGAGCAGGAAATAATTCTTAAGGGTCTTTGTCTCTTCCTCAACCGTTATGAATTCCTCTCTTGAATTATAAAGTATTGATCTGATTAACTCTGCAAAACGCGAGAGATAAGAACCGGCTTCCACAGGATCATTTTCAAAAATAAAACTCTGGATTGAACTCAACGAATTGAAAATAAAGTGGGGATTCATCTGTGAGCGCAATAACTTTTGTTCAAGCAACTGAAATTTATTCCGTTCCTTCAGTTTTTTTTCACGGTACCTGATTATCAGTATAACTGCAAAGAGTAATGCGACTATCTCAAGAAATATAAACCAGTATGTTTTCCAGAAAGGAGGATTTATTATAATATCCAGAAATATTCCGGCATCATTCCAAACCCCGTCACCATTTGTGGCTTTCACCCTGAAGCGGTATTCTCCGGGATCAATATTTGTGTATTTGGCTATCCTGCCTGAGGCATCAGTGTAAATCCAGTCTTTATCAACACCATCTAATTTGTATGCATATTCAACATTCTCCGGATTTGAGAAATCCAGTGCAGCATATTCGACAGAAAAATAATTTTCATCATATTTTAATTCCATCCGTTTATTACTTGCCGGATTAAAGTCCTTTTTCCTGTCAAAAACGCTAAAAGAAATAATTGACAAGTCAGGCGGTCTTTTATTAATAAAAATATGCGATGGATTACAAACCGTGATACCATTTTTACCACCGAAGGCAAGCTCTCCGGTAAACAGTTTACAGGCAGCATTCGAGAATTCATTATCCTGCAAACCGTCTTTCTCATAAAAATTCACAAAACCTTCATTTACAGGATTAAACACGCTTAAACCGTTTAAGGTTGACAACCACAGCCTGCCTTTGTCATCCTCCAGAATAGCCGTGATATTGTTATCTGTCAGCCCGTTTGACACCGTAAAATGTGAAAATGTTTCCGAGTTACGGTTAAAAATATTAAGTCCCAACCCTCCTGCATAAAGAGTACCGTTTCCGTCAATCAGGATACAGCTTACTTCGTCGCCCCAGAATGAAAGAGAATCATTAACATCGCTTTCAAACCTGACTACCGTTCCGGTCTTCGGGTCAAGACGGTTAAGCCCCTTATTTGTTGTACCTACCCAAATGTATCCATCTTTATCCTCGGCAATACATTTTACAAGGTGTGATGACAGATAGCTTTTTTCATCATAGATAAAAGGGCTTATTTCATTTGTTTCAATATTGAATTTACACAATCCCTTACCGGTTCCTAACCAGATAATATCAGGACTGACTAATGCCAGTGACCAGACAGTATCGCTAATCAAACCTTCGTTTGATGATCGCGAATATTGCCTGATGTTATTATCCTCCTTAATCAAAAAAAGACCATTAAATGTTCCCGCCCAAACAGAACCGTCAGTGTATTTCGTTTTACAAAGAATGGTATCAACACCATAATCTTTTAAAAGAACCGATAATCTTTTGTCAACGACATTCCGCTTAACGGGGAAAGGCCTGTTGACAAGTTTAATTGAGATATAAGGATCCTCCTGTTTGCGATAAATTCCATTATTGGTTTTGAACATAAGTTCACCCGTATTATCTTCTGCCAAATCAATAACCCGGTTAAAATTATAAGATGAATAATTATCTTTAAGGTAGCTGTTAACTCTTTCCGTTACAAGATTTAATGAATAAAAGAATATTTGTTGTTCAAATACCGTCCACAGGACTTTCCCGTCATAAAAAAGTTTTTTAACCGCTCCCGACGGCAAACCACTTTTCAAAATAAAAGTTCTGTCTTTAAAAACTCCCCTGCCCTTATCAAACTGATACAAACCGGAAGCACCCCAGAATCCAATCCAGAAATTTCCTCTGCTGTCCTCATATATATCATTGTACCAATCTGCTTTAAGTGAGTTTTTAAGAAGGGAATACGATTTAATCCTGTGTGATAATGGATTTATTATATTGAAACCTTTTCCCGACCATTGCCCTGCCCAGATATCACCGTCACTGTCCTGCATCAGTACGGAAATATTGTCCGAATTAAGTTTATAGCCGTCTCTTCCGGAACTACTGAAACTATATTTTCTGATAAATTTTTCATTCAGACAGTCAATTCCGTGATTTTCGGTTCCAACCCATATCTCTCCCGATTTTAATTGCAGAATTGATGTTATATTTGACGAGCCGGGTGTAATATCTTCGCCGGGAATATGATAAATATGCCTGAATTTGTTTTTTGAAGGCCTGAAAACACTTACACCGTCAGTTGTCCCAATCCAGATGTTATATGAATTGTCTATATATATCTTGTTTATATGATTCTTAATAAGGGAGTTGGGATTGTTATCATTACTCTTCATTGTCGTAAATGAGTTGTCGCTTAAACTGTATAAATAAATTCCCGAGCCTGTCCCAAACCAAATATTTCCGTTATCATCCTCAACGGCTGTAAAAGTTGAAACTTTCAGCATTTTACTGAAGACCTCCGTTTCGGCATTAAAAACATAGAGGCCATCAGTTCCGCCAATCCACATTTTTCCCTGTGAATCAACAAAATAAACAGCTACATCACTCTCCCTTTTTTTTGTTTTGTCATTTTTATCAGCTCTAAACTTGTGAAATATCCCGGTTACCGTATTAAACCTGTAAATTCCCATAAACCTTCCTCCCACCCAAATAGTAGTATCATTTTCCTTAAAAATAGTATGATACAGGTAGGTATTTACCATTCCCGGAGAGCTATGCTCAAATATTTTAAACGAATGATCAACAGTATTATACCTGATAAGCTTCCCCTTTGCCGTTTCTATCCACAATATGGAATTTCTGTCAGGGAGAATAGCTCTGATATAGTCGTTCAAACCAATAGTTGCTCCATCATCGTTTATGAGTTTTGCTATTCCGAATGAATCGTCACTTCTGTTATACAGGTTCAATCCTCTCTTTGTCCCAATCCAGATTTGTCCCGATTCATCCTCTCCAATGCAGGTGACAAGGTTATCCGAAATTGATGTGGAATCATTTTTTATATTCCGGTATATTATAATTTTTTTACCGTCATACCTGTTAAGACCATCTTTTGTAGCAATCCATAAAAACCCGTAATTATCCTGAAGGAAATCAAGAACATAATTACAGCTCAGACCGTTTTTCCTCGTAAGATGGTCGAACTTAATATACGGGTCTTCCGTAATTGCAGCAGGGTTTACATTTATATCAGTGTAAAAAATTGCTTGTGATGATTTATGCATCATTGCAAAAAACAAAACAGCAGGAAAAAGGAATAACCCGTATTTCTTTATGAGTTTTTTCAAATTTTAAGGGCAAAATATAAAATGCAAATATACTACTTTCTCATATCAATAAGCAGCTCCAGCAATTTTATTCCGGCATCGGAAATGACCGAGCCGGGGCCAAAGATTGCAAGCACACCTGCTTTGTACAGAAAGTCATAATCCTGTGGAGGAATCACCCCTCCGACAATAACCATAATATCCTCGCGTCCGAGCTTTTTAAGCTCTTCTATCACCTGCGGCACAAGGGTTTTATGTCCGGCGGCGAGACTTGAAACACCGAGTATGTGCACATCATTTTCAACTGCTTGCTTTGCAGCCTCTTCGGGTGTCTGGAACAGCGGGCCTATATCAACATCAAATCCTATGTCTGCAAATCCTGTTGATACAACCTTTGCACCACGGTCGTGACCGTCCTGTCCCATTTTTGCAACCATTATCCTCGGACGGCGGCCTTCAAGCTCCTCAAACTTGTCTGCAAGTTCGCAGGCTCTTTTAAAACTGTCGTCATCCTTGCTTTCGGAAGAATAAACACCCGAAATAGCCCTTATTTCAGCTTTATAACGTCCAAATACTTTTTCCATTGCATCAGATATCTCTCCGAGACTGGCTCTTTTTTGTGCAGCAACAATTGCCAGTTCCAGCAGATTGCCTTCACCCGTTTCGGCTGCTTTAGTAATTGCTTCCAGCGATTTCCGCACATCTTCGTTATTCCTTCCTGCACGTAATTCCGCGAGTCTCCTTATTTGTGCCTCCCTTACGGCAGTATTATCCACCTCAAGGGTTTCAATCGGGTCTTCCTTTTCGAGACGGTATTTATTAACTCCTACAATCGTATCTTTATGTGAATCAATCCTTGCCTGTTTCCGGGCTGCCGCCTCTTCAATCCTCATTTTAGGTATTCCCGTCTCAATTGCTTTTGCCATACCTCCAAGTTCCTCAACCTCCTCAATCAGTTCCCAGGCTTTATGAGCAATCTCGTGTGTCAATGATTCAACATAATAAGAGCCGGCCCAGGGGTCAACGGTGCGGCAAATATTTGTCTCCTCCTGAAGGTAAATCTGTGTGTTACGTGCAATTCTTGCAGAAAAATCAGTAGGAAGCGCTATTGCTTCATCAAGGGCATTCGTATGCAACGATTGGGTTCCTCCGAGTGCTGCAGCCAAAGCCTCAACACAGGTTCTTGTTACATTATTGAACGGGTCCTGCTCCGTCAGACTCCAGCCGGAGGTCTGGCAGTGTGTCCGCAAAGCCATAGACTTCGGATTTTTGGGGTTAAACCGCTTAACGATTTTCGCCCACAACATTCTGGCGGCCCTCATCTTGGCAATCTCCATAAAATGATTCATTCCGATACCCCAGAAAAAAGAGAGTCTCGGAGCAAATGAGTCAATATCCATCCCCGAATTAACACCTGTCCTCAGATATTCGAGACCGTCGGCAAGTGTGTAGGCCATCTCGATAACTGCCGTAGCACCGGCTTCCTGCATATGATATCCGCTAATACTTATTGAGTTGAATTTCGGCATTTTCCGCGAAGTAAACTGGAAAATATCGGCAATAATCCGCATTGACGGCAAAGGTGGATAGATGTATGTATTCCGAACCATAAACTCCTTCAGGATATCGTTCTGAATTGTTCCGGTCATCTGTTCATAGCTTACCCCCTGCTCCAGGGCAGCAACAATATAAAAGGCAAGAACAGGAATAACTGCTCCGTTCATAGTCATTGAAACCGACATCTTATCAAGAGGAATTCCGGCGAAAAGGATTTTCATATCAAGGATAGAATCAATTGCGACACCGGCTTTCCCGACATCCCCTACTACTCTCGGGTGGTCTGAATCGTAACCTCTGTGCGTTGCAAGGTCAAAGGCAATTGAAAGGCCTTTCTGACCGGCAGCCAGGTTACGGCGGTAAAAGGCATTTGATTCCTCAGCCGTTGAAAATCCGGCATACTGCCTGATTGTCCAGGGACGTGTTACGTACATTGTGGAATACGGGCCACGCAGATACGGTGGAATTCCCGCTACGTAATCCAAATGCTCTGTCTCCAGCAAATCATCTTCCGAATATACACTTTTTACCGCTATTTTTTCGGCTGTTAACCAATCCTTTGCAATATGATTTTCACGTTCCCATTCACTTGCAGGTTTATTGTCTCCCGCCGGGTTCTTTATGCTGACATTATGAAAGTTCGGTTCCATATTTTTTGTTTTTTATTTTGTTCAATCTATTGCTCCTATATTACAAACTTTTTTGTTATCTCACCTCACAATTGCAAACTGTGAGGGGCCGTTGCCACACAGCCACTTTCAGTTTGCAACCCCACACAGCCACTTTCAGTTTGCAACTGAAAGTGTTTGTTTATTTATTTTTACTGCATTCTGTCAATTTCCAAAATATAATCCATTCCTGAATAAAACCTGGCACTGCTATAAATATAATCTTCAGGCTTTTCAACAAAGCCGGCTTTCACAGGATTATTATGAATATAATTAATTTTCTGATCAATTACGTAATTTGAATATAGCTCAATGGGATGATTATCCTGTTTCCAAAACTGATAATCAACATTATTGCTATTCCATTTCCCGGCTCTCGCAAAAAGCATTTTCATCCACTCTCTACGACTCTCAAAAGGCTCATTCAAAAGCTTTTTCACCTCTTTACTTGTAAATTTCTTAAAATCCCTGATTGTTTCCCACAATTTATATCCGGGCTTTGCTCTTGCCACGATATGCAAATGATTTGTCATTATCACATAAGCATACAATACCAAACCTTTATTCTTTCTGCAATAGTCAAAATTATCAATAATCATATCACGATATATCTTTCTGGAAAATATATCAACCCAGCCAATAACGGTAAACGTTAAAAAATATAACGCTGAAGGGTCTTTTATGTGATAGCTTGTTGCCATTTTTACATTTTTTCTATTTACAAACTTTTTTTTATTCTTTCCTCACAATTGCAAACTGATTATTCTTCCCTCACAGTTACAAACTGTGAGGGGCGACTGAGGGTTGCAAACTGTGAGGGGCCGTTGCCACACAGCCACTTTCAGTTTGCAACCCACTTTCAGTTTGCAATCCCACACAGCCACTTTCAGTTTGCAACTGAAAGTGCTTCCTGCATTTGCTTTAAAGTTTCCAAAACATTTGATTTTATATGAATAAAATGTTCAATTCCAATTGATTTTAAATCATCAACAATATCTTTCGGATAACCTGCGACAACAACAATAGCTTTATCCTTCAATTTATTGTAAAACTCAGGTACATATTCTGCATACTCATCATCCGAACTGCAAATTACAGCAATGTCGGCATTTACTTTTTCATAATCCGAAACAGCCTCTTCGACAGAGTTGAAACCGATATTGTCAATTATTTCAAATCCGGCACAACCGAAGAAGTTGGAAGCAAACTGTGCTCTTGCCCTGCGCATTGCCAAATTTCCGATTGTGAGCATAAAGACTTTAGGACGTCTGTTTGTCTGTGCATACCGGTCTGTCGTATATCTAAGCAATTCAAAAGCCTGTGCCCCCCGATAGGGTTTCAGTGTTTCAATCACGGCACCGGGCAAAGTCATATCAACCGGTTGAAAGACTTCAGGTTTTATCTCATCCTCAATCTTTTCCGTAATATTCGGAAACTGATTTGTTCCAAGAATACTCTCTTTTCTCATAGCGATTGCCATATCGCGCTTTTGAGCCGTCTCTTTTATTTTTGTTTGCACAAATCCCTGCTTACAAGCTTCTACAAAACCGCCCTTTTCCTGAACTTCAAGAAAAAGCTTCCAGGCCTGCTCTGCGATTGAATCAGTCAGATTCTCAATATAATACGAGCCTGCGGCAGGGTCAGCCACTTTATCAAGATAGGATTCTTCCTTTAATAACAACTGCTGGTTACGTGCAAGTCTTTCGGAAAATCCGGTAGTTTCTTCAAAAACCGAATTAAAAGGAGCAACGGTCAAAGAGTCGGTACCACCTAAAACCGAAGACATTGATTCGGTTGATGTACGAAGCAGATTAACATAAGCGTCATAAAAGGTTTTGTTCCAGGAAGATGTTACAGTATGGATATACATTTTAGTAACATTGTCGCTACTGGGACCGTAAGCTTTAACAATATGCGCCCAAAGCAAGCGTGCCGCTCTGAGTTTGGCAATTTCCATAAAATAATTTCCTCCTGCCGCAAAATTAAATTTCAGTCGTGGAGCCGCTTTATCAATAGACAATCCCCTTTCGGTAAGCTGGGTAAGATAATTTGCACCCTGCGCCAGACTAAAAGCGAGTTGCTCAACAATAGAGGCTCCGGAATCGGCAAAATACTGTCCGTTCACAACGATTACTTTATATCCGGGTAAATCACGTGCAGCATCAATCATAGACTTCGCAACATCAAACGAATTCTTTTCACTACTATTAAATTTACCTTTCAAAATAAAATCTCCCACCGGATCGTAATTCACCGAGCCAAACACGTTATCAAGATTCCTGTTATATTTTTTAACCAGTTCATCAACATAAATAATAATATTTTGATGATTCCTGTCGCAAACAAGGTTTATTTCAACAGCATCGGCAAAAATATTCTTAGTTACTCTTTCAATATCATCCTTTGTGGGTTCAAAACTCCCGTCAAAGATAAAACCAAGGGATGTAACGCCTTTCATTAATACATCAAGAGCCTTTTTATTGGCTTTTTTTATATCCTTTACAAAAATATCCTGACGAATAAGCCAGTCGTTTGACCTAAGCTTTGCCCCTCTCTCAAAAGGAAAATCTCCCGGGAATTTATTCAGGATATTCAGATTATTAAGGTCTTCTTTTCGATAATAGGGTTTTACATTAAACCCTTCATTTGTTTTCCAGATTAACTTTTTGTCATAATCGGCACCCTTCAGGTCTTTCCTGATTTTTTCTTCCCACTCCTGAGTCGAAACAGGCGGGAACTCTGAGAATAAAATGCCGTCTTTTCTATTGTTGTCCATAGCAACTGTTGTTTGAAATCAAATTCACTTTCGGTTTCCCGATTTACAGCACAAAAATACATTTATATTTAATTCTGCAAAAAATATTGTTAATTAATTAACAAAAAGAAACCGACACTCCCTGATTCCTCAATAAAAATGTCTGTTTACGGATATTGATTTTCTCCCACCCGGCTTATGCATAATGAGTTTCACTAACTAACGGATTAGGCTGGATAACCCGGTTTAGTGCAATGTATCTATTTTCACGAAACTTACAAATATGCGAAAACAAAGCAAATCAACATATACAATTGAATTACAACACCTTAAATGCGGCCTCCCTCAAGTATTGTAAATATCCTGACGCAAAAAAGTCCCATTCGTGTGAATGAGACTTGCTGATTTTCTTAATCCAGTAAAAGCTATCGTTTTCGTTTATATTCGTAGTCCTTCCTTTCAAGCTCGTATTGTCTCTTAACGGCTTTTTTGAATTCATTAAAAAGTTGTACGGTTGATTTCAGTACATCATTGCCTTCTTCGGCCAACAAAACTTTTTTACTTTTCAGATTGATGGAAGCACTCACGGTATATACCGATGATGACTTGTTAAATATAACTTCCAACGTAAGCTCTTTATCATACTTTTTAAAAAGATTATTATAATAATCTGCCTTCTCTTTGCATACATTTTCCACGTTTTCCCTTACGCTTTCCTCAACCTCTTTAATGTTTTTTATTAATAGTTTTACCATAATTTATAAATGTTTATTTGTTTGCAAAGACTTCCTGTTTCAAAAACCGCTCCAATGACGTGAGAAAGACAAATTGTCACAAAAACAACCTGCCTTCGGTATTTCTCAGCCCTTCAACCTCTACCACTACCGTACCGGTGTTCACTATCAAAAAAACCAAAAAAGTATAAATGTTAACTGTCATCGCTATTCAGTATTATGTATGTTCATAACAGGAAAATTTCAAAAATATTATATCAAATATTAATGAGTACCCGACATCAACAGATGAAGATATTCGCCCCAGTCCCAGTCACTGCTGCCAAACCAGCACCTGTCCCAGGTATATATCATTTTCATATTATACACGACAAAGACAGAAATAAGTAACAGACTCAGCATTAATACGATCCCTTTTTTCTCAAAACTTCTCGTTACAAAATATGCCATCGGGAAAACAAAAAGAGAATAGTATTCAACAAAATTTCTGCTTCCATATCCACATCCGAATGAAAACAACCACCAGGAACTGACAACATATATCAGTACGATAAAAAGTACACCCGTTACCACTCCATCACGAAAACGGTCTTTAATCATAAAATAAATCCCGGCAAGGATTAGTAAAACCATCGGATTGTATAAAATAAGTCCGTTATCAGGAGAAAACAATGTTTTGATTATTTGCGGATTATTCCAATTCACAAATGATTCGTTTCCATAAGAATAGTGTATAAACGAACCGTACGCATATTTCCAGTAAAGAAACTGAGGCAGAAAAACAATAAACGAAACAAATAAAAACAGTAACACATACTTCCCTTTCCGTCAACAAGATGAAATCCATCACCGGTTTTCACATCAATACTGTCGGGAAATGACGAAGCATCAAATCCATATATAAAAAGCGACGGCAGATACACATAATATCCGGCTTTATCAGCCCAGATTTCGCTTTGATATGTAAAGACACCCGTCCTGCTGTGCCTGTTAAGCGTAAGAAATATAAACACACCTAAAATCAATATCCGGATAACAAACGACTTCATTGCAGGAACAATAAATACAATTCAAATAAAGTTCAAATGTACAATTATTCGGCATATAAATACTATTTATCCAATCTAAAAGTTTAATTTTGTAAAAATTTTTATGAATATATGTCACCCGGATCAGGAACATTATTATCTAAAATAAACAGTCCCGCCGACCTTAAAAAACTCGGCGAGGAGCAGTTACCTCAACTATGTGACGAGATACGTCAGTTTATAATCGAGGTTATCTCTGCCAATCCCGGTCACCTTGCAGCAAGTCTTGGTGCCGTAGAACTCGCCGTTGCCATTCATTATGTATTCGACACCCCGAAGGATAAACTGGTCTGGGATGTAGGCCATCAGGCTTATGCACATAAAATTATTACAGGCAGAAAAGACACCTTTTCGACAAACAGAAAGCAAAACGGAATAAGCGGATTTCCGAAGATGGAAGAGAGTGAGTATGACGCCTTCGGGACAGGGCACTCCTCAACCTCCATTTCCGCCATACTCGGTATGGCGGTAGCATCCGAATTGCAAAACGAATACTCCGAACAACATATAGCGGTTATCGGCGACGGCTCTATGACAGGAGGACTGGCAATGGAAGCCCTTAATAATGCCGGTGTTTCAAAAACCAATATTCTGGTCATCCTTAACGACAATCAGATGTCAATTGACCGTAATGTGGGTGCCCTGAAAGAGTATCTTACTGATATCACGACATCACAAACATACAACAGATTTAAAGACTTTACCTGGAAGCTGATGGGCGGGAATACGAAATACGGAGCCAACTCGCGCGCAATTGTCAAACAGGTTGGAAATGCCGTAAAATCATCCATCTTAAAAAAAAGCAACCTCTTTGAAGCTCTCAATTTTCGCTATTTCGGTCCTACCGACGGACACGACGTTATCAGGCTGGTAAAGCTTCTGCGTGATTTAAAAAGAATCAAAGAGCCGAAACTTTTACATGTGCTGACAAAAAAAGGCAAAGGTCTCGAACTTGCCGAAAAAGAGCCCACAACATATCACTCTCCGGGCATTTTCGACAAAAAAACGGGTGAGATAAAGAAGACGGAGTCAAACATCAAACTTCCGCCAAAATATCAGGATGTTTTCGGAGAGACGATAATCGAACTCGCCGGAATGAACGAAAAGATTGTCGGGATAACTCCTGCAATGCCTACCGGTTCATCTCTGAGTTTTATGATGAAAAAAATGCCGGACAGGGCTTTTGATGTGGGTATTGCAGAACAGCATGCGGTAACATTTTCGGCAGGACTTGCCGCAAGAGGGATGATTCCGTTCTGCAACATCTATTCAACATTTATGCAGCGTGCTTATGACCAGGTTATCCACGATGTTGCACTACAAAAACTGCACGTTGTGTTTTGTCTCGACCGCGGCGGACTTGTGGGTGAAGACGGCCCAACACATCACGGCGCTTTTGACCTTGCCTATTTCCGGGCTGTTCCGAATATGACAATTGCCGCACCGATGAATGAAGAGGAGTTGCGAAATATGATGTTTACGGCACAACTTCCCGAAGCGGGAACATTTTCAATACGTTATCCGAGAGGAAGAGGTGTAATGCCGGAATGGAAGACTCCGTTTAAGAAACTTGAAACCGGAAAGGGTGAAAAAATAAGGGAAGGAAAAGATATTGCGATTTTGTCAATCGGCCACCCGGGCAATTTTGTGATTGAAGCCTGTAAAGAGCTTTCACAAAAAGGTATTGAGGCTGCACATTATAATATGAGATTTCTGAAACCGATTGATGAAGATATTCTGCACGAAGTGTTTAAAAAGTTCGACAAAGTGATTACAGTGGAAGACGGAACTGTTATCGGTGGACTTGGAAGTGCAGTAATTGAGTTTATGAACGACAACGGATACAAAGCCACCGTAAAACGGCTCGGTGTCCCCGACAAGTTTATTGAGCAAGGCACCCCCGAAGAACTGATGAGGCTTTGCGGTTATGATACGGAGGGTATTGTTAATGCGGTATTTGAATTATACAACCGGGCAATATAAAAGCACTTTTCACAATTACTTACGTAGAATCGTGGCTTACCCCCAACAAATCGCCCGCGAATTACACAAATTAACACGAAGGTGCAGCCCAATCTCCTGATGACTCCGGTGCAATCACCCGAATAATCATTCGATTTTTCATTGCAATAGGAAAGAGCGGTCATCCGGAGATTGTGCGCCGGCCAATTCAAACCCCATAACGGTAACATAACCTTAACCGGCAACAGCCTCCACTAACTCCTGTCCGGAACTTTGAAGGTGTCGTTTGCCGAAGGGATACGTTTATATTGAGTTGTAGAACAATTTTATTTTGTGAAGAATTTATTTGATATAATTTCATACATATCCTCAACTGCACTTTCAACAGCCTCTTTTACTTGTCCTTTAGTTTTTATTTGTTTACTTGATTTTGCAATCTCGTCAACAATATTTAAACTTTCTTTTTTTTCATTTAGCAATTTGGCTTGGAACTTTATTTCGACTTTCAACTCGGTAGTGTTGTTATAGCCGCTGACAGTAGTTGGTATAAATACCAATTCCGTTTTAATTAATTTGATTAAATAATTTGGTTCGACTCTTTCATCAACCAATATAAAATATTGCCCAAATCCATTATTAAATCCAATTTCTAAAGTTTTGTGCCAATTTGAAACCTTGGATTTTTTAATGCCACTATATTCTGGTATTAAAAAAGCATCTTTAATATCATCCGAAAATAATAAGGATAACGTCTTACTTGTTTTTGATAAATTTAATTTCGGGTTAGGATTTAGTCTCCCGATTTCCAAAGCACATCCTTGAATAAGGAATATTGCAATAAGGGAAAATAATAGTTTTGTTTTCATAATAAACTTCTTTTCAGTTAATAATTCGTTTCTTTTTCTTTTTTTAATGCACCACAACGTTAAAGAATTTTA
>CAYOZZ010000453.1:0-5801 GCA_964408535.1 uncultured Bacteroidales bacterium | reverse complement strand
AGAATTGATATTTGAAATGTTATTTGTAAAATTTCGTTCATAATACATTGATTTAATGATATTGCGGGAAAAAGGATATGTCCTTTTTCCCGCAATAATAATTTTGTTTTTATTTAAAGACCTGCGCAATCAGACAAAGTATCGGGTATAAATTCTACACCCGGAAGATCTACTTTTGATGGTGGAACAGGTGCATCTGTTTCTATATACCAACGTGTAATAGTCCAAGCATCGTTACGTTTTCTTAAAGAAGCGTTGTAAGTCCCACTTGTAAACACTTGAAATTTACCATTAGGAAAAGCATTTGAGATAAGCATATAAGTTCGTACTTCGGCTGTTGTGTCGGTTTGTTCAACAACATGCATATTTCCCATTGTGTGTCGGTGTGCTACACGATTTGTTTCGCTGCCGGGTCCTCTGAATCGTACATTTACAAATTCTTCAAAAGCTTTTTTGCCTTTTACACTGATAGTTCCGAAACAAGGTGCTGTGGTTTGAAATAAAATATCTTCTGAGAACAGAGCATACCACTCGTCCCATCTGCCTTCGTCTATCAAAAACGAGTATGCGGTTACGTGGTTTACAATCGCTTGCCTGTCTGCAACAGCTTCCCAACTTGTTAACGGTTTTCCCGAGTAATCGGCTTGCATCATTGGTAATCTCTTAGGCAGTAGTCTGTTTTGAAAATCGGTTGGAGTTTCCCACTGTTCAATTTTCTTTGACTCTACTGTTTTCTTATTATTTGTTGTTTGATTACAAGCAACAAAAATGAATGCTAATAATGCAATTTGTATTGATAATAATACTTTTTTCATGTTATTATTTATTTGAACTATTATTATTTAAAATCTATATCCAAGTATTGCTGTTAATGATGTTCTTTGTCCAAATCCTGCCTGAAACGACATTTCCCAGTGTTTTGCAAAGGTTTTGTAAACACCTAAAATTACATTCCACTGAATCGGTTCAAAATCAACATTATAATCAAGAGTATGCTTGTCGCCGTTACTATCTTCAACCTCAATAAATCCGGAAAGCTTAGTATTGTAAAACTGACCTTGTGCACCAAGCATAAAGTTTACACCGAAAGGTGACATATATCCAATCAAAGGCGAAACAACATTTACCATATTGGTTGTATTAGCCTCAACAATTTTGGTAAACATAAGTTGATAATTTACAGATAAATTGAAATTATCGATACCACCGGCAAGGGTTAATCCTCCGCCGTAAACCTCTGATGTAATAGTTGTTTTAATTGGCATTGCACGGGGAACATTAGGGATGTCAGGCCAGTCAATTAACCAGCCGGGTAGATTGTTAAAAGCATCTCCCAAATCGTTAACAAACTCTCTTTTATCTTCATTTATTACCAGTTCTCCGTTTAAATCGTTTTGACCACCACCGGCAATTACCATAATATTTAAAAACGGGAAAATCCATAAGTCGGCCTTGAATAAAGGCATATATGTCGTTTGTGTTACTTTTGAATTTTCCAGCTCAAACAGCGAGTTTAAATCGGCTTTATCGCCACCATCGTAACCTACCTGCAGACCGGTAAATTCCATATTCTGACTATGTGCATATACAAATGCAGCAACACCAAACGGACGAGGAAGTTTAAATCCCATTTTTGTGGCTGCTTTTCCCAGAAACGGTAAAGTTCCTCCTAATTTTACATCTACGCTTTCAGCATTAAAGTAATCTATTTGTCCTGATGTATTTTCACCTTCCCAAGTCAAGTCTTTACCTTCCTTATCGGTATATTTAAGCGTATTTTTCTTTATTTCTATTTCTGTTTTTGAATTCTTTTTTTCTACTGTAAATTTTTCTGTAGCATTAGAAATAATATATCCGCCATTGTTGAGTTTTGCGTATTTTATTTCCTTTGTATATTTAGAAATATGATTTTTTAATGGTTTTGTATTTGATAAAACCACCTTATCTAATACTCCGTTTTTTATATAAATATTTCCTTTTATTTTTTTGATATAGTTCAAATAAGGGTCAATATCTTTTGTTTGATAAGAATATTCCAGTTCGAGATTATCACCTGTTTTATTTACAAGTTTGAGAGTACTTTCATCGTACAAATATTTTCTTGACATACGACTGAAATAATGACTTTTTTCCAAATATTTCTTTAATTGTTTTAAATCCTTTTTCTCAATATTTTTTGTGTTTATAACTGCACGGATATCCATTCCTTCGTTATACGCCGGATCGAAAATCAAATCAACATCATAAGTTTTTTCTCCCTCATCGTTTTTTACTTTTACTATAACATTCTCTACAAATCTGCCGTCTTGCATAAAGGAACTTGCCGCAGCATCCAATACCCGCGGTGATATTCCGTATTCAATAAGATAATTAGAATTAACAGGTTGATTTTGTGCAATAACTGCTGTTTGTATTAAAAATAATGTGATTATACTAAATTGAAATTTAATTTTTGTAAAATTGCTCATATTCCTTTTCTTAAAAAAGTTAATGGTAGTGTAAATTTTACACTACCATTAACTTTGAATTACATTTTATTAATATTTATCTCTGTTTTTCGGTTTGTACTGTTCCCATTCTCTGTGATCGCCCGGCCATACATCCAAATCGGAAACCGGGTAATCGTAAGGAAATTTATGAGGCCACTTAAGCACATCCCAATCAACATTTTCGCCAAAGTAGAATACATGGAAATTGAGTTTATCCAGCTCTTCTTTGGTAAAAGAAATTGATTTGTCTTTAATAAAAGTATGCTCGTGCATACGGGTAAACTGTGTGGCATCAATAATTCCTGAAGCGTACGGGTGATTAATTCCTTCAACATTATAATGTCCGGGGAATACTGCTTTTGCATGAAGTTTTTCTTTCCCGATTTTTGCACCCCATCTTGGTGTTGTGATATGTCCGTCATCGCTGATTGCCGAGATGTAGATATCAATATCGCCAATCTGGTCGAACATTTCCTGCGGCGGATTCTGACGGTTATCGCCCCAGTGAAGAATACGCATTCCTCCTGTTTCAATCAGAATCATAGAGTTATCCCATTCCATATTTTCTCCCGGTGGATAATTGTGCTTACCGAATGCTTTTTCCAAAATAATTCCATCGTAAATCTCATTTTGAGGGTTACTTACATGCTTGTCGGGGAAACCTGTGATTTTGGCATCGCCGATTTCAACTGTTCCTGCAAGTCTGTCAAGCATCATAGGTGCTTTTACACGCATCATTCCATCGTGATCGCCATGAGCATGAGTTGAAATAACTATGTCGGCATTAATTTCAGGAAATTGTGACAAAAACCATATACCACCGAGATCTAAATCGGGGGCATTTCTGAAAGGATCTATTAAAATCTCCAGTCCTTGCGGAGTAGTTACTTTATAAGCGATCATTCCGTAATAACTTATGGTAACCTTCCCGGTATCTTTAGTAATTCCGCCATTTTTTTGAGCGGCAATTATTCTGTCGTTTTTTACACCCTGATAAAAGGTATTATCACCTATAACGGGTACCAACCATGTTGCAGGGTTGGGTAATTTTGTCATATCCATGATTATATTTTTTTAGTTTTTATTAAATTTATTTATACTGTTCCCATACGGGCTTAACCTCCGGAATATCTGCAATTTCACCATCCTGAGCCAGGTCAACCTGAACCAAATCGAAAGCAACATTGTTTCCGAAATAGAATACATGATTGTTGTAATCTTTTACTTTATCAGGATTTAAACTGATGGTGTGCGTATCCAAAACGGTATTATCGTGAGCATTCACGTAATCTTCGGCTGTTTTGCTCCAACCTGCTCCTTCAATATTAATTCCATCAATAAAATAATGAGTCGGGATAATGATTTTCGCATTCGTTTTGGAAGCGATTTTATCAGCCCATTCAGGTGTAAGCATACGGCCGTCGTCTGTTACAGGAAGTATAACTATGTCAATATCCGTTAACTGATCCCAAATATCCTGTGGCGGGTTCTGGCGATTATCGCCCCAGTGAACAATTCTTAAACCACCCGTTTCGATAAGATAAATGGTATTGTCAACATCTTCTTTATCAACATTTGGAAATGGATAAAGCGTGTCCAGAACCTCTTTTGTGTAAACAGGACTTTGTGTTTCAACAATATGTTTATCGGCAAGGCCTGTTACTTTTACATCGGCAAAGTTGTAAGTGCCGGCCAGACCTCTGATAATCATACCTGCATCAAGCATTTCGTAAGCATTATGGTCGAAATGGCTGTGGGTCACAAATCCGATGTCGCAATGTGTCATCGGCATACGCATTTTGTACCAGATACCACCCCAGGAAGGGTCACAAGGATTTTTCCAGGGATCGAAAAACAATTCTAAACCTTTTGGTGTAGTGATCTTAATTGCGGACATTCCGTAATAGCTAATGCTTACTTCGCCAATATCTTCACGAAGTCCGCCATAATAATGCGCTGCAATAATTCGCGTATTGTTTTTGTTCTGGCAATAAGCTACATCGCCAACCTGAACCAGACGCGGCATAGGGTCTATATATTTAGGTTGCCTATGCGGGGTTCTTGTACTACCCATCACCGGTGATGGTTGATTTTTGTTTTCTTTCATTTTTAATAAATTTTTAATTAATAATAGATTAGTATTTATCCCCGTTTTTTGGTTTAAATCGTTCCCAGGCTTTAACAGGATCAGGTAACGGAACATTCTCCGTTTCGTATGTCGGGGCTTGCCATTTAAATATATTTGTAAGAGTATGCTCACCAAAATACATTACATGTTGCTTATAGTCCTTAATTTTTTCAGGACTTAAACTAATGGTATGAGTATCAAGGAAAGTATGGTCCATCATTCTGGTGAATTGTACGGCAGGCAATTCCCAACCTGCATTTTGCAGGTTAAGACCTTCTATGTAGTAATGATTAGGAATAATAACTTTTGCATTTAGTTTTTCAGCAATTTTTTTCCCCCAACGAGGTGTTAGAATATGACCGTCGTCGCTAACAGGAAGTAATGCTATATCAATATCTTTCATCATATCCCAAACATCTTCCGGCGGGTTCTGACGGTTATCACCCCAATGTAAAATACGCAATCCGCCAACTTCAATCAAAAACATGGTGTTGTCCCATTCCATATGCTCGTTTGGCGGACAAGTTTTTTTACCGAACAATTCCATCATAATTTTAGATGTGTATAAATCGTTTTGAGGTTCGCACATATGCTTATCCAGAATACCTGTGATTTTTACATCGCCCAGCTGGAAAACTCCTCCCATACGGTCGAGCAACATACCTGCATCTAAACGATGAAGAGCATCGTGGTCGCCGTGAGCATGAGTGCTCAATCCGATATCACAAGTTGTTTCGGGGAAATCAATTAAAAACCAATATCCACCGAATCCCGGTGCATTACGCCAAGGGTCTATTACCATTGAAATACCTTTTGGAGATGTTATTCTAAAAGCACACATTCCGTAAAAACTAATTTCTACTTCACCCGTATCTTCTCTTACGCCGCCATATTTTTGGGCAGCAATTACTCTATCGTTGTTTGATAGTTGCATAAAAGCCGTGTTTCCGACAGCACCTATCATAGCTTGTTCAAAACCATGTTGTTCTACAATTTTTTCTTTACTCATAATTATAAAAATTTAAAAAATTTATTAATCTGTTTATTTAACTTTCAAGTCCTAATAATCTTCTCGAATTTGTATAAAGATATTTTTGCATTGCCTGATCTGATAATGGCAGAGCCAGAGTTTGTTCTAATGTTTCTTTAAAATTGCCAAACGGATAAGCCGAACCATAAACAAA
>CAYOZZ010000452.1:0-2141 GCA_964408535.1 uncultured Bacteroidales bacterium | reverse complement strand
CTTACCATTCCCGCTTCACAAAGGGTTGCAAGCGCTTCAACTGAGTTCTATAAAGGAAACGGTATCGAATATAATCTGTTAAGAATAAATGTTCAGGGCGAAAAGTATGCCGATGAATGCATAATTGCTTTTAATAGTGATGCGACCGACGGATTCGATAATAAATTTGATGCGTATAAGCTTTTTACCGAAACACCTTCACCCAAAATCTATACGGAAACGGCAAATGTAAAGACAGCTGTTAATTTTATGAACTCACCGGAAAATCATAAAACCGTTCCTGTTGCTTTTTCCCCGGGAACTGACGGCATTTTTATTATGAGTATTTCGGGAATAGAAAGTTTTCCTAATGACCTGCCTGTTTACCTTGAAGATAAAAAGGATAATATGTTTATGGATTTAAGGGAAAATTCGGTTTATACATTTTCAGGTACAATAACGGATGATAATAACAGATTTGTAATACATTTTGCTAATCCGCTGGGTATTGATAATCCTGCAAATATTTCGCAGATGAACTCAATTCATATATACGGGCAAAAAAATTCCATTATTGTAAATATTCCTTTCAGGTTTGACGGTACAATTGAAGTTTATAATCTTCTTGGCAAAAAAGTATCTGAAAAAGATGCTTATAAAGGGAAAAATAATCTTATTGTTTCTGATGTAAACGGTTATTATATTGTTAAAGTTATAGGAAAGGAAGGAATAAAAACACAGAAAGTTTATCTCAGATAGTAACATCTTGTATATCAAATAAAAAAGCGCTGGAATCATCCAGCGCTTTTTTATTTTGGGGGATTTTCAGTTCTTTATGCGTCTTTATTTTTTGCAAGTATATATTTTACACGGAAATAAACAAATTATTAAGTTTAATTAAAATAAACGACTTATGAAAAGAACGATTACATTTTTGTTTGCTCTTGTTTTTATGGGGGCAGTTAATTCGTTTGCCCAAAACGAATATGCAATTAGCCTTGACGGAGGAGAATCATTTTACGTAAATGACGGTTCCGATGCGCTTGACGTTTCAAACTCCTGGACTTTTGAAGCCTGGATTAACGTCAGTTCATACACAAGCGGCAATTATGATTGCATTATGGACAGAAGAACGGTTTTTTCGTTTTACCTGATTGACGATGATAATGATGACTATGCCGTTGCATTTGCTGCGAGGAATTCAAGCGGAAGTATTATAGCATATATGGACTGTGACGGTACAGGCTCAACAAGTGCGGATATGGAATTTGATACATGGTATCATGTGGCCGCAACATACGACGGTTCTACTGCAAAACTTTTTGTGAACGGAACGGAATGCGATAATGATACGGATCCCGATTGGTCTTTGACAGCCTCAACAAATGCAATAAACTTCGGAGGAAGATACTGGGGGAGCTATTCAAGACAAATGGAAGATGCAGATATTGACGAAATCAGAGTTTCGGATATTGCACGCAATATATCGGATATGCAAACATCAACACATTGGGAAGAATATGAAAGTGACGCCAACACTGTTTTACTTATGCATCTAAACGATAAAGGTAATCCGCCGACCTATGTTTCCGGTACAGGTCTAAATGGCAATACAGGTGATGACGATATCACGGAAATTGATTATACCGATGCTACTATTGATTCACCCGATTTTCTTCTTCGCCCGAAATATCGCTCAAAAGCAACCGGTGACTGGTGGAATCTTTCAACCTGGGAAGTGGAACATGGAGAAAACAACTGGGTAAACTCCTCAACTTATCCCAATAAATACTCTGAGTTTATTACAATTGAAACAGGGGATACGGTAACCGTGGATGATTACACATCCGCATACGATGTTGAAATAAACGGTGCTATGATTATTCCTCCGGCATCAGGATTAACTGTAGAATCAATTCTTGATAACAATTCCGGTACGTCAGGCCTTATTCTGAAGGCTGACAACAATGGTGTCGGCTCATTAATAGTTGATAATGAGGTTGACGGTACCGTTGAACAATATTTATCCGCAGATGACTGGCACTTGGTCTCAATGCCGGTTTCAAGCGCTCAGGCAAAGGTCTATAACGGATTATATCTTTATGAATGGAGTGAAGCCGATTCGGTCTTTACAAACATTACCGACAGCACCTACAATTTAA
>CAYOZZ010000451.1:0-2138 GCA_964408535.1 uncultured Bacteroidales bacterium | reverse complement strand
CTTTTCGGACTTCTTTGCTCAACAATATTTCCGGTTTTGCAGTCAAAAAATTTCCGTATCGGAATATGCAAATATACAAAATGTTTTTAAAAGCATGTTTTCCCCCTTATTTCTTCAGGTATAAACCGTACTACCTCTTGATAAACTTAATCACGCTTTCCTTTTGACTACCTTACAAAAAATCAAACAGCATTATACGACTCAACCACAGCCCTAACAACAGTCTCAATCTGCTCATCAGTTAAATCATAATAAACCGGCAGACTGATAACCCGCGAGAAATTATCATAGCTTACAGGAAAATCAGCAATATCGTTCCCTAATGATTTGTAATAGGTCATTAACGGTAACGGGATAAAATGGACATTTACCGACACTCCCTTCTTAGTTATCTTTTGGATTATCTCATCACGCTGTTCTCCGGTAATATCTTTAATTCTTAATAGAAAAACATGATAGGATGACCTCTTTTTATCAGTTTCATATATAGGAACTTCAGCCCAATCAAATTCCGAGAAGGCTTTTGCATATCTGTCAAATATCTGCTTTCGCCTGACAAGCATATCATTATCATAGCGTTCTATTTCTACAAGTCCCATTGCAGCAGCAATGTCGGTCATATTGAATTTGTAACCCGGCTCAACGACATCATAACGCCAGGCCCCGGCTTTTGTTTTTGTGAATGCGTCTTTCGTCTGTCCGTGTAGTGATTTCACTCTTAAATATTTGTAAATAGCTTCATTATCAAAAGGTTCCGGTAAATTCAGGCAAACGGCACCACCCTCGGCAGTAGTAAGGTTTTTAACAGCGTGAAAGGAATAGACTGTTATATCTGTCAGCTTTCCGGTTTTTGTTCCTTTGTAAACCGCACCGAGCGAATGGGCTGCGTCGGACAATACAAGAATACGACCGAGTTTCCGCTGTTCTCCTGTTTTGGGAATAAATTTTTCAGTTATATCCTTTCGTCTAACAAGCTTGTTTATTTCATCATAATCGCAGGGAAATCCGGCAATATCAACCGGCATTATCACTTTTGTCTTTCCGGTAATCGCTTTTTCTATTTCTTTAACTGAAATGTTAAAATCATTTTTTACGTCAACAAAAACCGGTTTTGCACCGCAATGTACAATTACATTTGCAGTTGCAGTGTATGTATAAGCAGGCAGAATTACCTCGTCACCCTCCCCTACTCCGAACCAGCGCAGCATCAATTCCAGTCCGGCAGAGCCTGAACTGGTACACAAAGTTGCCAAATGACCTGCATAAGCCGTAAGTCTCTCCTCAAACTTCTTCACCCGCGGCCCGGTAGTTATCCATCCCGACTTTAAAGCGGCTGTTACTTCATCAATTATCTTCTGGTCCATACGGGGTGGAGAAAACGGAATCATAAGCTAAAATATTTGTCCTGCAAAAGTAAATTTTTTATCTTTGCAACAAATATAATTATTATGAACACAATAGAGCTTAAAAGTGACCTGCACCATATTATTGATAACATAAATGATCCGGATATGTTATCAACTATAAAATCTTTTTTTTCTCAAGTCATAGATAATGATTCTGACTGGTGGGATATATTAACAGAAACCGAAAAAAAACTCATAGAACAGGGAATTAAGCAACTTGACAATAATGAAGGCATTTCTCATGCTGATGTTAGACGAAAAGTAAAGCTATTATTCAACAAGAATGCCTAAAGATACTCCTGTTATATGGTCGCCATTAGCTGAAGAAACTTATTTAAGTATTCTTGAATATTTAATAAATAACTGGTCATTAACAGTAGCACAAAAGTTTGATAAAAAGGTTGAAGTCCTTTTAAATAAGTTATCAAAGCACACAAGACTTTGCCCAAAATCAAAACAAAAATTGTTAAGGAAATGTGTTATTACTCACCAAACATCTTTGATATACAGGGTTACTGACAGTTGTATTGAACTAATTATATTTATTGACAACCGTTCAATGCACAAATATTGACAACTGTTTTTAATTTCTTAAAGATTCTTTTCCAGAAATCCCAAAATATTCTCCTCCACCCTTTTCAAGACATCCTTAGCATCAGCTTTTACAAATTTCTCGCCTGTGATTTTCTCATACAGTTCGATATAACGTTCGGAAACGCTGTTTACAAACTC
>CAYOZZ010000450.1:0-1913 GCA_964408535.1 uncultured Bacteroidales bacterium | reverse complement strand
ACAGTGTTTCAGGAAAATTATCAAATATTTCAGATGGTTTTCTTTCCAATTATATAAACTACTATCTTGCTCCCTATAATGCAATTCTAATTGAAAGAAAGTTTGGAACCGACAGCTTAATCAACTTTAAAAACAACATATTTGATAATGCTCCTGTTCTTTTTTCAAACCCTTCATATACCAACTGCCTTTCAATTTTTACATATATTAATAAATATATCTATTTAAAATCAACAAAATATAAAAACAGAAATTTTTCATTTGAAAATTATTTGGAGTTCTCGAATAATTACTCAAAAACGGAAGTAGAACAATTATCGAAACTCCTGTATCTCAACACTGAAATGGAGCTTGCATCCTATAATAACAAATTTGAAAAACTAGAAGATTTTTTACAATTATCCGATTCGATAGCCGACAACTCAACATCCGAATATGTTAAAATCGTTGCAACCGATTTGAGAAAAAAATACATTAACAAAAACAAATTAAATATTCCGGCGCCCCTTTTTGAGCTGCCCGACAGAAATGATAATACTGTTTCGTTAAACGATTTTAAGGGCAAATATGTTTATATTGACTTTTGGGCTGTATGGTGCAACCATTGCAGAGAACACCATAAAGAATTTTCACTGATAAAAGAAAAATTCGGTGACAATATAGTGTTCATAAGTATTTCCGTTGACAGGCTCAAAAAGTATATGATAAAATATTTGGATGATCATAAGGACTATGACTGGATATTTCTATGGGCAGGAGACAAATCGAAAATTGTTTCGGATTATAAGATTTTTGCATACCCTGTTAACTTCCTGATTAACAACGAGGGTGAGATAATATACAGATCAAATACAGGAATTAAGAAAGATTTGGAAAAAATTAAACAATTAATAAATGAATAATATAAAACATACCTTCAAAGCAGTAAAATTCACCTTCCTTTTATTGGTGATATTCTCATTCACTCTTCAGGCGCAGGAACTTGATACAATCCTTAAAAGATTGTCTAAAGAGTATCATTTCACATATAAAACAATGAAAACAGGTGATTTTTTTAAGGAGAAATATCTTCTTGAAGTCGAACAGCCTGTAAACCATAATGAGCCCGGCGGACAAAAATTCACACAAAGGGTATTTCTGTGTCACAAAGGATTTGATAATCCGGTAGTATTCGTTACCGAAGGTTATGCAGCCAACTATGCTGAGAATCCCAACTATGTGAACGAACTCAGTCCGATACTGGATGCAAACCAGATAGTAGTGGAACACCGCTATTTTGCAAAATCAACTCCCAAGCCCGTTGATTGGTCGCAGTTAACGGTTTATAATGCAGCAACCGACCATCACAGGATTGTCGAAATACTTAAAAATATTTATAAAGCGAAATGGGTGAGTACCGGCATAAGCAAGGGTGGACAAACAGCAATTTATTTCCGCTATTTCTATCCCGGAGATGTGGATGTAAGTGTTCCTTATGTGGCGCCGCTTAATTTTGCAGTTGCCGACAAAAGGGTTTACAGGTTTTTGCAAAGCGTGGGTGATTCAGCCTGTCGTGACAATATTTACAAATACCAGTTGATGATGTTGCAAAATAAGGAGAAGTTTCTGCCGGCTTTTAAAAAACTCACTAAAAAGAGAAAACTGACATATAGAATGGGCTATGAAAAGGCTTATGAACTGCTTGTACTTGAATATTCTTTTGCTTTCTGGCAATGGGGAAGTTTCGAATGCAACTCATTCCCGATGTTTCCCGATTCGGCCGAAGTGATGCTGAAACAACTGGATAAGGTTGCCGGCTTCGACTGGGTTTCGGACCAGGGAATAGAGAAACTGCAACCGTTTTTCTATCAGGCACTTGCCGAAATCGGTTTTTACGGCTATAATATTGAGCCGTTCAAAGAATATATCAGTTT
>CAYOZZ010000449.1:0-1971 GCA_964408535.1 uncultured Bacteroidales bacterium | reverse complement strand
CTTTTAAAAAGGAGATTCCTGAGGATGAAAGCGGGAACGGCGGCGGTTTTATATTCGATTGCCGGGCATTACCAAACCCCGGGAGATATGAAGAATACAAAAAACTGACAGGAAAGGATAAGCCTGTTATTGACTTTCTGAGTAAGGAGCCTGAAGTCCTGAAATTTCTGAATAATGTGTTTGAAATCGTTGACCAATCCGTTGATAATTATATTGAGAGGGGATTTGGTCATCTTATGGTGAATTTCGGGTGTACCGGCGGACAGCACAGGTCTGTTTACAGTGCCGAGAATCTTTATGAACATCTGAAAAATAAATATGATATTAGGTTGAAACTCAGTCATAAAGTAATTGATAAATGGTAGCCATGAATAAAATATTTCACCCAAATCATTTACTGACGGTATTTCTTATCGTTGCGGGTCTGCTCTCTTTTTCGCAGGACACAATTTATATTGATCCGTCATATCAGGGAAATGAGCAGGAGGACGGTTCTGTCCGTAATCCTTTCAATTCCTGGTATGATCTGCACTGGAATGATACATCCTATATGAACGGTAAAGTCTTTTTGCAGAAATGCGGTACGGTTTTTTATGCCGGGGATGGATTTTCGGTGAAAGAGGGCAGAAGTATCCTTTTCTCATCTTACGGTAGAGGTGAAAAACCTGAAATCGTGGCCTCTTGCAAGTCCCATGTGTTTGATTTTAGGAATAGTGTGGCGATTACATTTAGTAATTTTAAAATATGTGGCGATACCGGTAATAAGGGAGTTGCACTTCCTGTTTCCTGTGTCAGGTTTTTTGGGAAGAATGAGAAGAACGGTAAAAACAGTATAGTGGTGGAAAATTGTGATTTTTCAAATGCAATTTGGGGTATAAGGCTAATGTATGGTTCCGGTGCAACTGTGAAAAACTGCCGGATACACAATACCGGGGATGATGGAATTTTTGCCGAAAGCTGGGGAGATTTAATGATTGTTGATAACAGGATTTTTGAGGTTAATCAAAAGTGGTTTTATGCAGGACATACTGAAAACGAGGCTCCGGGCGATTGCATACAACTGTCGAAAAAATGCGGTGATTTTATTGTGAGAAATAATTACCTTGACAGGTCGGGTACGGGAAATAAATTTTGTTTTATCCATACAGGTAATCCGGCTTTTGGAATTATTGAGAATAATTTGTTTAAAAGTCCTGACCCGGAAGGAGAAGGAGGAGCCTGTCTGTTTTTGGGTGCCGGAGATTCCGTGATAATCAGAGGTAACACATTTTCAGGAGAATTGCAGGGGATATACAGCCACGGCAAGGCATTTGTCTGTTATAATGTTTTTGTTGATTTGCCTCTGGGCATCAATAGTATAGATGAAAGTGCAATACTGTTTAACAATGTGTTTTACAGCTGTAAGTCATCCGTAAAAGGTAATTCGGTTATTAACAATTGTATTTTTTACAAAAGCGGAGTACCTTCAAATGCGACGGATTCCGGTTATAATTGCTATTGGGAAACAACGCAAAGTGATGAGAACAATTCTGTATTTGCAGATCCCCGGTTTGTTGACGCCAATAGAGGCGATTTTCATTTGGATGAAACATCTCCCTGCATTGACAAAGGTACGGATGTGGGGTTGAAGTATGATAAGGATGGTAATCCCGTACCTGAAGGTGCCGGTGTGGATATTGGAGCTTATGAAGTAAAATGAGCTATGTGAAAAGTTTAGTTAAGACAAGCCACAACTTGTCTCAAAAAAATATGATACTATGAAAGCAATGATTCTCGCAGCAGGTTTGGGAACAAGAATGAAACCTTTGACCGATACTAAGCCGAAAGCTTTGATTGAGGTTGCCGGGAAAACCTTACTTGAGATTGTTATTCAAAACCTGATAAAATACGGCTTTGACGAGATAATTGTGAATGTTCATCATTTTGCTGATCAGATTATTGCCTTTTTGAACAGAAAAAACAGTTTCAATA
>CAYOZZ010000448.1:0-10027 GCA_964408535.1 uncultured Bacteroidales bacterium | reverse complement strand
CCGAGACCTGTTCCTTTTTCATTTTGTGTTCCTTTTGTTGAATGTTTTTCCTCCACACTGAATATTTGTTCGGGATTTTCACTGTCAATCCCCAATCCGCTGTCTTTAACACTTATTTTTATGTAATCACCGTTTTTTTCGGCATTAATTTCAATCTTGCCGCCAACCGGTGTGAATTTAACTGCATTTGAAACAAGATTTCTGATAACCGTATCTGTCATATCCATATCGGCAAAAGCCGACATATTTTCATCAATATTCAAGGAAATTGAAATGTTCTTATTCGTTGCAGCTACACTGTAAACCGAGAGTGCTTTCTTAACCGTTTTGCTCACATTGAAAACAACGGGATTAAAAACGAGCGAACCGGATCTTGCTCTTGACCAACTCAAAAGATTTTCGACCAGTTTAAAAACCTCTTTCGATGAATTATTTATTTTTTTAATAAAATCAATTCGTGTGGATTCATCAAATCTGTCAAATTCATTATAAATTATTCCCGACATACCTATAATCGCATTAAACGGGTTTTTCAGGTCGTGGGCAATAATTGAGAAAAATTTATCTTTTGTATCAATCAGTTTTTTCTGTTTATTAATGTTTTCTTCCAGTTCGAGTTGTTGTTGTTTTATCAACAGGTTTTTCTCTTTTAATTCTTTGTTTACTCTTTCTATTTCAGTCCCCTTTTCAGTAAGTAATTTGTTTGTACGGGTTTTAAAAACATACCGGCTTATAATCACAACAAGGAAAAGCAGGATAAATACAAATACAATAAAATAAATGTTTCTTTCTGTTTTTCCTTTTTTAAGACTTACGGCTTTTATCTTGTTATCCGCTTGTAAAAGTGCTATTGTCTTATCCTTTTTTTCAGATTCGAATTTTGTTTGTAATTCCGCAATTTGCCTTGCCGACTCCATATTAAAAATACTATCGTTTAGGTTGGAATAAAGTTCAAAATACTCGTAAGATTTTTTATAATCCGATATGGATTCATAGATTTGAGAAAAAACATTGTAGAACTCGGCAATGAGCGGCAATACTTTTGACTGTTTTGCACCGGGCAGACCTCTATTTAATTCTGACAAAGCCTTATGGTTTTCACCCATATCAAGATATATCATCCCGAGATTAAGTTTACAGATTGATATGCTTACTTTATAATTGTATTTTCGGGCATACTCTTCGGCAATTTTAAGATTTTTTATCGCAGGCTCATAACTTTTCATATCAAAAAAAGTATTACTCAGGTCAATGTATAAAGTCACAACCCATTGAGTGTTTGTGTTTTCGTTAACATATCCCAGGGCTTTATTAAAACTTTTCAGTGCATTTTCATAATCATAAATGTTACTATAAATGGAGCCTATATTTATTAACGAAGCTATTATTGACTGTTTCTGGCCTAACTTTTCCCTGTAATCAATTGCCGTTTGGTAGTATCGCAAGGCTTTTTGATTGTCTCCCAGCCTGTTATATATATTACCGATGTTGTTATTCGCTGCTGCAATATTTGTTTCATCACCTATTTCTTCATAGATTTTTAAAGCTTGCAAATGAGCTTCAAGTGCACCGTCAAACTGTCCGAGTTCGGTTTTGGCAAGTCCCGTTCGATTCAGTGCAAGTGCAATTTCTCTTTTACTATCGAAATTATTGTATATCAACAGTGCTTCCCGGTACATCTCCATAGCTTTTTCGTAATCATCAAAGCGATGATAAACAAATCCAAGATCGGAAAGGACTTTTGCCGTTTTCTTCGGCATATTAAGAGATTCGTAAAGATTAATGCTTTTATTGAAATTTTCTATACTCTTTTGCTCATCACCCGATTCTCCATAAATTCTTCCGAGATAATAATAACAAAGTGCCTGTTTTTCAGCTTTTCCGGTATGTTTTGCTATGTCCAATGCTTTTAGGGCATTATCAACGGCTTTTGTGCTGTTTGTTTTCCTTAAAAGGATGCCAATCTCAAGGTAAGTATTGATTTTTATTGTGTCGTTGTCGGTTGATTCTACTACATTTAAAAGGCTGTCATAAACAGGTTGCGAATATACACATACGCCCGTTAATAAAAGTATTGTGAAAATAAACTTGTTTATTAGGGCGTTTGAATACATTAATTTTGATAATTTTATTCCAAAACGAATTGTACGAATATTTTTACATAAAGGTTTTATAAGATTCGTTGTTTTATGAAATTCAATCCGCCTGTTAATCCCAGTCGGTATCTTCAAGCGTAAAAGTATCATCTACTTTTTTACCGAAAATATATGCTATTTTCATTGCCAATGCGGTTGAGGGGATATATTTACGTTTTTCGATTGCATTGATTGTCTGACGGCTCACTTTCACAAGCTTTGCCAGGTCCTCCTGTGTGTAGTCCTTAATTGCGCGTTCAACTTTAATCGTGTTTTTCATCTCTCCTCCTTTTTTAAATTGTGTAAAACCAGATTGAACCTGATGATGAAAAACAAAAGAATAGTAAATAAGTTGAAAATCAACACATAAAAGAATGCCGAACCATAGACGAAAATAATTCCGATAAGCACGATAATGTAATTGATGTAAGTTGCCCATAAAAGTGATTCGAGCCTTATTTTTGATATAAATTCATCTTCATTTTTCTCTTTCGAGAAAGCAATCATCAGCAAACCGATAATTGAAAAAACACCCGAAATTTCATCAATCAGATTATTATTTGTTGCGGAAAACATAGATTCGCTGTCAATGAATGGCGACTGTAAGTGCAGGAAATCCGGTGTGTAATCGAAAAACAGATAAAGAGAGCCTAAAATGGCAGCCGGAATAAAAACAATCCAGCCTGCTCTCTTAAATTTGTACGGAAATAAGAAGTTTGTTTTCATAACTGTAATTTTTAAAATTTTGACAAAAGTAAAGAATACTTTACAAAAAGTCAAGTATAAAGTATTAAAAGTAAAATATACTTTATATAATAAGATTGTTTACACTATTTTATATTCGTGCACAGCTTTGAGTATTCCCTTAATTTATTAACCGTAGTTTTACTCGTTCACTCCAATTTGTGAAAGTGACAAAGTATATTATCATACCTTAACCTCTCTAATCTGCACGCCCCCGAACACATTTGTAACTTTCCGAACATAAAGGTGTCTTATTTTATAAAAGGATTTCCGGCTAAAAGTTTGAAATTCAAACATAACCGTTAAGTGGCACGAAAAATGATTTTAATTTGTCTTTGTAAAATATTTATAAACAGATGATTCGTCTTGAAGGAATTCATAAAACTTATATTACCGGCTCAAACAAACTACATGTATTAAAGGGGATTGATCTTCATATTGAAAAAGGAGAGATGGTTTCTGTTATGGGGTCATCCGGCTCCGGGAAATCCACTTTGTTAAACATAATAGGGATACTTGACAATTATGATAAAGGTAAATACTGGCTCGACGGTGACCTGATTGGAAATATGAGCGAAACCAAAGCTGCACAATACCGGAATCGTTTGATTGGGTTCGTGTTTCAATCGTTTAATCTTATTTCCTTTAAAAATGCTGTTGAAAATGTTGCTTTACCTCTTTACTATAAAAAGGTTGGTCGCAAGAAAAGAAACAAACTGGCATTAGAGTATCTCGACAAACTGGGGCTGAAGGAGTGGGCAACCCATCTGCCAAATGAACTTTCGGGAGGACAAAAGCAGAGGCTTGCCATTGCAAGAGCATTGATAGCCGAACCGAAGATAATTCTGGCCGACGAACCTACAGGTGCACTAGATTCAAAAACTTCCCTTGAGATGATGGACCTGTTTAAAGAGATTAATGATATGGGAATAACTGTAATAATAGTGACCCACGAAAGGGATATTGCCGCTAAAACAAGTAAAATAATACGGTTGAAAGACGGCATAATCGACTCAATAATGGATAACGGAGAAAGAAAAAAATGGCTCGCCGACCAGGTTATGGCATAGCAAAACCTGTAAAGTTTGCAAGCAGGAAAGTGCGGTTGGAGAACCTTGCAGGTTTAGAGAGGTTTGCGTGCAGGATAGTATGATTAGTGGGATTTACAGGTCAAGAAAGAGTTGGTAAGTAGTTATAAATTGACAAGCGTGGACGCTTGTCACATTGACAGAAGTGGACGCTTGTCACATTGCAACGGCTGGGGCGAAATATTTGTAGCCACGGGTCTTAACCCGTGGAAAATATAGAAATGACGAATTGGTTTTGGCGGGATTTTGGTAAGCTCGTCCTGAGCTTGTCGAAGGAAAGCACCAAAATTGTGACAAAACCAAAAATCAAACAATTTATAAATTAAAAAATCAAAGAAACCGGAATGTTTGATATTGACAAATGGCAGGAGATATACAGCACCATCAGCAAAAACAAGCTGAGGACTTTTCTCACGGGATTTAGTGTTGCGTGGGGAATCTTTATGCTTATTATCCTGCTCGGTTCAGGGTATGGACTTGAAAATGGTGTCAGAAAAGAGTTTGAAGGCGATGCAACCAACACAATTTCAATAAATCAGGGTATTACAAGCAAGGCATATGACGGATATAAACCGGGGCGATTTATACAATTCAAAAATGATGACTACGACTATGTAAAAAAAATTCGGGGTATTGATCATATATCTGCAAGAACAAGAGTCCGGGGTACACGCGTTATTTCGTACAAAAATGAATACGGCACTTTCGACCTGATGTGTGTTCATCCCGATTACCGGTATATCGAAAATCTTACAATGGTTGAAGGGCGATATATTAATGATATTGATGTTGAGCAAAAGCGAAAAATTATTTCTATCGGAAGGCTTGTAAAGGAGGCGTTATTTAAAGAAGGTGATGCTATTGGAAAATATATAAAAATCGGTTCAATACCATTTAAAGTTATCGGTGTTTTTGACGATCCGGGTGGCGACAGGGATTTATCAAGGGTATATATCCCGATAAGTACAGCCCAGATGGTCTTTAATAGAGGAAATGATATTGACCGCCTGAGTATCACGGTTGGTGATGCGACAGTTGAGGAGAGCGAGGCGATAGTTGATAAGATAAGAAGTGATTTTTCAAAAAAACATCATTTTGACCCTGAGGATAAGAGGGCGATTTTTATCTGGAACAATGTTGAGCAGTATCAGAAGTTTATGAGACTGTTTGCCAACATCAGGCTTTTTATCTGGGTTATTGGAATAGGGACCATTATTGCCGGTATAGTCGGAGTTAGCAATATTATGATGATTGTGGTGAAAGAGCGTACCAAGGAAATCGGAATACGAAAAGCATTGGGTGCTTCTCCCGGCTCGGTAATAAGTCTGATTATGCAGGAATCAATTTTAATAACGGCTTTTGCCGGATATATCGGACTTGTGCTTGGAGTCGGATTGCTGGAGCTGGTTTCAAAAAACCTTCAGGGTGTTGACTATTTCGCCAACCCCGAGGTGAATATAAATGTGGCTCTGCTTGCCACTCTGGTGTTGATAATTTCGGGTGCCATTGCAGGTTTCGTACCTGCGAAAAAAGCGGCAAGTGTTAAACCGGTTGTTGCATTAAGAGATGAATAAAATTAAATCACAGCTATAAGGATGTTTGATCTTGATAAATGGAATGAGATTTATTTTGCGCTGAAGAAGAACAAATTGCGTACTTTCTTCACTGCTTTCGGTGTATTCTGGGGTATTTTTATGCTTGTGGTAATGATGGGTGCCGGCGCAGGCCTTTATAACGGAGTTACCAGAGATATGGGAGATATGGCCACAAACAGTATGTTTATGTGGACACAAACTACCACTATGCCGTACAAAGGTTTCCCGCGCGGGAGAAGATATATGTTTCGCAACGGGGATACCAAAGCCTTGAAAGAAAATATCCCTGAAATAAAATATATTGCCGCAAGATTACAGGGCCGGGGAGGTGACGGCACGAACAATGTTATCCGCGGTGAAAGAATCGGAGGATTCAGAATTCAGGGTGATTATCCCGACTACAACAAAATTGAACCGGTGGATATTATGAAAGGCAGGTTTATTAACGATATTGATATTGAAAAACAACGGAAGGTTGCAGTTATCGGTTTGAGGGTCTATGATGAGATGTTTGATCAGAATGAAGAACCTATTGGAAAGTATCTGCAAATACAGGGTGTTTACTTTAAAGTTGTGGGACTTTTTAAGTCTAAGAAGAGAGACCAGCAGGCCGATCGTGATAATCAACAGATAATTATCCCTTTTACAACTTTGCAAAGGGTTTATAATTACGGTGATGTTGTGGGTTGGTATGCAATAACATCACAGGATGATGTTCCGGTTTCGGTGGTTGAAGAAAAAGCCAAAGCATTGATGAAAAGCAGGCACAGCATTCATCCCGATGATGACCGTGCGGTTGGTTCTTTTAACCTTGAAACGGAGTTTAAAAAGATGACAAATCTTTTTACGGGAATTGACGGCCTTATATGGATTGTAGGTATCGGAACTCTTTTTGCAGGAGTTATCGGAGTTAGCAACATTATGCTGATTGTAGTGAAAGAGCGAACTAAGGAGATAGGTATTCAACGTGCTTTGGGGGCTTCGCCGCAGAACATAATCAGTCAGATAATTACCGAATCTGTTTTCCTGACAACTTTTGCAGGATATTTCGGATTGGTATTGGGTGTCGGATTACTTGAACTGCTAAACTATATTCTTGTTTCAACAGGGTCGGATAGTGATATGTTTGCAAACCCGACAATTGATTTCAATAAGGCAATGACAGCATTGTTAATCCTTGTTGTTTCGGGAGCATTTGCGGGATGGATACCTGCTAAAAGAGCTATTAGTATTAAACCGATTGATGCTTTGAGGGATGAGGTTTAGAGGGGGAGGATGGGTTATGGGTTATGGGTTAGTTAATGTGAGACATTTGTAAATAAAATAAATAAAAATGAAAACCTTTTTTAAAATTTTGATTCTTGTTGTGATAGTCGGAGTATTTGTCTTTACTATCTATTTTCTCTATAATAAATCGCAGGCGAAACCTGTGGTTTATGAAACGACAACCCCGGTAGTTACGGATATAGTTTTAAAAACAGTTGCTACCGGAAAGGTAGTACCGCGAAAGGAGATTGAGATAAAACCGAAAATTTCAGGAATTATTGAGGAAATTTACGTCAAGGAGGGTGAGATTATTAAGAAGGGTGATTTGATAGCCAAAGTAAGGATAATTCCGAATATGGTTAATCTTAACAATGCCGAATCAAGAGTGAACCGGGCTAAAATAGCATTGGCCAATGCCAAAAGAAATTACGACAGAAATAAAAAGCTTCTTGATCAGAGTGTTATTGCTAAAACCGATTTTGAAAAGTTTGAATATGATTATACCAGTGCTCAGGAGGAGTTGAAGTCTGCTGAAAACAACCTGGAACTGATTAAAGAGGGGCAGACGAAAAATTCGGGGTCAACCACAAATACGCTTATTCGCTCAACTATCAACGGAATGGTACTGGATATTCCGGTAGAGATTGGAAATTCGGTTATTGAAAGCAATACGTTCAACGACGGAACTACCGTAGCCGTTGTTGCCGATATGGGCGAAATGGTCTTTGAAGGTAAAGTTGACGAGAGTGAGGTGGGAAAAATTCACGAGGGAATGGACTTGATTCTGACAATCGGCGCAATAAATAATGCCAAATTTCACGCAACACTCGAATACATCTCTCCGAAAGGAAAAGAGGAAAACGGAGCAATCCAGTTTGAGATTAAAGCAGCTGTTGACCTGATTGATTCCATTTTTGTGAGGGCAGGATACAGCGCCAATGCCGATATCGTTCTTGACAAAAGGGATAGTGTTCTCGCTGTCAGTGAGAGCCTTATCAAATTCGAAAATGATTCGGCTTTTGTGGAAATAGAGACCGGGCCCCAGACTTTCGAAAAGAAATATATCAAAACCGGCCTGTCCGACGGAATTAATATCGAAGTACTTTCAGGTTTAACAAAAGAGGATAAAATAAAGAAGCTGAATTAATTACTTTTTATGGTGAGAAAAGATTCTTTTTACAGGTTTTTAAGCAAATCCGTAGTGGACGTAATGCTTCATATATTCACCTTCTGAACAAATATTTTATTCCAAAATAAATTACACGGACACCAATTGAAATAATATACAGCCATTCGGTTATGTATAATACAAACCGTTGTGAAGTAAAAATCTCATTCCAGCTTGTGCCGTATATCAATATTGATAATATATTGACCAAATTTGCAATAATGTAAAGTAAAAGAATAATGATTACTTCCCTTTTTACCCATTTCCATTTAATAACTATATCTTTCATGTCAGTTTAAGTTCGTCCGGTAATTCAACAATTCTTTGTTCATCCATAGCTTTCTGTCCGAGCAATGCCCATACAGTAGCCCAGTAACCCTGCTCAAAAAGCCCTTTGGTCGGTTCTCCCTTTCTTACGGAAGCTATAAATCCTTCGAGCTGCGCTTTTGATTCCTGAAATCCTTTTTCCCTGTTCACAATTTTTTGTCCCTCACCTTCAACCTTTAATTCGGGTATCCAGGAGCTGTTTGTCAGCGGTATGGCATCGCTGAAAATCCCACCTTCAATATCTTTCATCAGTTGAACGATGCCTGGAGGCGGCGGAGGTTCAGGCTTCGGAGGCGGATGCTCCCAATACCTTCTGTTTACTTCCATTTCGAGAGTACCCTCATCACCCATAATTTGCTCTTCCAGACCGTAATGCCTGTTGCTTGTCATCGAATCGTAGATAAATTGCGTGCCGTCATCATACGAATAAATCAACGCAACATTATCATACACCTCACGTCCGTCTTTCCAGTAATTTATACTTCCTTTGCCCATTACCGAAACGGGTGTCTTGCCTTTAAACCAGTTTGCCACCTGTATTTGATGCGACGCCAGTTCCGTCATCAGCCCGCAGGAATACTCCCTGTATAACCGCCAGTTTATTTTTCGTTCAAGATCGGGACGGCCTTCCGGTAAAGGTCTTCGCCAGTCGCTATTACGATGCCAGAAAGCTCTGATTTGTGTTATTTTTCCTATCTCTCCGGCATTGATTAACTCAACAGCTTTTAAATAGCGCGGGTCGAACATACGCTGATGACCTATTTGCAATACTTTTCCCGTATTGTTAAATGTATCGGCCATTTGTTTTACATCTTCAAGATGACGTGCCATAGCTTTTTCGCAAAATACGTGCTTGCCTGCATTTAACGAGTCAATTGTTATATGTGCATGTTCGTGAAGAGGTACCGCTATAACCACTGCGTCAATGTCCGGGATATCAATCAGTTTTCTGTAATCGTAAAATGCTTTTGCTTTTCCTCCGGTATTTTTTATGGCCCTTTGATAGTGAGGTTCGTAGTTGTCGCATACTGCCGCCACTTCAATATTTATCTCTTCCGAAAGTTCATTCAGAAAATGCAACAGCAATGAGCCGCGCGACCCGACACCGATTATCCCTACCTTGACCTTTTTGCTATTATCGGTCGAAGACTTGTCAGCCATAGTATTAAGCCAGGGATAGGCCATCAGCAATGCGCTGCCGGCAAGTGCTTTACCCATAAAATCACGCCTTGAAATTCGTATTGTTTTCATCCGACTCTATTTGAATTTGCAAATATCCGTTTTATTATTGTCATATTCAACCCTGACAACTTCCTCTTCGGGAAAAGATTCAAGTATTTTCTTAATCTGCTTGTCTGACGTAGCCATAAGTGCTGTTGACAGCACCTCTGCAATAACCGGAGAAGGCGATTTGACCGAGACAATTCTTTTTTTTGTCACAGGTTCACCGGTAGCAGGGCTGATAATATGGTTATTCTGAAGATTGCCCGATGTTGAAACCGAGCCGTCAACCACTTGGAAAGTTGTGAGACTTTTCTCTTTTTGATAAAAATCCTGAATACCGACCGGCCAGTAATCACCGAAAGGGTGTTTTCCCAAACAAGTGACAGAACTCTCTCCAAAACTGAGAAAAGCATTTTCTATCCCCGATTCTTTTAAAAGTTTCTGAATATTTTGCAAGGCATAACCTTTCCCGTATCCTCC
>CAYOZZ010000447.1:0-2739 GCA_964408535.1 uncultured Bacteroidales bacterium | reverse complement strand
GCACTTGCTATGGTTTCAATTATCAGTTTAATATCGTCCGTTCCGGTTGTCTCGTCAAGGCTGATACCGATTGTCTTGTCGTCAATATATCTGAAATTTATTTCATTTTCGACGGCAATTAATTTTAATGCTGTCAGAGTTTCTGCGTCGGGAAGCCCGACTTTCAGTGTGTCGAAATATGATTTGTTCTGAAGACTCAGACCGTAATTTGAAAGTGCGGAAGCAAGCAGTTGTGTGTTTTTATGTATATCAACGGCAATTTTTTTAATTCCCTCAGGACCGTGATAAACGCCGTAAAAGCCCGACATAATTGCCAGCAGTGCCTGTGCCGTACAGATATTTGAGGTTGCCCTCTCCCTTTTTATGTGCTGCTCACGGGTCTGGAGTGCCATCCGGTATGCAGTGTCGCCGTTTGCATCCTTTGATATTCCGATTATTCGGCCGGGAATGTTTCTTTTGTACTTTTCGTGAGTTGCGAAAAAGCCTGCGTGCGGGCCGCCGAAGCCCATAGGCAGACCGAAACGCTGCGTACTGCCGACAACAACATCTGCACCCCATTCTCCCGGGGGAGTCAGTATTGCAAGGCTTAACAGATCGGCAGCAACGGCAACGGCAATATCATTTTCGTGTGCTTTTTCAACAAAGGAGCCGTAGTCGTTTATCTCTCCAAACCCGTCGGGATACTGGATGATGGCACCGAAAAAATTCTCATTAAATTCAAAATTATTATGATTGCCTGTAACAATCTCTATCCCAAACGGTTTTGAGCGGGTTTTCAGGACATCAATGGTTTGCGGAAACAGATTTTCGGATACGAAAAACAGATTTGCACCACTTTTTGCCTGTTGCCGGGGTCTGGAGTGGAACAGCATTGCCATGGCCTCTGCCGCTGCAGTTGCTTCGTCGAGCAGTGACGAGTTGGCAAGAGGCAATCCGGTCAGGTCGGCAATCATCGTCTGAAAATTCAGCAGCGCTTCAAGCCTTCCCTGTGATATCTCGGCCTGGTAAGGTGTGTATGAAGTGTACCATCCCGGATTTTCCAGTACATTTCGCTGAATGACACCCGGGGTTATGGTATTGTAATACCCCAGCCCGATATATGTCCTGAAAATCCTGTTTTTGGAAGCAATCTCTTTCAGGTGGTTCAGATATTCAAATTCATTCAAACCTCCGGGAAGGTTAAGGGGTTTTTTCATTCTGATGGCTTTCGGGATAGTCTGATCAATAAGTTCATCAACTGAAGAAACTCCGATACTCTCAAGCATAGCTTGTACCTGCTCTTTGCGGGGACCGTTGTGGCGGTCTATAAAGTTGTTTGTTATCATTATGACGACTATTTTTTGTTTTTTATGTCATTTGTTTTATCTGTAATTCAATTAACACAGGCGGCAAAATTAAAAATCTTAATTACATTTAAAAGAAAATAATCTTAATACTTTTTACTACTTCTAAACAGGTTTTAAAAACAGCAAATGGTTTAATTTTCGGGAAATATCGTGATATGGTGAAATCTTTGTAATTTAGCTGGCGAATAAATATTAAGGGAATATCAAAATATGGCAATTTTTCAAATAAAAGACCAAAAAGTAAATCGAATAAAGCCTACAGAATTCAGGTCGGAAAAGGATTTACAAAATTTGGTTGAACGGAATCTTGATACTTTTTTCAATTGTAAGTTTGTTGCAACTGAATTTTCGACAGGAAGCATACACTCCGGACGAATTGATACGTTAGCAATTTCTGAAGATAACAACCCGGTAACTTTATTGATCAGAAAACAATAGATATTCCGCTAAGTTTACAGGCAGAAGAAGCATATAAATTTATTTTAAGACATATCTCTCAAGGTTCAACTTACGAAGGAATTTATCGGAAAGACCGATGGGAATATCCGGTGATTGCCATCCGTGAAATTATTCGGAATGCTGTTATACACAGAGATTATTCTTTACGTGGAAAAGATATCAAGGTAGCGGTGTTTGATGACAAAATAGAGATCACAAGCCCCGGCAAACTGATGCCTACAGTTGACTTTAACGATATGGAAGCCGGACAGTCTGATATTAAAAATAAAACACTGGCACCTGTTTTTAAGAAACTCGGGATTATAGAACAGTGGGGAAATGGACTACAATTAATTGCCGAAGAGTTGAAAAAATACCCTGAAATAGAAATGCAGTGGAGTGAACCTGGTATATCATTTCGGGTAACTTTCCTTAAAACCGATTACAGACAATTAGAACCGGTGACGGACGAAAATAAGCCATTGGAAAAAACCGGATACGCGACCGATTACGACCGATTACGACCGATTACGACCAATTAACAGCAGACCAAAAGAAAATATTACTTTATCTTTTGGATTACAAACAAATAAGCCGTAAGGAAGCTGTTAATATTTTATCATTCGGTGAAACAAAAACAAAGGAAATAATAAACTCTTTACTTGATCTAAATTTGATTGAGCGGAAAGGTAAAGGAAGAAGTACATATTACATATTAATTAAAAACGGAGATGATGATGAGTAAACGAATGTCAGGGGCCTTGTCACTAAAGTTTTACAAATTTGAAAATTAAACTGGGCAATGGCTAATGGTATAAGGCGGGTTAAAAAACAAACCTGTAAACCAGTTTCACGGCGGCATCAGTTGTGTGTGGTTTAAAATAATCAACCTGCTTTATTTGTTTTTCGTATCCTATGTTGTAAACAAAGTAAAAATCGGAACCCACTTTCGGTA
>CAYOZZ010000446.1:0-2491 GCA_964408535.1 uncultured Bacteroidales bacterium | reverse complement strand
AGTCCGATTTATTGGGGGTTAAGCCAGTAGGAAAAGCCACATATACACAGATTGTTAATTCTTTTATCTGTGTATATGTGGCTATTGATTTAGCGAATATTAACCCGAAAAATTTCCTGGAAGCCTCGTTCTCCCGTTCTGTATCTTTTACGTATATTGGTACAAAAGAAATTGTAAGAAAGCCGTTCTTTGAAATTGTTGAGATAAGAAATGACATAAGTACCGGTTTTTACAACAATCTCCCAACAGAGATTTTTAAAATCTATCCTGCAACATTATATATTGACAGATAATTCAGCCTTGCCGGATTTCCGTTTTTCACTATCTTTGCCGCCCTAAAATTCAGATAAATGGATAATAAAAATATTCGGGTACGATTTGCTCCCTCTCCTACGGGGCCTTTACATATCGGTGGCGTCAGGACGGCACTCTATAATTACCTTTTTGCGAAAAAAAACGGTGGAACTTTTATCCTGAGGATTGAGGATACCGACCAAAACAGATATGTTCCGGGTGCGGAACAATATATTATGGAATCGCTGAAATGGTGCGGTATTGACATTGACGAAGGAGTAGAGCAGGGGGGAGATTACGGGCCCTACAGACAGTCGGAAAGGAAGGAATTTTACAAAAAATATTCCGAACAGCTTATAGAATCAGGAAATGCGTACTATGCATTCGATACTCCCGGAGAATTGGATGCTCTGCGAAAAAAACTTGAAGAGGAGAAGGCATTAAACAAAAGCTATAGCCCGTCTTCAAGGATGGAAATGCGAAATTCCCTTACACTCGATAGCGAAGAGGTTGAGAGATTGATTGAGGCAGGCGAACCTTACGTTATAAGGTTTAAAATGCCTGAAAATGAGGATATTCATTTTTCAGATATAATAAGGGGAGAGATTACGGTTAATTCATCTGCGCTTGACGATAAAGTGCTTTTTAAATCAGACGGAATGCCCACTTATCATCTTGCCAACATTGTTGATGACCACCTGATGGAGATATCACACGTAATAAGAGGGGAGGAGTGGTTGCCTTCATTACCTCTGCACGTGATGCTATACCGTGCTTTCGGATGGGATGCCCCGCAGTTTGCTCACCTGCCTTTAATTCTTAAACCTAACGGTAAAGGAAAACTCAGTAAACGTGATGGCGACAAAGGCGGCTTTCCGGTCTTTCCTCTTGAATGGAAAAATCCTGAAACAGGAGAAGTTTCGCCGGGTTACCGCGAGTCGGGATATCTGCCTGAAGCATTTATCAATATGCTTGCTTTTCTCGGATGGAATCCCGGAACGGAGAAGGAAATATTTTCAACGGACGAATTGATTGAGGCATTCTCCATTGACAGGGTAGGTAAGGCCGGGGCACGATTTGACCCTGAAAAGGCAAAGTGGTTCAACCATCAGCATTTGCAAATGAAATCAGATGAAGAGCTTAAAGAGTTATTTCAAAAAATATTGAAAGAAAAAGGGATTGAGGCTCCCGGTGAATATGTTGTTAAGGTTATCAGGCTAATTAAGGACAGGGCAACTTTTGTAAGCGATTTTTGGGAGCACTCCGACTTCTTTTTTATCGCTCCGGTTGAATATGACGCAAAAATGGTTAAAAAAAGATGGAAGGAGAATACGGGTGATATTCTGGCAAATCTTATGAAAGCTCTCGAAAAGACCGATAATTTTTCGGCGGCAACTCTCGAACCTGCAATAAAGGAATACTTAGAGAAAAACGAACTCGGTATGGGGCAGGTTATGACCGCACTGCGTCTGGCACTGGTAGGGTCGGGTAGGGGCCCGGGAGTTTTTGAAATAATGGAAATGCTTGGAAAACAAGAGGTTGCCAATCGTGTTGAGAGAGCTATTAATCAAATAAATAAATAACGGAAATATGTCAACGATATCGCTCGAAGGAATGGTTTTTCATTCATACCACGGTTGCCTGCCGGAGGAAAAGGTAACGGGAAATACATTCATTGTTGACCTTTATATTGAAGCCGACACATCAAAAGCCGAAAAAACCGACGATTTGAATGATACGGTAAATTATGCCGATGCTTACACCATTATCAAAAAGGAGATGGAGCAATCTTCAAAACTGCTTGAGCACGTTGCCCGGAGGATACTTGTTTCGCTTAAGGCAGCTATTCCGGCAATTGAAAATGCAAAAATTAAGGTGTCAAAACTTAATCCTCCTGTCGGTGGTGAGGTTAAGAGTGTGAGTATCTCTATTACTTCTTAGAGGTTAATATTGAATAGAAAAAACATCAAAGAAAAAAAAATCTTGATAAAAATTAAATTATTATTATCTTTGCACACCTTTTTAAAACTTGGTACCGTGGCCGAGTGGTTAGGCGGCTCCGATAGCTATCGGAGGCAAAACCTTAGACAGCGGTTACCGGTTGGTTGAAATAAATAATTAGGTACCGTGGCCGAGTGGTTAGGCGGCTCCGATAGCTATCGGAGGCAAAACCTTAGACAGCGGTTACCGGTTGGTT
>CAYOZZ010000445.1:0-4414 GCA_964408535.1 uncultured Bacteroidales bacterium | reverse complement strand
GCCGGAACCAAAAACAGTCTTTTGTATCTGAATATTCTGTCGGAAAGCAAGAATCTGGTTCTCTATGCTGTAAATGCCCTTAAATCGCACCGTGACTTTGTTAATGATATGAACGGTGAGTAAAAGGTCAGGGGCAGAAGGGAAAGCCGCAGACCATATAATAATACCGGTTTATACAATATAGCTAATCGTCTTTAAGACATCTTACACTGTATATACCGGAAGAAGACATTGCCCGGCCTACTATAGCTGTATTATAACTCAAATTATATACATAGACAAATAGTGAGTCATAAAAGGTTGATGACCAAAAATAGAAACTTTGGCCTTGATACAAAAAACCGCTTTGGGTTGCAACACCTGCCGGCAGTGCCGTAAAACCGCTGCTGTTTGTTGCTCCGGTATTGGGGCTTTCCCAATGTTCATAACCGGCTTCTTTTAACAATCCGCCTAAAGTGGGTGATATGGATCCTGTAGAAGAACAATTAATATCTGAAACAAGCTCCTGCCCCATTGTACATACTTCACTGTCAGTAGGAACATGCCATCCCGGTGGACAAACTCCTCTGATTCCTTCCTGTAAAGAATACTGCAATGTTTCGTTCAAATTATATAATCCGCCGTAAACATTGCAATTGGCAGTGTCATCATCGTAGCAAAATTTTTCAATAATGTTATTATCAGACGGGCTGTCATATCCCGTTACCATTGTCCCGACATTTATATTTTCGGCCATCCAGCATTGGTCACCTATTTGAACAGTTGTGTATGTTTGTCCGTCACGAGGATCAGTAAACAAACTGCCACAGGATGACCAGTTAATAACAGTAATAAAGTTCCATAAGTTTCCTTCGGTAGTATTATTATGATTATCGTGAGCAATAACTTTCCAGTAGTATATTTCACTTTCATTTAAATTACCGGGATAATATGTTGTATCCGATTGTCCGGCAGATACAAGTTGCGGTGGATTTGTTTCTCCAAAATATACATCGTAAGTTAAAGGGTTATTTTCAGGATCGGAACAAGACCATGACAGTATAGTATTTACCGGTTGCTGAACTGCGCCATTCTGAGGTGCCGGATTGGATGGTTTTTCAGGTGGTAAATTTTTCACGTCTGCAACTCTGAATCCAATATGATACCCCCCACCTGAAGGGAAATTGGAACCTAATACCGAAACCTTACATCCGTATGAACTACTTAAAAAATAACCACCCCGGTGAACACGATAAATTCCGGAGGCAGAGCCGGTTGGGTTGTTTGTATCACTCGGATATTCATAACCGGCCCAGTCATAACACCATTCTCCAACATTTCCAGACATATCGTATATTGAAAGTTCATTAGGCAGCTTCAGACCGACGGGATGAGTTTTCCCGGTTTGGGAGGATTCACCATACCAGGCATAATTGTATAATTCACTTTCAGTATTTGTGCCTGCCCAATTATCATTATATGAACCACCGGAAACTGCCGTTGTACCTCCACGTGCCGCAACTTCCCACTCGACTGCTGACGGCAGCCTTCCTCCTGCCCAGTGGCAATATGCATTTGCTCCAAACCATGTTACATAAAAGACCGGGCAATTTTCATTTTCAGCTTTATCCCCGGGAACAAAGTAAAAATCGGTTCCATTGTGTTGCATTGAACCTAATACCCACAGATACCTTATATATCCATATTCGGGATCATGATACATTCCATTCGGCTCACATTGGATATCATTAAGGAAATCAATATATTGTGCAAAAGTTACTTCATATTGCCCCAGATTAAAAGTGTCAAGTGTTACATCAACACCATTCACCTCAAATGTTCCACCTGCCACTTCAACAAGATCCAAAGACGGTACAACTGATTGAACGGTAAAATTCCAAATAGGACCTGTTGTACTGTTTCCATTTTCATCAAATGCAATGACCCTCCAATAATAATTTGAACCAATACTTAATATACTCTCCGGATTAACATGTGTTGCCGAATCGCCTTCAGATATTAATGTCAAAGGGAAACCGGTTCCGAGATAAACATCGTATGTTAACTTATCATTTTCAGGATCAGAACATATCCAGGAAAGCTCAAGATTTATCGGATTACCGATTGAACCGTTTAAAGGAGAAGGGTTGATTGGTGTTGCCGGAGGCTGATTTCCCAACCTCTTAATGCAGCGCAAAGAAAATCCAAAGTCCTTGCTTTGGTCAATTCTATATACATCCTGATGATCATACTTTAATGTATGTCCCCAAGCTAAATCATTACCGGAAGTTGATGATGACCACCAATGACTATTGCTATTAATAAGATAAAAGGTTCCTCCGCTTATAGAGCGGTGACCTCCTGGTAATCCGGTAAACCCTGTATTGTTTGTTGCACCGGTATTGGGTGAAAGCCAGTGAAATAAACCTGTCTCTTTCAGATTCCCACCTGCATCTGTTCCTTTCCAGCCAACGGTAAAGCAATCTATAATATTAATGTCAGCAATATTTTCAAGTTTACACCAGTCATGATCAGTCGGCACATACCATCCGTCAGGACATATACCCTGTGAACCCTCTATATCAGTATATTGCATCATCTCGTCCCATTGATACAGCCCTCCATAAATATCACAATTATTTTCAATATTACTATAACAATATTTTTCAATCGTAGTATTGAATGCTTGCTCATCTACACCATTTATCATTATCCCGTAATTGAGGTTCTCAGCCATCCAGCATTGTGTTCCAATCTGGACAGTGGTATAAACGTGTCCGTCACGATAATCTTTAAGCAACTCACCACAACTAAATTCATTTGTCCAGTACATTCTTGGTCCGCCGGGGACAATACCACTTTTGCCGCAATTGGATTTCCAAAGATTAATATCACTGTTATCTACTGTACCATTCATTCTAAAATCACCGGAATAATAGCCTGAACTATCCAGCTCTTCTACCCAACTTTCATTTTTATCTTGATTATTAATATTCAGATCATTGAATCCGTCACCAGCCCTTACAAGCCACCAATATCCATTTGATTTCATAACCAATGTATCTCCATAAGCCTTATCAGCACTTGTTGTAAAGTCATAACTAAAACCTGATTGGTTCTGTATCAAAGGATAGTTGGAAATAACTCCAATATGGTTTCTATGCCAAATAACAACATAGTAATTACCCTGACCGGGAAAATATATTTTCAAAGGAGTTATTCCGTCAAGTCCGGTAATTTTTCCATTAATACTTAGAAAGCCTGCTTTCATAGCTACTGTTGAATCCGGAATGGCAGTTGAAACGTCACCGGTACTTCTCCTTACCTCAACAAGAATCCAATCAACAACAGAGGAATTAGGGATGTTTGAAACAGTTTCATCTCCTGAATAATACCAGGGGGATGTGTTGTATGGCTGACATAAAGGTAAATAACCCAAATCGTTCAAATAGGTTGTTGAACTGGTAACTGATATATTTGACCCTTCAAGGAAAACCTTTATATCCAAATTTGCAATCTGGGAATTCACAAATTGGGAAAAAAATATTACAAACAGAGTAAATGCTATTCTTTTCATAATGTGACTTTTTAATTGTGTTTGTATCAAATATATTTATCCTTAAAACCATCTTTAGCCGAAGAATATTACCTGTCCGGTCGGTAAAAAAATGGTTATTAAGTTGAAAAATCAAGAGCAAACCTTATTTTACCGGATTTACTTTATTTTGCCTACAAATATATTAAAAAAAATAAAAAAAATGGGGAATAAAAATCCTGTAATAATACCGGCTTCTATTACTTATTCCTAACCCTTGTATCTATTTATATAAATTCTTTTCCGAATAGCATCACGGTTTGTGCTAAACGAATATACAAATTCTTTCCCACAAACACACCTTTTTTCCAAAATTGAGAAATTGTAAAAACAAAATAGCTCTCATTATCAACACATTAACTGTTTGCATAGTTTTTGCCAAAGTAATAAAACCATAATTAATATAAGAAAATAATGGAAAAAGGATTTGATGAAATAGCTTTAAAAATGTTGGCGGCAGGAATGATGAAAGACTTTTATTATGTAGTTGCCGATGAGGAAAATGATTTTTACTGGGCGTTGAATCTCGACGATCACCCCAATTCATTTATACTGGATAAATCGTACCAGAATTATCGAAGCAATAATCCTGGACGAGTAAACGAGTCAATGGTAGTTATCCAACCAAACATTTAATAATTTTCTTGCTTCTATCTTCATAATTCTCAATGGTAAAAAGCCTGGTGTTCACCGGGCTTTTTGCTTTTTTAAAATATTCCGAAAGAGCCATCAAAAATGCTGACGATAGTGATGTCACTCTTATTATTTACAAAGAAAAACAGGATGAAGGAATAAAATTAACAGTCACATTGTACATAAAACTAAATAAACCCTGCCTGT
>CAYOZZ010000444.1:0-6165 GCA_964408535.1 uncultured Bacteroidales bacterium | reverse complement strand
TATACGTAAGTAATTTTGTTTTTATTACGTGAGTATTATGTATGTAATCCACCGGTTTAAGTGCTGAGGGTCTTGGATTTTGTCCCCAAAACTTTTGTGATAGATTTTGTGTTTATTAAGATAAGGTAATAAATTACACTGTATGGTTCCGGCTGCTATTGCTTCAGTTTCTCCTCAGGATTATGGTGTTTTATCCAACTTTTCATATACCGAATTGCGGCTTTTGTATTCAGGAACTATCTCTTTCATCTTTTTGACTATGGCAAAATTATCCTGCGAACTAAAAAGCTCAATCAACTCATCAATAAATTCTGACACCTCTTCGAAATCATACTGTCGTACTTTGCCAATCATAATTTGCGGATGATGTGTCGGAAGGGTGTTTTCCTGGTCATTAAGCAACTCTTCATAAAGTTTCTCTCCGGGACGTAATCCGGTGAACTTAACCTGAATATCTTTTTCGGGTTCCAGTCCCGAAAGTTTTATCATTCTTTTGGCCAAATCAATAATCTTAACAGGTTTCCCCATATCGAACAGGAAAATCTCACCTCCTTTGCCCATTGAGCCTGCTTCAAGAACCAATTGCGAAGCTTCGGGAATAGTCATAAAATACCTGATAACTTCGGGATGGGTAACCGTAACCGGGCCTCCGTTTTCGATTTGCTTTCTGAAAAGCATTACCGCCGAACCGTTGGAACCCAGAACATTACCGAAACGTGTCGTGATAAACTTTGTTTCTGTTTTTTGATTCAGCGACTGGATATATATTTCGGCAATCCTTTTCGAGGCTCCCATTACATTTGTCGGATTTACAGCCTTGTCGGTCGAAATCATTATAAATTTTTCAACACCGTATTTTACTGCAAGATCGGCAACAATTTTTGTTCCTTTGATATTTGTATAAAGGGCTTCCGACGGATTATTCTCCATCATCGGAACATGTTTGTATGCAGCGGCATGAAAAACGATTCCCGGTTTGAATATGCTAAAAGCCCTCTCCATTCTTACCTCATTGCAGATATCGGTAACAGCTATCTCGAAGTTTTCGCCGGGATATTTTTCTGATATTTCTATCTCAAGGTCAAACAGTGCACTTTCGGCCTGATCAAGCAAGACAAGTTTTTCCGGTGAATATTTTAGAATCTGCCGGACAAGTTCACTGCCGATTGACCCGGCTGCACCTGTTATCAGTATTGTTTTGCCGTTTAGTTCACCGTTTATCTTTTCTTCATCCAACCGTATGACATCGCGCTCAAGAAGGTCTTCGATTTTTATCTTTTTTATCTGGTTAAAACTAAGTTCGCCGTTAATCCAGCTCGAAACGGGAGGAACAGTTAAAACTTTTGTGTCATATTTTAAACATACGTCAACGATTGCCTGTTTTTTCGCAGCATCTAATTTCTGAACCGAGATGATGACACTTTCAACAGGCTGGGAATCAAGTAATTCATCAAGTTTGTCAAATTTAATTATCGGAACGCCTTCGAGCTTTTTACCGGTTTTATTCTTGTCCTCATCAATAAATGCAATCACTTTGTATTTTATACCGAGGTCCCTGTCAAGTGCTCTTTTTGTAATGACTCCGGCTTCTCCGGCTCCGAAAATCACAACATTGATGCTTTTGCCTGATGGGTTTATCATCTGTAAATAGCTTATCTTGACAAGTATTCTGAATGTCACCATCCCGAAAAGAACAGCGAGAAATTCAATAATTATTATTGAAAACGGAACGACATATTTTTCATTAACAAAATAGAAACTGATAACATTGGCAACTGCAAAAACCAGGCTTCCGGAAAGAACAACAACAAATATCCTTACGGCATCTTCGGTGCTTGTATATCTGATAATACCGGCATAAGTTTTAGAAATTAAAAAGCTAACCGCCCTGACACCAACCACGAGAGCAAAAACCTGAGGCCATCGCATCATTTCCGATTCGGGAATGTGAAAGTTAAACCGCAGCAGGTATGCAAGTACGATTGAAAATACCACAACCGAAATATCAATCACGAAAATCAGCCATCGCGGTATATTTTGTTTTGAAAAAATCATAAAAATTCAATTTCTGCAAAATTACGATTATTTTAATACTTTTGCCGCTTCAATAAAACAAACATTTAAACACGTAAAATAATGAAACATACCGCATTTACAAAGTTTCACGAAGAGCTTGGAGCCAAAATGGTTGAGTTCGCCGGGTATTTTATGCCTATTCAGTACGAAGGGGTTGTTGTTGAGCATAAAACGGTTCGCAACGGAGTCGGGGTTTTTGATGTTTCCCATATGGGGGAGGTTTGGGTGAAAGGCCCGGATGCTTTGAATTTTGTTCAGTGGATAACCTCAAACGATGCTTCCAAACTGATTGACGGCAAGGTTCAGTATTCCTGTCTGCCGAACGGAAAAGGAGGTATTGTTGATGACCTTCTTGTTTACAGGTTTGACGAGGAGACTTACCTTTTGGTGATTAATGCAGCCAATATTGAAAAGGACTGGAACTGGTTTGTGAAGCAGGCTGAAAAGTTCGGACTGACACCCGGTAAGGAGCTTTACAATGCTTCGGATGAGATATCACAACTGGCGGTGCAAGGCCCTCTTGCCTTGAAAGCTATGCAAAAGCTTACCGGTGAGCCGGTTGAGGATATGGAGTATTACACTTTTAAAAAGCTGACATTTGCCGGCGTGGATGATGTTATTTTTTCGACAACGGGATATACCGGTTCGGGCGGTTGTGAAATATATATGTCAAACGAAGATGCTCCCAAAATCTGGAAAGCGGTTTTCGAGGCGGGTGAAGAGTTTGGTATTAAGCCGATTGGTCTCGGAGCAAGAGATACGCTGCGCCTTGAAAGCGGATTTTGTCTCTATGGAAATGATATTAATGATACTACCTCGCCTATTGAGGCCGGACTGGGTTGGATTACGAAATTCACCGATGAAAAAGATTTCATTGACAAAGAGTATCTCCTGAAACAAAAAGAAGAAGGTGTGACGAGAAGATTGCGCGGTTTTGAAATGATTGACCGCGGAATACCCCGTCAGCATTATGAAATTTGCGATGCAGACGGAAATACCATCGGGGAAGTTACATCCGGGACAATGTCGCCTATGCTGAATGTGGGAATAGGTTTGGGATATGTTAAGACCGGTTTTACAAAGTTTGATACGGAAATTTTTATTAAAGTCAGGAATAAGTTGCTGAAGGCAAAAGTCGTCAGACTTCCGTTTTACAAAGGATAGATTATGAATACGATAGAGGTTTGCTTTTCGCCGAAACTTTATGAGGACAGGTTGACGAGGGAGAATTTTGTTGTTGTAATTGTTGATATTTTAAGGGCAACAACATCAATATGTACGGCCTTCAAAAACGGAGTTAAATCTTTGATTCCGGTTCCTTCGATTGAGGAGGCAAAAGAGTATAAAAAAAAAGGTTATATAGTTGCTTCCGAAAAAGACGGTAAAGTGCTTGATTTTGCCGATTTCGGCAATTCCGCCTTTGATTTTACGGTGGAGAACGTTAAAGACAAGGTCGTTGCCTATTGCACGACAAACGGCACAAAAGCAATAAATCTGGCAAAGGATGCCGATCAGGTGGCAATGGGGTCGTTTATAAACCTGCGCGCCCTTTCCGACTGGCTGATTGAACAGGATAAAAATGTTGTTATTCTCTGTTCGGGATGGAAAAATAAGTTCAACCTTGAAGATTCGGTCTTTGCGGGCGTGCTGGTTGAAAATCTCATTGATTCCGGCAGGTTCGATCCCGATTGTGATTCGGCGCAGGCTGCTCTTGACCTGTGGAAGACTGCCGAAACCGACCTTTTGGGTTTTATCGAAAAGGCAGCCCACCGCCACCGCCTTAAAAAGCTCGGACTTGATGACGTACTGGAGTATTCTTTTACACTAAATACCTCAGATGTTGTTCCTGTTTTAAAGGACGGGAAGATTATTTGTGCGAAAAGAGATTAGTAAAATTAAATTCTTAATGCTCTTAATTCCTTAAAGAATTCTTAATGGTAACAATAAATAATTACTTTTTGGTTCCGGCTTGTTCGGGTTGGGTCTAAATACTTGAAACTATGTATTTTAATTTTTTTATAGAGCAGTTTGCCGACCTGAAAATAATGAAATATCAGGTTCCGGGATTTGAAAAATTATCGCTTAAGCAGAAGAAACTTGTTTATTTCCTGAGTGAGGCTGCATTGTCGGGAAGGGATATTATTTTTGATCAGAATTATAAGTTTAACCTTCTTGTCAGGGAAACCCTCGAACATATCTATAAAAAATATTCGGGCAACAGGGAGTGCGACGATTTTCAAAAATTCGTTGTATATCTGAAAAGGGTGTGGTTTTCAAACGGTATTCACCACCATTATTCAATGGATAAGTTTTTTCCCGAAATATCCCGGGAATATTTTGCCGGTCTTTTATCTAATTCACAACCTGATAGTCTTCCGTTGATGGAGAATGAAACGAAAGAACAGTTTTATGAAAGAGTTTCTCGGATAATATTTAATCCTGATATTGCTCCTAAGCGTGTCAGCCTTGACTCGACCGGAGACATAGTCCTTAATTCGGCCTGCAATTATTATGAAGGTGTAACGCAAAAGGAAGCCGAAGCATTTTATGAAAATATGAAAGATGAGGGCAATCCCCGGCCGGTTTCTTATGGGTTGAATTCCAGATTAGTGAAGGTTGACAGCGAAATAAAAGAGGAGGTTTGTAAAGTTGGAGGCAGGTATTCGGAACAAATAAAGAATATAGTGAAATGGTTGAAGAAAGCTGTTGCCGTTACGGAAAATGATTTGCAAAGGAAAGTTATTGAAATCCTCATTGAGTATTATGAAACAGGCGATTTGAAAAAATTTGACGAATACAGTATCGCCTGGTTAAAAGATACGGAATCATTGATTGATTTTACTAACGGTTTTATTGAGGTTTACGGCGACCCGCTCGGGATAAAAGCGAGCTGGGAGGCTGTTGTCTATTTTAAGGATATGGAAGCCAATCACAGGGCTGAGGCAATAAGCAACAACGCCCAATGGTTTGAGGATAATTCACCTGTTGACAAAAGGTTTAAGAAAAAGAAGGTTAAGGGTGTTACGGCAAAAGTTATTACGGTTGCACAGCTTGGCGGCGATTGTTATCCTGCTACTCCGATTGGAATAAATTTGCCTAATGCCGACTGGATAAGGGCTGAATACGGTTCTAAATCCGTAACAATGGAGAATATCACTTACAGCTATCATCAGGTTTCGCAGGGAAGCGGCTTTCTTGAGGAGTTTTGCAGTTCGGAAGAGGAGATAGAGCTTGCCAAAAAGTTCGGATTTACAGGTTCCAACCTACATACGGATCTGCACGAATGTCTCGGCCACGGCTCGGGACAACTGTTGCCCGGAACAAGCCCGGATGCACTGAAGAGCTACGCTTCAACCCTCGAAGAGGCCCGCGCCGACCTTTTCGCACTCTATTATATTATGGATGAGAAACTTATTGAGATTGGCGTAATGCCTGAAAAGGATGTTGCAAAGGCAGAATACAACAGCTATATCAGGAACGGTTTGATTACCCAACTTACCAGAATAGAGCCGGGAAAGGATATTGAAGAATCGCATATGCGAAACAGGCAACTGGTTGCAAAATGGTGTTACGAAAAGGGTTTGCGTGATAATGTTATTGAGATGTTCAGGCAAAACAATAAGACCTATTGCAGAATCAATGATTATAATAAACTTCGCGATTTGTTTGCAGGACTGTTGTCCGAAGTGCAGAGAATAAAATCGGAAGGCGATTATGAAGCAGGGAAAAAACTTGTTGAACAATACGGCGTTAAGGTTGATATTGAACTTAATAAAGAGGTGAAAGAGCGGTTTGATAAATTGGGAATTGCACCTTATGGCGGTTTTGTCAATCCGGTTTATAAACCTGTAAAAAAGGATGGTAAAATAGTTGATGTTAAAATTGATTACGTTGACGATTATGCCGGACAGATGCTATATTATTCCGAAAAGTATTCGTTTTGCGATTTGCAAAATGCTTTGTAAGAATTTGAGTTTTATACAATTTGTTCTTTATCCGTTGAATTGCCTTTAATTAATATATTTTATATCTTTGCAGGTTTTGAATTATACTGCATTAATAATTTAGTTATAATATTATGAAAATTGA
>CAYOZZ010000443.1:0-2033 GCA_964408535.1 uncultured Bacteroidales bacterium | reverse complement strand
TGCCAATTAACGGAACAAGCTCAATGCTCAACAACAACTACCTGTTACACATACGTTGGGATTACCTCGTGCACACACTGGTCTATATCCCGCTTGTACCTCTGATTATGATTGCCTTCAGCGGTTGGAAAGTAAAGCCGTACGGCCGTGCAGCTATCATAATGCTATCACTGCTGTTTGCCTTCTCCCTCGAAGGAATACAGTACTTTTTATCATACCGTGCCTTTAATATCAACGACCTCGCGGCTAACGGCGTGGGGGTTGGATTGGGATTTTTAGTTTCGTTGGTTTTTCCGTTAGAAAGATTATTTCAATTGGGATTTAAGAATTAGTTTTATGACAAAAATATTAATAACAGGTGGTGCAGGATTTATAGGATCTAATCTCATAGATTATTTTCTGGAAAAAGGCCATCGTATTGTGTGCCTTGACAACCTTGCAACCGGTTTTGAAGAAAATATTAATCATCATTTCGAGAATCCGGAATTTACTTTTATCAAAGGAGATATCCGCGATTTGGAAACCTGCCGGATGGCTGTGGAAGGTTGCGATTATGTTCTTCATCAGGCTGCACTCGGCAGTGTCCCGCGTTCTATCAAAGACCCGTCAACGACCAATGATGTTAATATTTCTGGTTTTCTGAATATGCTTATTGCCTCAAGGGATGCAGGTGTCAAACGTTTTGTTTATGCGGCCAGTTCAAGCACTTACGGCGACTCAAAGAAACTTCCCAAGGTAGAAGATGAGATAGGAAAGCCTCTTTCGCCCTACGCTATTACGAAATATGTTAATGAACTTTATGCCGATGTCTTTGCGAAAACTTACGGAATGCAGTGTATAGGTCTGCGGTATTTTAACGTTTTCGGTAAAAGACAAACTCCCGAAGGCGCTTATGCGGCAGTAATTCCATTGTGGGTTAAGAAATTTATCAAACACGAAAGTCCGGTCATTAACGGTGACGGAACATACAGCCGCGACTTTACATATATCGAAAATGTAATACAGGCCAATGAAAAAGCACTCTTTACATCCAATGAAGCCATTGCAAGGGGACAGTATGAGTATTACAACATTGACCTCGACTTTCATAAATACTATAACGAACAGCAAAACAATAAACCGGTTAATAAAAGCAAATATGCTCCCGAAACATATTTCTCCGAAGTATTTAACGTTGCTTACGGAGGTAACACTAACCTGACGGAGCTGTTCAATGCTTTGCGCGATAACCTTTCAAAATATGATCCGGAGATAAAAGAGGTGGAACCCGAATTCGGACCGTTTCGTCCCGGCGATATACCACACTCTCAGGCAAGTATCAAAAAAGCCGAAATGATATTGGGATATAAACCGCTATATGATGCAAGAACCGGTTTTGAAAAAGTGGCGGAGTGGTATTTTAAGAGTTTGAGAGGATAAATATTAAAGGTTATTTTTATATTATGCCTATAAGAAATGAGTAAATTAATTATTATTCTCATAAATCTTTTGCAATAAATTTTCTTAAGAAAATTAGTGCTTTTACAAAACCGTAAAATGAAAAAAGTGCTTACTATCTCACTATTGTTAAACTTGTTGTTAATAATTGTTGTTGCAGGATATATTTATCATAAAGGAGGTATTGATTATATCAAACGTAAGGCTGGAGTTGAGAAACAGGATTTCCCTGAATCATATTATCAAAGGCTGGATGTATTAAATAATTTGCCTGAGGTTGACAGTGCTATTGTATTTGTCGGTAATAGCATAATTGAACAGTGTGAATGCTCAGAATTGTTTAAAAATCCAAAAGTATTAAACAGGGGAATAAGTCATGATAATATTAGGGGTGTTATAAACAGAGCTGAGTCAATAATAAAACTGAAACCTGCGAAGCTTTTTATCCTAATAGGTATAAATGATATGAAAGATGGATTTGATTCTTCAAGGTTTATGAATGATTATCTGGAAATGGTAAATATATTCAATAGCAATATTAATTCGGAAAGAATATTTCTGATAAGTTTACTTCCCGCAAATGACAAATTAAGGAA
>CAYOZZ010000442.1:0-5129 GCA_964408535.1 uncultured Bacteroidales bacterium | reverse complement strand
TATTTTTTATCAAACCGAAAAAATAATGTACATTTGGGAGCTTAAAATTTACCGGATGAGGCTTAAAATATTTTTTGCAATTTTGATTTTCGTCTCGTACCTCGTGCTTCTCGGGTATCTTTATCTTGGTATCGGAAAAAGCAAGGTCTATCCTGCCAAACCCATTACCATTGTAGTTCATTCCAAACCCGGTTCAGCCATTGATTTTATGGCACGAAAAACGGCTGATATTGCCGGAAAATACTGTGATGTGCCTTTTACGGTCGAAAACCGTTCGGGAACACAGGGACTGGTTGCTATGCAATATGTTCTTGACAATAAATCAGACGGTTACACTTTGCTTGGAGTTACGAAGTCTTTTCTGTCAACCGTAATCGTGAATAGGAGCAAAGTGAGTATGAATGATTTTCTGTTTGTTGCCAATATGGTTTCCGATCCGGAAGCAATTATCTCAAATGAAGAAAGAAATTTTCATTCACTTGAGGATGTCATCAGGGATGCGGAAACGAAAAATAAACCGCAGGTATGGATAGGCCCCGGAACAGGCAGCCGCGATAATCTGATGGCTATGAAATGTGCTGAAAAACTTGGAATTGATATCAAGTGGATTGATTACAAAAGCGGGCCGCAATCCATTCTTGCAATGCTGCGAAACGAAGGAGCCGTTTATGTTGGCAATCCGGCAGATATAAAAGGTAAAAACGGGCTGAATATAATTTCAATAGCAAGTGAAAAACGGTTGGAAGCTCTGCCTGAAATACCAACTTTCAAAGAACAGGGCTACAACCTGAATGAGTCAATGTGGAGAGGTTTTGCGTTTAAAAAAGGTGTTCCCGAGGTAGCTGTCCGGTATGTAACGGAGGTGCTTCGAAAAGTTGTCAACGACCCTGAATGGAAAGAGTATTGCAACGAGACATTCGTCTTTTCCGATTTTGAGGAACATAAAAAATTTACTGAAAGGGTTAAACGTGAAACGGACGAGACCATCGCATATCTGGAAAAAGCCGGATTAATGGTTTCTTATATAAAGGAAGGACATGTAAGTCTTTGGCTTGCAGCGGTTATTGTCTTGATACTGACTGCTTTACTTCTTTTTGTCCTAAACAGGTTTTCAATCCGTGACATCAGCTATGACCAGATTGTGGCCGGAGGAATGTTTTGGTTTGCACTGTTTTTTCTCTATCAGACATTTCTTTTCCAAATCCCCGGAAAGGTCAATATCACAAGTCCTGCATTGATACCCGGAATCTGGATTTTTATACTACTGTTTTTAAGTATCCTGCTTATGATCAGATCAAAAACGGAGGAAAAAACTGTCAACGCAGCCGGTTACGGCAAAATTGTGCTGATAATAATCGGTTATTTGGTGCTCTATCTGATTCTTATGCAATGGGCAGGATATTTTTTAACAACTCCGGTTTTTATTCTTGCGACAATGTTTTTATTGAAATATAGAAAAATTGAGTTTATGACGATAAATGCTTTCGGTTTTGTGCTGTTCAGCTATTTTGTTTTTAACAGGCTGCTGCAAATTGACCTGCCGCTGGGATGGTGGTTTGGGTGATGAGGGAGCGAGAGAGCGATGGGACGAGGGGACGATGGGACGAGGGAGAGATGGAGCGAATGGATATCCTGTAAGGTTTGCGTGCGGGACTGTGCGTGAGATGAACCTTGCAGGTGTTGTCGAGCGACGAAGGGACGAAGGGACGAGGGAGAGAGGGGGCGAATGGATATCCTGTAAGGTTTGCGTGCGGGACTGTGCGTGAGATGAACCTTGCAGGTGTTGTCGAGCGACGAAGGGACGAAGGGACGAGGGAGAGATGGGGCGATGGAATATCCTGTAAGGTTTGTGTGCGGGACTGTGCGTGAGATGAACCTTGCAGGTGTTGTTGAGGGGCGATGGAGCGAGAGAGCGAAGGGACGATGGGACGATGGGGCGAAGTGATAATGGAGAGAGGGAGTGAAGAAGTATCCCACAAAGCACTAAAATTCAATAAGAATACTGCTTTTGCATTAAATTATTTCATTCCTCGGGAAAAGGTGAGGGGTAAATTATTATAAAAAAATGGAAATACTACACAATCTGACAATCGGCTTAAAGGAATTCGGACAATTTCTTCCAATTCTGATGATGTTTATCGGGGTGGTTGTCGGAATTATTGTCGGTGTTCTTCCCGGATTGTCTCCTTCAATCGGAGTTGCTTTGATGTTACCTGTTACTTTTGGCCTTGATCCCATGAGTGCTCTTGTCCTGCTGGTTTCGGTGTATCTTTCATCAAACTATGGAGGTTCTATTACTGCCATTGCCATCAACACGCCCGGTACTCCCGGCGCAGTAGCCACAACCTTTGACGGTTATGAACTTACAAAACAGGGAAAGCCGCTCTATGCACTCCGCACTTCGCTAACCGCTTCAACTGTCGGAGGTCTTGTCGGTACAATTATTCTTATTCTGTTTTCGGTACCGCTTGCCAGGGTTGCTCTCTCTTTTGAGTCGTACGAATATTTTGCACTCGGGGTTTTCGGGCTGACGATAATATCATCACTAGCCGGGAAAAGCCCGCTTAAAGGTTTTATCGCTTCTGCCCTCGGACTGCTGCTTGTTACGATTGGTTTTGACACAGAACTGCCATTCTCGCGGTTTACAATGGGAATAGCTGAGCTTTCGGACGGGATTGAGTTTATTCCCGCTTTAATAGGACTTTTTGCACTCGGAGAGATTTTTTACAGTATCGAAAAGGGAGATTATACTGAAAAACAGGAAAAAGCAAGAGTTGATCTCACAAAAACACTGCCTTTCAAAAAACTGATGAAACTAAAGTCGTTAATGCTGAAATCTTCAATTATCGGAACGCTTGTGGGGACAATACCCGGAGCAGGCGGAACAATAGCCACATTCATAGCTTACGACAGTGCGAAGAACTCAAGCAAGAGGCCTGAAGATTTCGGGAAAGGCTCACTTGAGGGTGTTGCGGCACCTGAAGCAGCCAACAACGGTTCAGTGGGTGGTGCGCTTGTGCCGCTTCTTACTCTTGGAATTCCGGGTAGCGCTTCTACCGCAGTATTGATAGGTGCTTTGATGATACACAAACTAAATCCCGGCCCGGAATTGTTTGAAAAAGACCCCGGACTTGTCTATGGTATTTTCATCAGTCTCTTTTTTGCGAATATTGTTATGTTTTTCCTCGGTCTTGCAGGCAACAAACTATGGATTAAAATAATATCAGCTCCCAAGTCGTTGCTCTACCCTATTATTCTCGCACTTTCCTTCATAGGAAGCTATTTTATAAATAATTCCGTTTTTGACGTTGGAATTTGTATCACTTTCGGAGTAATGGGATGGATATTGAAACGCGGTGACTTCCCCACTGCTCCGGTTGTTCTTGGGTTGATTCTCGGTAAGATGATAGAGGAGAACCTCCGTCTCTCACTCGTTAAAGGCGATTGGGTTGACTTTGTTACACGCCCCGGAAGCCTGATTATTCTGATACTTGCTGTTGTTTCATTCTTTATTCCTTATATCAGGAAGACAATTTCGAAAAGGAAAAGGGGGAAATTTGAATAATTTATCATATTACTGATGAGTTTACTCAGGTAAATAATTTTATTACTTTAGCTGCCTAAAAACTCATTAAGAAACAGGACTCTTTAGATAATAATTAGAGTGAGGTTTGGTTTTTCTTTAAGATGCGTGTTTGAAGGAATGGTTGATGCAAATAATGTGAGTCTCAGTCAGGTTGAGCGAAGTCGAAACCTGACTCGTAATTAAGTAATACGTTTTTTGACGGTGCTCAAAGATGGTAATTGAATGAAATACATTGATATTCATACTCATAGAAAAGAAAGCAGTGCAAATGTTTCAATTGTAAATCTGTTACCGGAAGATGTTTTGAACATTAGTGTAACAGGGCTTTACAGTACCGGGTTACATCCATGGTATATTGATGAAAACAGGATTGAGAAGGATATTCAGCTTGTGGAAGAGGCTGCTTCAAAAGAGAATTTCATAGCTGTCGGAGAGACAGGACTTGATAAATTTGCCGGTTCAACCATTGAATTGCAAAAGGAGGTCTTTAGAAAGCATATTGAAATATCTGAAAAACACAAAAAACCCCTCATAATTCATTGTGTAAGAATGTTTAATGAGCTAATAAGGATTAAGAAAGAGCTTTCGCCGGAATCAGCCTGGATCATCCACGGTTTTAATTCGAATAAACAAATTGCTGTCGAACTTGTTAAAAACGGTATATGCTTGTCATTCGGTAAGGAATTATTGAAAGAGAATTCTAAAATAGTTGGGATTCTGCCTGAGATTCCGCTGAATTACATCTTTTTTGAGACCGACGATTCGGATATTATCATTGATAATATCTATAAAAGTGCGGCGGCGATTTTGAATATCGGGGTAGAAGAGTTGGGAGAAAAAATAGAAGATAATTTTAACAAAATATTCTGACGGTATTGGAAAAAGAACATTGGTTAAGCCGGACAGAGTTACTGATCGGTAAGGAAAATATCAGGAGATTGCAAAAATCACACGTGCTTATTGCCGGGCTGGGTGGTGTCGGAGGTTACGCTGCCGAAGCCGTTGCACGTGCCGGTATCGGTTCAATAACAATAGTTGACAATGATGTGATTTCGCCGACAAACCGCAACAGACAGTTGTTGGCTCTTGTCAGTGATGAAGGAAAAGCAAAGGCGGAAGTGATGAGGCACAGACTTTTAAACATCAATGAAGATTTGAACATCAGGGTGCTGGCTCATTACCTGATTGAGGAAACAATAAAGCAGACATTGTCGGGTGATTATAACTATGTTATTGATGCCATTGATACACTATCGCCCAAGGTGCATTTCATTAAAGAGTCTCTTGACAGGGGATTCAGGCTTGTAAGCTCACTCGGTGCCGGTGGCAGGTTGGACCCGTCTCAAATCCGTGTTACCGATATTTCAAAGACATACAACTGTACTTTTGCACGTGCTTTACGTAAAAGATTGCATAGAGAAGGCATTGATACCGGTTTTGATGCCGTCTTTTCGACTGAGCCGGTAATAAAATCATCGGTTGTGCCTACTACAAACGAAAGAAATAAAAAATCAATGGTCGGAACCATTTCCTACCTGCCTGC
>CAYOZZ010000441.1:0-20458 GCA_964408535.1 uncultured Bacteroidales bacterium | reverse complement strand
TAAGTTTTAACCCTAAATAACTGACTGACAAGTCCATAGTTTCTATTTTTGTTATTAATGTGCGGCAAAAATAGGAAAATATGTATTCATATTGAATCTAAATAAATAAGTAGTGGAAATTTAGAAATATTTATAAATAAGAAAGGTAATGTGACAAGCATTAGCAGTTGTCACATTAATTAATTTTTTTTAACCTGAAAACATCAATTCCTACCATATACTGCGGAACTGCATCCGGATTTTTACCAGCGGTTTTAATCGTAACAGTATTGATACCTTTATGAAGATTAAATGTTCCAAGGCTACCTGAATCCTTTATCACCTCTCTGCCGGTTTGATCATGGTATCCTGAAAACACTTTTTTACAAAACACTCCGTTGAAGGCGATTTTGAAATCGGCATAATCAACGGCTTTTGTGAAGGTCATATCTACTTTGTATTTTCCTGCTTCAGGAATAATAAAATCGGCAGTAAGAGTTGCACCGTCATCTCCTGCTATCCACCAAAGCTGTGTGTTATTACTCCATTTTAACTCATTGATTGACTGCAGGTAATAGTTGCCGTTGCTCACCTCAAGAACCCTGAGGTCTTCGCCCTCCAGAATGCCGTTTTTAACGGTTTTTGGTTTTATCAGGTCGGTTTTTTTCAGGGCAACAGGTTGTTTTGCAGCTCCGGGATCAGGCTTGATATTAAAAGTGCCGCCCGGCTTCATATACCAGAATGAAACCGGAGCATAGTTTATGGTCGTTTTCACCCAGTGCCATAATTCCATATCAAACCGTAAAGAATTACGAAAAGGAATGCGATCGAGAAGATAGTAGCGCAAATTAACCGACATCCCCGGATTGAAATTTCCTGATCCGTCGGGCTGTGCAATAAGAAAATGCGAAAATTTTGCAGGAAGGCACCAGGCATAACCGAAATAATCTTCCGTGCCTGTACCTATAAATGAAGGGAACGTATCATTATCAACCCAGATTTTTTCATCACCCTCACCCCACCAGGCATTGGCGGTGTTAAAAACTGTCAGTCCGGTGCCCATATATACTCCTTCACCTTTAAGCGTTACGAAGTTGACATCGAAATGCCCCTCACCATAACCGGTATCATCATCATTAACAGATTCAATTTTATGAAGTTCGTGCCAGACAGCCCCAAAGTGCATTGAATTTTTATCCCATTTGTAATCCTTTATTACGACCTTAAACTCTAAAATATCAACATCTTGATTTCCAAGGTTCGTTATGGTTACTTTGGTGTTTTCCCGGAAAGGCATTAGCCAGTTGCAAATCAGTGTACTGTCTCCGGTAACTTCAGTGTACATTGTTTTATACTCACGTATCAGGTAACCGGTCCCGAAGAAATCTCCAACAGGAGACCATACCGTTTTTTCATCGTCAAATGAAATATCAAGTACTGTTGACCTTAATGCCTGAGGCAGATTGCCGGCACTGATTTTTAATTTTATTTCCCTTATTGCTGCACTTCCGGAAATGGATATTGAAAAGGATTCCCCGGCAGCAAGGATTCCATTTTTTTCATCTACTTTTCCATTTTTTGTTTTGTGAAGAGTACTATTATAATTTTTAAGCTTATCCCGTACCTTGTCCACAAAGGATGAAAGACTGTCAAGTTCAGCTATCGAAAAAGTTTTTACAGGAGTATCTTTCGGATAAGTACGGTAATCTATATTATAGTAAACCGATGGAGAATGCTTTTTAGGTATCAATGCCTCGCATTCATAGGTAATTTTCAGATGACCGGAATAGGGGATGGGAAGATAGAGATTATGTCCGCGTTTAAAATAGTCCGATTCAGGTGATACAGATGAGCTTAAAGGTTCCCCGGCAAGCTTTCCGCCGCTGATAATATCCAGAACAGGCCCTTCTATCTCTGGGTCATCGGAATTGTCGAAGTAAAAACGGATTATTCCGGTATAGGCATCTTTGTCGCCGAATGTCATCCAGAATCGCACTACGGCACCCGGCCCGTCAGCATCAAACATAACAAATTCACGTCGCCCGTCGTTATGCTCCTGCCTGATAAACCAGGAAGCGTCGTGATTGGCAAACCATCCTGCACTATCCGGCGAAACCGAATGTCTGTCATACGAACTGAATTGTTTAACTATAAAGAATGGGTCGGGATATTTTGTTACGGTATTCCTGTCGGTCATTTCATTTAGAAGCGATGATAGTGTTATTTCCTTGTGTGATGGCCTGCAGGAAATTATAAAGAGAACCAGTGTGATGATTGCGGTATGGAGGATATTTTTTCTCATATGTTAGAAATCAGACGGTTTAACCAGCTTTATGCATTAAGAGTTTAATTAACTAATGGATTAGTTAGAATAACCCAAGTGTAATACAATTTAACTTTTTAACCCTTCCGGAATTTTAAAAACATTCTGAATCCTTTGTTAATAGCTTAGTTGCACTGTTTTTAAATATGTTATTGCATAATTCGGGTTCAATGTTTGTCAAATTTTCCCCTGTTGTCTGTCCGGTCAGTATTAAACTCCACAAATATAAACAAAAAAGGCATATCCCGCGGATATGCCTTTTTATTTTTCATCAGATAATAGCTACTAATAGAACCTGACTCTGTTGTCGGTAATATCTGTATTATCTTTAAGTGTTTTAATATATGAGTTGTTGTTAACTTTTGAAACGAAGTTCATCAGCAATTGCTTTTCGTAAAGTTTCGTATTTCCTTTCAGGTCAGCTTTCTTCAACTCATCAACAACGACAAAGAATCCGGCATTGTTTCCTTTTACTGGTTTTGAGATAACCTTTGTTTTTAAAGTAAATGCTTTTCCGAGAACGTTAGCTTCATTTCCGAATCCTGCAATATTCCTTGTCATAAAAGTCAAATTAGGTACGGTATCTACTTTTGAATTCAACTTGGAGGCAATTTGTGACAGGTTTTTTGAATTTTTTGCAATATCCGTCATCTTTTTAACCATCATATCACCTTTCAGTTCTTTCTTAACCAAAGGTTCAAGCATATCTCTTATTTCATCAAGCGGAGGAATACCGGCTTGTCTAACTTTGGTAACAGCAGCAACGACATACATATCTGTCAGGGTATAAACCTGTGAAACCGATCCCACATCAATACCATCAGTGTAAAGCCACTGGATAATACTTCTCGGGTTATCCAGTCCTGCAATTCTGTTGGACATCGGTTGCAGGCGCTGTGCTGTTCTTTTATTCAGCCCCATACTGGTTGCAAGTGTATCAAAAGCTTCCAGATTAACTGCTTTGCCCTGAAACTCGCTTGCTTTCGTATAAACATCCTGATAGGTCTGTTGGCTTGGTGTAATATTGATAGTTATCTGAGCAACTCTTACTCTTTTGCGCGGTTTTAGCTTACCTGTAACTTTAATAATATGAAATCCGAAGTCGGATTCAACCATTGTCACCCCTCCGACAGGAGTATTGAAAACGGCTTCATTAAACTGCGGTACCATCTGTCCGTCGGCAAACCAGCCAAGGTCCCCCGAGTTTTGTTTTGCAGAAGGATCGTCAGACATCTGTTTTGCTATTTCTTCCAGTTTTTCAGGATTAGCTTTGACAACATTCAAAAGGCTGTCGGCTATTGCCTTGGCATCAATTCTTATTCTTGTAACATCTTGTCCGGCATTTCGTGCACCGGCATAAGCAATAAGTATGTGGCTTGCTTTCATTGAGTCGGGTCTGAAAACAATCTTTTCGAGTTTTGCCATATGCCAGGCATTATTTTCAACATAAGGCTCAACAAAGGTTCCCACAGGAGAGTTAAACATCACTGAATCTATTCTCACGGGAAGCTGACCTTCTTTATAATATGTACTGTCATACCTCTCATCCGATTCTCTGGCAACAAAAAGAGGGGCATTATCGGCCTTTTTGAAATCTTCAAAAATTTCAAATACCATTTTCCTTATTTTTTGCCTGTCTTTTGATGATGGTTTTACGTCGAAGATAACATAATCAATATCCCTTGATTCGGGTTGCTCGTAGTTTTGTTTATACTCTTCGTAATATTTTTCCATATCGGCATCGGCAACAGTAACAGTACTGTCGGCAATTGTACTGTATCTTGCACCGACGAGTCTGACTTTTGCCGTGGTTTTTCTGTCAATATAATCCTTCACAAGAAATGTGTCGGGCATAAAATACGCCTTTGAGATCAGGTCTTTATATTTTGTCTGCAACCTGTCCTCTTTTATAGCCTTGACAAATTCTTCCCACCTCGCACGGTTTGTTGCATCCATCTTGTCAAGCTGTTTGATGTAGTTTCTAACCAGTTCAGGATCGTATTGATTTGTCTTAGGGTCTTTAAAATACTGAAGGATGTATTTGTGAGGATTGTCTCCCTGCAACTGGTCGAAAAGCTCTTCCGGTGAAACGACAAGCCCCAGTTCATCATATTCTTTTTTCAGAATTATTTCATCAACAATCTGGTCGTAAGTTTGTTGTCTGATTCTAAAGACCTCGTCTGGTGTCAGATTTTGCTTTTTTTGTTGTGTTTTTGTGTTTTCAATATTCTTTTCAACTTTTTGATTGAAATAAGTATAAGGAATCTCCTCGCCATCAATAACGGCAATGTTCATATCCCTTCCCTGCGGCCTTCTTTTCAGGAAGTCTCCCAAAATAAAAGCCGCCAAAGCCACACCGATTATTATAACAAGTAATCCCGATTGTTTTCTAATGGTTCCAATAACTGCCATAACTCCACTTTTTAAAAATAGTTTGCAAATGTACAATAACTAAATTGAATGAGACAAATTTTTTTTATAGAAAAATTTATTTCTCGATAATCAACCTCACCTGCTCAATGCGACTTTCGCTGGCCTGTGTTATGATAAATCTGAAATTTTCGTGTATAATTTCTTCTTTTACTTCTGGAATACTTTCGTGCAGGTCAATTATCAATCCTCCGAGTGTTTCATAGTTATCCGATTCGGGAAGGTTGAGTTCATATTTCTCATTCAGATAGTCAATTTCAAGCCGTGCGGAAAAAAGGTATTCGTTTTCATTGATTTTTTTCTCAACAAGCTCTTCATTGTCATATTCATCTTCTATTTCACCGAAAATCTCCTCAATGATATCTTCAAGTGTAACAACACCCGATGTGCCGCCGAATTCATCAACAACGACGGCAATGCTCTTATGTTCTTTGATAAACATCGTCAGAACAATGTTGGCAAGCATTGTCTCCGGGACAATAGGTATTTCATGTATTACATCCTTTGCCGATTTGGGATTTTTAAACATATCGGAAGAGTGCACAAATCCGATAATATTATCAATGCTTTCGCTGTATATCAGTATTTTAGAGTGCCCCGATTCAATAAAGCTTTTTTTAATCTCTTCAATATCCGTATTTTCATCCAGTGCCGTTATCTCGGTACGGGGAATCATACATTCGCGCAATTTTATATTCTTGAATTCAATTGCATTTTGCAGCATCTGTATCTCCTGCCTGACATCGTTTTCCTCCTTACTTATCTCGGTTATTTCGTTCAGATAATTATCGAAGTCAACTGTGGTAAACGCGTCACCTGTGGTCGAAAAGTTAAGTCTGAATAGCTTTTTAAGAATAAATTCGGCAAAATTGACAAGTAAAAAGATGAAAGGATAAAACAGCCAGTAAAATACTTTGATGGGAATGGCAAACCGACCGAGTACGGCATTGGGATTAATCCTGAAAAGAGCTTTGGGAATAAACTCTGCTGCAATAAGAATCAAAATTGTTGATAGAATTGTTTGAATTATGAGGACAAGAAACTCACTTGAGTATTCGGGTGTCAGAATATTTTCAATCACAGGTTCAAGAATGTCGGCCATTGCAATACCGTAAATGACAAGTGAGATATTATTTCCGAGCAGTAATGCACCAAGTATTCCTGACGGATTATTAACAAATGAGGATAGTATCTTTGCCGAGAACAGTCCCTTGTTTTTATCAAGTTCAATCTGTAATTTGTTCGAGCTGATAAAGGCAATTTCAAGCCCCGAAAACAGAGCTGAAAAAATCAATGTTATCAATACTATTATCCAGTTATTCATCTATTTTTCGTCAGGGTTTAGTTTTATCTCTCCGGTAACGTTACTAATGGTATAATCGTTGAAATTTTGATCCGATATCAGGCTGTCACCATACAGAACATTGTCGGGTGTTGTAATTTTAACGAAAACATCGGAAAAAATAATTTTTTTTCGCTGATCCCACACAAGATGTTCGGTATTTAACTGTTCATGCTTTTTTGTGTTGATAACGACTACGTCGTTTCTTGCCTCAAGTTTTTTCTTTTTTTCATAATTGATACCGTAATTGGCAGTTATTTGCGATTTAACCTGCTTGGCCGAGTCGTACATTATTATTTTAAAGCCTTCGGGAAACTCAATCATATTTTCTTTTCCTTCGAACCTTTTCATTAACGGGCTTTCCAAATAAGCCTGAACTTTTCCCGAGTCGCTGAAATAGAGTACAATATCATAAGCTGTCTCCAAAGGTAATGAATCAACCGATGAGAGTGAAGTAACCTCATTGATGTCGTTTTTACAAGAAAAAAGCATTGCCATAAAAGAGAACATAGCAATGCTTTTAACTGTAAATAAATAAATACCGGAAAGTTTATTCCTGTTCACCTATCTTATAAATTTAAACCTAATCGGATGTTCTGACAGTTGTTGTTTCGTTAATCCAGCATCCCACTTTATATTTATCACCTTTTTTCAGGTCATAAAAGAATATTGTTTCAGTTGCGGGGAAATACTGGCTGTATGTATTGATAAGCTTTTTAGCTTCATCAGCAACCGAAGGATCAACATTTTTGGCTTTAATAAATTTATCAACTGCAGCCCAGTAAGCAACCTTGTTTGTCAGGTCATTATTGCCGCAGCTTTTAGCCGAAGCTGCGTACATATTTCCTATAAGGATATAAGCTTTTCCGTCATTAGGCCTGAATTTTAGTACATCATAGCAGTTAGCACGTGCCTGCGAATATTTTTTCAGTTGAAAATAAACAACAGCCGTCATATAAAACAAATCGGCTTTTTTGTTCGGATCTTCCTGTAGTTCCGTTGCCTGTTTCAGATAATCAAGTGCTTTTGTCCAGTTCTCTTTCTTTATATACATCTTTGCCAGCAATTCGGCAGAACGGGCTGAAGGTTCAAGCTTATGAAGGTTCTCAGTAGCAAGGCGATATAATTCGGTATCGGTACATCCTTTTTTATCGAGAATCTTTGTGATTTTTTTCAGTAATTCAATACTGTCGGAACTTTCGTTAAATTTAGGGGTATAAATATTAACGAGGTCATCACAGGTTGTATATGGCTCAACAGACAACTCTATATTGCCTTTTACGATTTCCCAGTTTGCTGCTTTTTTGGGGTCGTTTTTGATATTATAGTCAATTATATCGCTTTCCTGATCATAAATATCAAGCAATACCGATTTGTCGAGTTTTCCTGCTTTAACCATTTTTTCGGCTGATCTGAAATAATAGATCAGAACAGGACCTTGCGTTTTGTTACCGGTAAGATTAATTGCTTTTTTCAGGATTTCATAAGATTTTTCGTAATCAGTCGGTCTGTATTTATAAAGGTCAACACCCTTTTTCCCAAGCACATAACCCTCCTGCCCGAAATATTTAATTCTCTGATCGAAAAGCATCATCAAAGTGTCAATGTATTTATCCTTTTTTTCCTTGTCAGTTTCGGTTTTGATTAATTTTTTAACCAGTTTTTCACCATGGATATAAACATTTTTATAGCTTCTCGGGCAGTTATTGAAAACCCAGCTCCACGGACTAATAACGTCTTTCCATGCCTCATTTTTATAATTGCTCTGTTTCCATTGCTTATAAAATTCATAATAAAGAGAGTTATTTGTTATACAGGTAACACTGTCTTTCCCAAAACGCGGCTCATCTTGTGCAATACTGTTTTTTGAAATTAGCAGACCGGTAAATAATCCCAGCAATAATAATAACAGATTCTTTTTCATAATGTTATAATTAATATTTAATAAATATACAGTTTTAATAATAAAAAACAAAATTAATAAATTTATTTATATCTTCGTTTTACAAACCATCTTTCCTGAATAGACATACTAAAATGAACATTAACATAATTCTCCTTAATCAGGTCTCTGTAAACAGTCCCTCTTGAACCTATTTCAAAGCCAACATTGATCATTGAATGATTTCCTCTTAACCGGGAACCTTTTAACGGGAAACCAAACCCAAAAGTTATGCCAAAATCTTTTAGGTGCTGCCCCCTCAATTGCAGGTAACTCTGAGTATAATGGCCCCCAAATCTGATTCTAACTGTTTGAAAGTAAGAATATGCGCTATTGACATCAGGTATATACTCCCCTCCAATTGAGAAGGTGGAACTGTTCTGAAGTGAGTCGGGCTGTCCGAATTTTCTGAATTCCGACCAGTTTGACATTCGGTAATCCATACCAAACATCCAGTGGTTGGTTTTTTCAATGGAAAATCCGAATCCATATCCCATTGGCATTTCAACTTCTCCTCTTTCAACAGGGATATAAGCTATCGTATCTTTGAAATTATAAATGCCGTTCACTTCTCCGGCATACGATCTTGCGATGTAATGACCTTCGGATGCAAGGCTCGTTTTGGGGTTGAATGTTGCACCTACAACGAGATTAAGATTATTCTTTAGTTTTGTATAATACTGAACACCCATATCAAAATACATATCTCCCGATGTAAATGAATTGTCAATTCTGGTGCTTGTCAGATTCAATGAATCTGGAAAAGAGATTGTTTGCGCCTTGTCAATTTTACCCCAAAGGTATGATACATTAACCCCGAGGGAAAGATTCCGCAAGGGCTGGAACGAACTTCCCACATTAAACCTGTTAAATCCACCTGAACCGAAGTATTGATATTTAATATTTCCGACGTCGGTTTTATAATTATAGCTTGATGCATCATAACCGACTGAACTGTATGGAAGAAGGGCAATCGAAGCACGCCACCATTTTGCTACCGGAAATCCCATCAAAAGATGACTTACAGTTCCCGTAACCAGGTTTGCATCCGTATTATCCGTCTTGTAATTAACAAACAATCCTACAACTCCCGCTTCAAAAAGAAATGATGTACTGTCGAATGCCGAATAGGAAGCAGGATTGGCAATATTGACAGTAAAATGATCTCTGATGCCGATAGCCGTCTTACCCATAGAAGTTGACCGGACATTATTTACATTTGACAAATAGCCTACTCCATAACTGCTGTATGGTGAGCTTATCCCCGGCTGTGAATATACTTCTCCCGATAAAAAAACCGCTAAAACGGTAAATAGTACTCCAGTCAGAGATAAAATTTGTAACCTAAGTACGAAATGTAACCTTATATAATAGTATATGTTTTTTACCGGCATCTTCCTGTTTATCAGAGTATATCTATATCCTTATTAATATTAAAATCCAAAATTTCGTTCAATCCGTTTAAGACCAAATTCGGGACTGCAAAGATGTCATTTTTTAATCGTTTATCAAAAAAAATAGTGTCGCCACCCGTAAAAATAATTTTCAATTGCCCGAATCTGTCTTTATAGCGTTTAATAACTCCCTCAATTTCAGCAATAATACCATTCAAAACGCCCGATTTTATGCTTTCTTCGGTAGAATCGCCGATAAGGTCGAAATTTTCTGCACGATTCACTAACGGCAAATTCCCTGTAAAAGTATTTAATGCTTTGAACCTGATGTCTATTCCGGGAGATATTGCTCCGCCAAAGTAGTTTTTTTCATTATCAATAAAATCATATGTTACGCAGGTTCCGGCATCAATTACCAGAATATTTTCGCCGGGAAACATTGCACTTGCGCCGCAAACTCCGGCAATCCTGTCGTTTCCAAGAGTTTCGGATGTGCGGTACCTGATATTTACAGGCAAAGGGATTTTTGATGATAACTCTGTAAACCGGTAATTCTTGTTAAGATAATTTTCTATTTCACTGTCATATTTCCTGACGGAGGAAATAATTGAATAATTTATTCTGTTACTTTTTGTTTCCGATTCATTGATAAAACGTTTTAGCTCCTCAAGAGTAAAATCTTTGAAGAAACTTAATCTTAACAGATCATTATCCTGAAAAACAGCTGTTTTAGTCAAAGTATTTCCTACATCAATCGCCAGTTTCATCATGCTCCGGTTATCATCAATTTTTAATTTGTGCAAAAGTAATATAATATCTCATTTATACCATTCTAATAATCAATAGATTGATTAAATAGTAAATTTTTTAAAAAAAATGCAGGTTATTTAAAAATGTTATTTATTTTTGCAGCCCTGAAAATTCAACAGGACGGTTTTTGAGATAATGACGGTACCATAGCTCAGATGGTAGAGCACAGGACTGAAAATCCTGGTGTCCCTGGTTCGATTCCAGGTGGTACCACTTCAAAAAAAGAAAGCTCACAGACATTACGTTTATGAGCTTTTTTTATTACCCCAAAAAAATAATTCACTTTTTTTTAAAAAGTCGTTTAAGAATTTATTAAATTTGGAAAGTTTTACAAATAGGATTTTTTTCTGATATTAAAAGGTATTCATTAAAAGTTTGAGACTATGAAGAAATTTTTAATAATTATCGTTATAGCTGCTTCTGCAGTAAGTTGCTGCAACAAAACAATTGAGAAAAAGGACAGATCAACCGTTAATGTTGCAAAGGAGAAAGAAAATGTGGCCCTTGTCCTTGAAAATTATGTACTTGCAAGTGAAAGGCAGGACCTTAATCTTATAAAGGAAATATGGGCATCTGAGCCTGATATTGTAGTATTCGGAACAAGCAGTGATGAAAAATTAATCGGTTGGGAAGCTATTAGCGATGCATTCAAAAGACAGTTTAATGCTTCACAGGAAACATATATTGCTGTTTCGGACCAAAAGATAGATATTAATGATACGGGTAATACAGCCTGGTTCTCAGAGATAATTAATTATAATTATGTCTATCACGGAAAGGCCAGGAAGTATGAAGGACTAAGATTCACCGGAGTTCTCGAAAAAAGAGACGGGGAATGGAAAATAGTTCAAAGTCATATGTCAATACCGGAAGAAGAAGATTAATATTTTATCCTGACGCCAGTATTGACTTCATTTTCATAAACTTTCTTAAATTCAAATTTCTGAATTACGGTTTGTTGATTTTCTGACATTGTGGCTGACTTTCCTTTTACCGATTTTATCTTTCCGGGGAAGTTGTAGATACTTTTAATTTCAACCATATTCATCACCTCTTCAGGTATTAAAATGTCCTGATCTCTCAGTTGTTTTTTAAGATACGGAGCAATATTGAACTTTTTCAGCTTATGCTTGCCTATCTTTAAATATGACGGAGCGAAAAATGTCTTCTTGCTTCCCGCTATTTCATAAAGAGCCTCGTTCAGTTCTTTGGTATTGCTGAAATCAAAACTAAGGGAGGCATCCGTTATGTTGTCTCCGATGATAAACCTGACATTTTTAATGCCTCTGCTGTTCTTGAACTTCATTGCAAACTGCTCAAATCTTTTTGTCAGCATCTCTTTTAAACTGTTCTGATCAAACATTCCTGCAAGGTTGGAAAACAGGGCGGTAAGCTGATCCGATTCTATACTATATGAAATTGTACCCGACCGGTCAGGGTTTACAGTTACTTCCTCGACAATTTCAATGCAACTTGTCGTAAAAAGCATAAGAAAGAATATAATTGGGACAACTTTTCTCATAATTAGATATATTTTAAATATGAATTATATTATATTGCTCAGTGTAAATTTTAATAAAAACGCTAATATGTTTGATTATAAGATTGTTAGCGCGGTTAAAAACTTGTTAAAACAATTTGCTTATCCAATGGCATGAATTTTGTTCCTTTGTATCGTATAAATGCCGGACAATTTTCCGGATAAAATTAACAACCATGAGTAATATTGAAAATATCGCTAATCAGAATGCAGAGATTTTTATCAAAAAGCATTTTGCAAAACTTAACCGTAAGGATCGTATGGTCCGGGTTATGAAATCGAGTGTTAAAGACACTATTAAACAAGCTTTAATAGCTTATGAGTTAGAACGAATAAAAGGGTAATTATAATTTATTTTAAAAAAGCTTGCCTCAAGGCAAGCTTTTTTTTTATTCTGCAAGTATCAACACTTTATTCTTTAACACCTCAATCACTCCACCCTTAATTTCAAAGAACTGCGGGTTCTTGTTATTATCAAGAACTTTCACCTTTCCTTCTTTAAGGACAGATATTAAAGGTGCATGATTATTCATAATCTCAAACGATCCGTCCTTTCCGGGTAGCTGAACAAGATATGCTTCACCTGTAAAAATTGTTTTATCAGGGTTTATGATCTCAACATTCATATTTGCGCCTTAATTATTTTATTCTTATTTATTATCGGCAGCAAGTATCTTCTTGCCTTTTTCAATTGCCTCATCAATGGTTCCGACAAGATTAAATGCGGCTTCAGGATACTCGTCAACCTCTCCGTCCATAATCATATTAAAACCTTTAATGGTATCCTCGATATTCACAATTGTTCCTTTAAGACCTGTAAACTGTTCGGCAACGTGGAACGGCTGTGACAGGAAACGCTGGACTCTTCGTGCCCTGTTTACAGCAAGTTTATCTTCTTCCGACAACTCATCCATACCGAGAATAGCAATAATATCCTGCAATTCTTTATAACGTTGTAACAACTCCTTAATTCTTTGTGCCGTATTGTAATGTTCTTCACCGACAATATCGGGAGTAAGAATTCTTGATGTGGAATCAAGCGGGTCAACAGCGGGATAAATTCCCAGCTCGGCGATTTTACGACTTAATACCGTAGTGGCATCAAGGTGCGAGAAAGTTGTTGCCGGAGCAGGGTCCGTAAGGTCGTCAGCCGGTACATAAACAGCCTGAACAGAGGTAATTGAGCCTCTTTTTGTCGAAGTAATACGCTCCTGCATCACACCCATCTCGGTTGCAAGTGTCGGTTGGTAACCGACAGCTGAAGGCATACGTCCAAGCAAAGCCGAAACCTCTGAACCTGCCTGTGTAAAACGGAAAATATTATCCATAAAGAAAAGGATGTCGCGTCCGCCGGATTTTTCATCACCATCGCGGAAATACTCGGCGAGTGTCAGTCCTGTAAGTGCAACCCTGGCACGTGCTCCGGGAGGTTCGTTCATCTGCCCGAAAGAGAGTGTTGCCTGTGACTGTTCCAACTCTTTCCTGTCAACCTTTGAGAGGTCCCATCCGCCGGCTTCCATACTTTCCTTAAAAGCATCACCATATCTGATAACTCCCGATTCAATCATCTCGCGAAGCAGGTCGTTACCCTCTCTTGTTCTTTCACCGACACCGGCAAATACCGACATTCCGGAATAACTTTTTGCAATATTGTTGATAAGTTCCATAATGATAACAGTCTTACCAACACCGGCACCACCGAAAAGACCGATTTTACCTCCTTTTGAATACGGTTCAATCAGGTCAATAACCTTAATTCCGGTATATAAAATTTCTTTGGATGTTGACAATTCGTCATATTTCGGAGGGTCGCGATGAATTACATAGGATTTTCCGGTATCAACCTTTCCGAGGCCGTCAATGGTTTCTCCAACCACATTAAACAGACGACCTTTAATTTCATCACCAACGGGGATAGCAATAGGTGCCCCCGTTCCAATAACTTCCATTCCACGACTCAAACCGTCTGTTGAGTCCATTGCGATTGTCCGTACGGTGTTTTCACCAATATCCTGCTGAGTTTCCAGTACCAGTTTCGATCCGTCTTCTTTTTCTACAATCAGTGCATCAAGAAGGTTGGGAAGGTCTTCTTCCCTTTCAAATGTTACGTCTAAAACCGCCCCAATAATCTGAGATATTGTTCCTTTACTTTTGGCTTCCATATTGATTTATTAATTTTTTGTGCAAAGATATAATATTTTTTTATTTTTTAAAGAATTTCCTTTGAAACAGAATTAATGAAATGACACCAACCGTTATTGACGAATCGGCTATGTTAAATACAGGTCTGAAAAAAATAAACTGTGAGCCACCCCAAACAGGTATCCACGACGGATATATTCCCTTAATTAACGGGAAGTAAAGCATATCAACAACCTTTCCGTGTAAAAACGTACCGTAACCTCCTTCGGGAGGAAACATAGTTGCCACTTCATGGAATTTACTTTCACTGAAAATCATTCCGTAAAACGCACTGTCGATAATATTACCGAGTGCTCCTGCAAATATCAAAGAGATACAGATTACAAGTCCTGTTTTGGCACCCTGTTTAATAATATGAATCAGGTACCAGCCAATACCTGCAACGGCAATAATTCTGAAAATACTTAAAATAAGTTTTCCGAAAGAGCCTCCGAATCTCATTCCGAAAGCCATACCCTCATTTTCGGTAAAATGAAGAATAAACCAGTTTCCGAATACCGGAATACCTTCACCGAGTGTCATATGGGTTTTGATCCAGATTTTAAGAATCTGATCAGCAATCAAAACAAAAAAGATAATAAAGGCTGCTTTTTTCAAAACCGAGTTATAAAAAGGGATGACGAAAAGTTATTTTTTCTTTGGCTGATTTAATTTTGCATCAATGCTCAAAGTAGCATGAGGTACACTCTTCAACCTTTCTTTTGAAATAAGCTTGCCCGTTACTCTGCAAATGCCGTATGTTTTATTCTCAATACGAATAAGAGCATTTTCCAGCGAGTTGATAAACTTCTGCTGTCGTGCCGCGAGCCTGCTGTTTTCCTCTTTTGATAGTACCTGATATCCTTCTTCAAGGACTTTAAATGTCGGGGATGTATCGAAAGTATCGTGCTCATTGGCATGTGTATAAGCATCTGTAAGCATTTTAAAGTCTTCTCTGGCTTTTTCCAGTTTCTCCAGAATTATCTGGCGAAACTCTTCAAGTTCCTCGTCTGAATAGCGCGTCTTTTTAGTTTCTACATTAATCTCTTCGTTTGCCATATTCTTAAGTTTTTAATTATCAGGCTGATTTATACGCAAAATCATCCTAAATGTTTTGTAACAATAATATGTGTTTTTAGTTCATCAGATAATTCAATTACCTGCTTTTCACTCTCATTTAAACTCTCAACCAATTCCAGGGAATCAGCGAGAGTTTCCGAGCAAATATATGAATAATTCTTTTTCACAGCAGAAATTAAACCATTGTTTTTTTCAATTTTAACATTTATTTTATCAGTGACTTCAAATTGCTTATCTTTCCTGATATTCTGAATTCTGTTTACAAGCTCCCTGGCTATTCCCTCCTCCTGCAATTCATCTGTAATTGTTATGTCTAATGCAACAGTTAATGTTCCCATAGTGCTTATCAGCCAACCGGGTATATCCTGTGTAAGTATTTCTACATCCGTCAGATCAATAACAATTTCCTGTCCGTCAATTTGGAGCGTATGTTTACCTTCTTTTTCAAACTGCTTAATTTGCTCATTATCAAGCTGAACAAGTGCGGATGAAATAGCCTTCATCAGTTTTCCGTATTTTGGTCCAAGTGCTTTAAAGTTAGGTTTAATCTTTTTAACCAAAATACTGTCATCGGTCATAAATTCAAGCTCTTTAACATTCACCTCCGAAAGAATAAGTTGTTTCATTGATTCGAGCTGTTTTTTGAATTTCTCATCTCTTACCGGAACCATAATTTTTGCAAGAGGTTGTCTTACCCTGATATTGGTTTTCTTCCTTAACGAAAGTACCATTGAAGATATTTTCTGTGCAAGTTCCATCCTCTCCTCAAGATCAGTATTAATATAACTTTCTTCAGCCTCCGGGAAGTCGGTTAGATGAACGGAATCCGTTTTGAATCTGCCTGTTGTATTGTTTAGGTCAACAAAAAGTCTTTCGGAAAAAAACGGTGCAATCGGTGAAGATAATTGTGCTATTGTTTCCAGGCATTTGTAGAGAGTTTGATATGCCGAAATCTTATCTTCGGTATAATCTCCTTTCCAGAATCTTCTTCTGCTCAGGCGTACATACCAGTTGCTGAGGTGCATATCAAGGAAGTCGGCAATTGCCCGTCCGGCTTTTGTGGGTTCGTAATCATTATAGAATGTATCCACCTTCTTAATGAGAGAATTTAACTCCGAAATAATCCATCTGTCAAGTTCCGGCCGCTTTTCAACAGGGATTTCCTCCTGAGAATAATCGAAGCCGTCAATATTGGCGTAAAGTGCAAAAAATGCATAAGTATTATATAACGTACCGAAAAATTTCCGGCGTACCTCATCAATTCCGTTGCTGTCGAATTTTAAATTATCCCAGGGTTGTGCATTGGTTATCATATACCACCGTGTGGCATCAGGACCGTATTTTTGAATTGTCTCAAACGGGTCAACTGCATTTCCAAGACGTTTCGACATCTTGTTCCCCTTTGAATCGAGAACAAGACCATTTGATACGCAGGTTTTGTATGCAACTGAATCAAAAACCATGGTTGCTATTGCATGCAGAGTGAAGAACCAGCCTCTTGTCTGGTCAACACCTTCGGCAATGAAGTCGGCAGGAAAAAATTCCTTTAAATTATCTTTTTTCTCAAAAGGATAATGGAATTGGGCATAGGGCATTGAACCCGAATCGAACCAGACATCAATCAATGCAGGTTCGCGGAACATTTTCTTTCCGGAAGGGGAAACGAGGACAATATCATCAACATAAGGCTTATGAAAATCGAAAGTTTCGTAATTATCTTTTGTATTGTCTCCCGGGACAAAGTCTTTCAGCGGATTGGTTTTCATAAAACCTGCTTCCACTGATTTTTCAATTTCGGCTTTCAGTTCCTCGGCAGAGCCGATACATATTTGTTCCTCGCCGTCTCCGGTCATCCATATCGGCAAAGGCACTCCCCAGAATCTCGATCTTGACAGGTTCCAGTCAACCAGGTTCTCAAGCCAGTTTCCAAACCTTCCTGTACCTGTCGCCTTTGGTTTCCAGTTGATTGTATTGTTCAGTTCTATCATCCGTTCCTTATATTCCGTAGTTTTAATAAACCACGAATCTAAAGGATAATAAAGGATCGGTTTATCTGTTCTCCAGCAATGAGGGTAGGAGTGAACATATTTTTCGGTTTTAAATGCCTTGTTCTCTTTTTTAAGTTTTACAATGATATCAACATCAACCGAATCACCGTTTTTCGGATTATAATCAGGGTCATATTCCGGTTTAACATACCTGCCGGCAAATTCTCCCATTTCATCAACGAATTTACCCTGCTTGTTGACCATTGTCAATGAGCCTATTCCGTTTTCTTTTCCAACTTTGTAGTCATCCGCACCAAAGCTGGGAGCAATATGAACGATTCCGGTTCCTTCATCTGTTGTGACAAAATCTCCGGCGACAACTCTGAAAGCATCACCGTCATCGGGTTGTGCATAAGGCAGAAGCTGTTCATACCTTATTCCGACAAGGTCATTACCTTTAAATTCACCGGCAATTTCGTAAGGAATTTTTTTCTGTCCCGCTTCATACTCTTCAAGCTTTAGCCCGGAATTGCTCTCAGGAAAATACTTTTCTTTCAAATCTTTCCCGAGTATAACAGTGACGGGTTTATGTGTGTACGGGTTGAAAGTTTTTACTTTTATATAATCAATTTTTGCTCCTACTGCAAGAGCCGTATTTGACGGCAGAGTCCAGGGAGTTGTGGTCCATGCAAGGAAAAACAGGTCACCGTTTATATCATCGAACAGGAATTCCGATTTGTCATCCCTTCTGACTTTAAACTGGGCTACAACCGTATTATCCTTAACGTCTTTGTAGCAACCGGGCAGGTTAAGCTCGTGGGAACTAAGTCCCGTACCGGCAGCAGGAGAATATGGCTGTATTGTGTGGCCTTTATACAGCAATCCTTTATCATAAAGTTTTTTCAGCAGCCACCAGACGGTTTCAATGTATTTATTATCGAAAGTAATGTACGGATCATCAAGATCAACCCAATATCCCATTTTGACCGTCAGTTCATCCCACAGGTCTTTATATTTCATAACCTCCTTACGGCAGGCTTTGTTATAATCTTCAACAGAAATTTTCTTCCCGATGTCCTCTTTTGTGATTCCGAGGGATTTCTCAACACCGATTTCCACCGGCAGTCCATGGGTATCCCACCCGGCTTTTCTTTCAACGAGATAGCCCTTCATTGTTTTATAGCGGCAGAAGATATCTTTAATTGACCTTGCCATTACATGATGGATCCCGGGGGTTCCGTTTGCCGAAGGAGGGCCTTCGTAAAAAACGAATGGTTTATGCCCTTTCCTGATTTCAACACTTTTCCCGAAAGTATCGTGCTGTGTCCAGTAATCGTTGATCTCATTTCCGATCCGGGTCAGATCAAGTTTTTTATATTCAGGATATTTCTGTTTCATTTGCTGTTTAAGTATTTCTGCTTTTGTCAAAAACCGTGTTATTCAATCTGTTTCTGAAAATTGTGCAAAAGTATAAAAAATATTATTCCATAGAATTAAAAACAAAAAAGGCTGTCCCGAATTTTCGGGACAGCCTTTTTTCGGGTAAGAATTAATTACTCCTATTGAATAATAATTCTTTTAGAGATAGTACCTTCATCAGTTTCAATCTGGAAGAAATATATTCCCGACTGATATTGTGAAGTGTTAAGTTGATACATCATGCTGTTAACCTCTTCGTTTACAATAACCTGACCGGCATAGTTGTAAACCTTGACAGAATTAATCTGTACATCGGACTTAACATTAACTACGTCGGTAGCAGGATTAGGATAAACGTTGATAGCATCAGCAAGATATTCGTCAACACCAATTATTGTCTCACAAGCCTCATTTGTAAAATCAGATTCTCCAAGATCATCATAAACGGCTGTTACTTTGTAACAATGTGTACCTACTCCAGGGTCTAAATGAGTATAGGTTGTTTCAGTTACATTAGTTAACAACGAATAATCATCAGTATCAAGTTTATGATAAATATTGTATCCGGTTAAAGATTTTGAACTTGAAGGAACAAATTTAGTATTGCCTCCGGCAAAACCAGAAGCAACCTCAACAGTTCCTTGAGGATTGGAAACAGATGTTTTAGCCATAGGAACAGCAGTTGATTTTCCTTCAGCACTTATTGCAACAAATCCGGCAAGGTTCCAGTTATAATCAAGGCCATATTCAGCTGACATTGAAACCCAGCTAGAGGCGTCGAATGAAAGCATATCACCTTTGTACTGAACTGCTGGACCTACATCAACACCGGCAGGATTTTCACCTTCGCCGTGAGTCACTTCATAACCGAACCAAAGTTCTTGTGAAGCGTCTATCTGTACAGGAGTGTCAAGTGTGATTTCATTCCATTGTGCAGGAATGCTATTTACATCCTGACTTAACAGTAGGGTACCGGCATTTGTTCCTGACCATACTTTAAGTACGAATGTTGCAGAAGCAGCATTATCATAATGATAATAGCTGATTTTTGTCAAATACATTCCGTCATAATCAACAAGGTCAGAAGGCTCCCAGTGTGAGGCTACAAAGAAAGTTCCGCCACCTGTGAGTCCGATACCATCGTCACCATTAACACCGTCATCCCACTGTATCCAACCACCACTTGCAGGTGCATCCCAGTTAAGTTCAATGTCAATTCCGTTAAGACTTTCAGCAGTAAGGTTTGATGGTGCTGGAGGAGGATTATAGGGTTCACCGACACCGAAGCAAACATCATCATAGTAAGCACCCGGGGCACCTCCATTATCAGAACCGTAATAATCTATACCACCGATTGAATTAGTCATATCAAATACGAGCACTGTAGTACCGTCAAACATAACCCAGGCCATATCAGCATCAAGATCGAAGTTTATACTTACCATAAACCATGTATCTTGTGAATATGTAAAGTCTGTATTAGTTCCGTTAATGGCAAAATGCCCTGCGCCACCATCATCAAAAAAGACTTCCATAACCCAAGCAACTCCAGGAGTTGGTTCAGATTGTACATTGAAATATCCTGAAAAACCTGAAGGAACATAGATATAGTGTGAATATAGCCACTGTCCGTCGGTAATTGGATTTTCATCAAGTTTAAGCACGAGGTCCATTGATGTACTGTTAATTACAAATGAATTGTTCGGGCTGTTTGAGTAATCGTCGCTAACAATAGCATCGTCGGAACCACCTGGAGTACCGCCCCATGTTGTCCAAGGATCGCCAAGCTGTCCTGCCACATAACCGCCAACAGTGAGTGCATCAAAGTTTTCGCAGTTAACCTGTTCTTCAATTGTAACTGTAGGAGCACAAACCTGATCTGATTCGCCGTCAGTATAAACAGCACTTACACAGTAATCATAATCTCCCGGTGCAAGGCCTTCGTCATCATAAGATGTTCCTGTCACATCGGCAAGGAATTCACCGTTACGGTAAACTTTATAACCTGTCAGGTCTTTGCTGCTTGGGCT
>CAYOZZ010000440.1:0-7765 GCA_964408535.1 uncultured Bacteroidales bacterium | reverse complement strand
ATACCATGTTTTTTATCGGGAATATGTTCATGTTTTGACTCGGAAATTTCAAGAGCATGAACCAAAAAATTCCTTGTTTCAGAAGGCTCAATCACGGCATCAATATAACCATAAGCAGCAGCAACATAAGGATTTGCAAATTTATTTTTATATTCCTTAACCTTTTGTTTACGCATTTCGTCCGGATTTTCCGCATTTTTAATTTCATTTCTGAAAATGATATTTGCAGCACCTTCCGGCCCCATAACCGCAATTTCGGCTGTCGGCCAGGCGCAAACAAAGTCTGCTCTTAGATGGTGTGAGCACATAGCAATATAACCGCCGCCATAAGCTTTACGCATAATAACCGTGATTTTCGGAACCGTAGCTTCCGAATATGCATACAGCAATTTAGCTCCATGCCTGATAACACCTGAGTGCTCCTGGTCAACACCGGGCAAATACCCCGGAAGGTCAACAAGTGTTACAAGCGGAATATTGAAAGCATCGCAATATCTGATAAATCTTGCTGCTTTGTCGGAAGAATCCACATCCAGAACACCCGCAAGAACAAGAGGCTGGTTTGCGACAAATCCAACTGTCTGACCTGCAATCCTTGCAAAGCCGATAACAATGTTGGCGGCAAACAATTCCTGAATTTCAAAAAACTCGGAATCATCGCAAATAGCTTTTATTACGTTACGCACATCATAAGGCTGACGCGGGTCGGACGGTATAATATTTTCTATTTTATACTGGCGGGTTTTAGGCCCTCTTTTGGGGAATGATTCAGCCTTTTTCTCATTATTCCATGGAATAAAGCTGAAAAGTTTTTTTATCTGGCTGAAACTTTCTTCTTCACTTTCGGCGTAAAAATGAGCATTCCCGGTAGTCTCGCAATGAACACGGGCACCGCCGAGGTCTTCCATGGAAATTTCTTCACCAAGTACGGATTTTATTACTTCGGGGCCGGTGATGAACATCTTTGAAACCTTGTCAACCACAAAAACGAAGTCGGTAAGTGCCGGTGAATAGACTGCTCCGCCTGCACAGGGACCAAGAATAACCGATATTTGGGGAATAACACCCGATGCCTGTGTGTTGCGATAGAAAATCTCTCCATACCCTGCAAGGGCATTTACTCCCTCCTGAATACGTGCACCACCCGAATCGTTAATACCGATAAGAGGTATCTTCATCTTCATGGCATGGTCCATTATTTTGGTTATCTTCTTGGCGTGCGCCCAGCCGAGCGAACCGCCTGCAACCGTGAAATCCTGCGCATAAATACATACGGGATGACCGCTGATTGTCCCCGTTCCGGTGATAACACCATCGCCGGGAAGATACTTCTTATCCATATTGAAGTCTTTCCCTGCGTGTTTTACAAAAAGGTCGTATTCGTGAAAGGATTTATTATCCAGAATTGACATTATTCGTTCGCGGGCGGTCATTTTTCCGGTTGCCTTCTGCTTCTCTATCGCTTTCGTTCCCCCACCTTTAACCGCTTCCCGCATCCTTTTTTTAAGGTCGGCTGATTTTTGCTTTAAGCCCATAATTTAAAAGTTAAATTATATTTCCCTGAGTTATCCTGCTTTCGGATTTAATAGTTTGCTAAACCATTGAATCGTAATGTTTTATTTTGGAGTTTCAATCAATTAAAAGAACGCAAACTCCACCAAAGTAATGCAAAACTACTTAAAAAAGATAATACTTGTCAAGAATATTTTGCTATTTATTTTCACAAATTTCACTAATTACTTAAAATACAGTATTTAATGAACAATACGTTTCTTAAAAAGCTTTGCAAAGATAATTTTTTTGATTTTATTTATGCTTGAACAGATTTTTTATTGCTATTTTTGAGCAAAATCAAGCTATGAATATCGAAGATTTAAGAGTGTATTGTTTATCGAAAAAGGGAGTTTCAGAATCCTTCCCGTTTGATGAAACAACTTTGGTTTTTAAAGTTATGAATAAGATGTTCCTTTTAACGGATACGGAAGATGATTTTAGCATTAATCTGAAATGTGATCCGGAAAAGGCTGTTGAATTGCGCGAAAGATATCCGTCTGTACGACCGGGATACCATATGAGTAAGAAACACTGGAATACTGTTTTTATTGACGGCTCAATTGATGATGGACTTTTATACAAATGGATTGATGATTCTTATGACCTGGTTGTCAGTAAACTGACAAAGGCTCTTAGAGAGAGGTTGGCGCAAATATAAACCGGTATGATTGGGTATTGAGGAATGGTACAAAAGGGACATGCAGGTGGATTGAACCCGTCTTATAAACTATGAGTTTCACGAACCATTGGATTAAGCGGGATAACCCCGGTTTAATGTCGGCCCTTCCCGTTCTGAATCCTTTGTCAAAATTTTCGATTATACTATTGCATAATCCGGATTGAACTATAACAGACAACAAATAAATAATGAATCTTTTAGTATTTTTTGGAGTTCCGGCATTAATTATTTTTTTATATGTTTTTTCTGTGGGAATGGAGAAACTCTCAAACGGACGTTTACACGGTTTATTTGCAGGGGGACTCTCCGCAGGAGAAGAAAGGTTTCTTTTGCAAAATATTCCTTACTACAGAGAACTGTCGAACCACGAAAAAAATATTTTCCGCAGCCGTATGAAGAGGTTTATAAAAGGCAAAAACTTCGAAACCCGTCAGGGGCTTAAACTGACAAAAGAAATGATACTCCTGATTTCGGCTTCGGCTATAAAAATCACTTTTGGACTTAAAGATTATATGTTTAATTCATTCCATACTTTTATAATCTATCCCGGTGAGTTTTATTCCAGATTTTCAAAGAAATTGTCAAAAGGAGAAACAAATGCCCGCGGAGTGATTGTCTTTTCATGGGACGATCTGAAATTCGGATATCAATATCCCGATGATTCACTGAATCTGGGTTATCATGAGTTTGCACATGCACTTTTCATAGAGCACTTTACAGAGATAAAGGATGATGAATTCAGCAGGAATTATGTACGGTGGCTTGCTTTTATTAAAAATAAACACAAATTAAACTATGTAAAACAGCATCATATCTTCAGGGATTATGCTGCTGTTAATGAGCAGGAATTTTTTGCTGTTGCCCTTGAGAATTTTTTTGAACGACCGAAACAATTCAGAGAGCAGTTACCTCATCTCTATCTTCTCATGTCGAAAATGTTAAATCAGGACTTGCTTAAACCCGCCTTATGAACTATGAGTTTCACGAACTAATGGATTAGGCTGGATAACCCCGATTTAATTGTTAACCCTTCCGGAATTTATATCCTTTGTTAACACTTTTCGATTATGCTATTACATAATTCGGGTTTAAATAGTTTTTAAAAACTATTGCAAATATTACAATTATTTATTTACTAAGGTATTTATATTACGATGATATGCAAACATTACCAGCAGAATCTACCGATAAAAACAAAAATTTATGGAAAGGGAGTTTAACAAACCTATTAACAACCTGATTTAGAGCGATAAAACCGAATTACTTCTTTTTTATCCCTGCAAAAATATCAAATATTAAATACCCCATTGCAGCACCCCAAAGCATACTCAGCCAGGGATTGGATGTGATTGCACAACTTCCTGAATTACAGCCGACTTTGAGATAATAGACATACCCGCCGATAATACCGAAAACTGCACCGACGGCGGAAATGACCGGAATCTTCCCGAATAGCAATTTTGTGTTTTTATTCTCTTGTTTTTCTGTCATAACCCGGGAATTACATATAAGCATTAATAGATTTCATAAGTACACCCTTAGGTTTTACGCCCACAAACCGCTTTACCATTTTGCCGTCTTTAAAAAGCATAAGTGTCGGTATATTTTGAATGCCGAGTTTGGCCGAAACCCTTCTGTTATGGTCAACATCCAGTTTGCAGATATTTGCCTTATCGCCTATTTCATCGGCTATCTCATCAATTATCGGCCCCTGCACCTTACACGGCGTACACCATTCCGCCCAGAAGTCAATTAGTGTAACACCCGATTTGATTGTTTGCTCAAAGTTCTGATCGGTCAATATTTTCACATTTTCCGAAGGAGGTGCGCTAAGCCGTTTTTTCGATTTTAAAAAATTATAAAACACAAAACCTATTAGTAAAACTGCTATTACTATTGATACTACATTTCCTGTTCCTGCTAACTGTAACATTTTAAATATATTTATTAATTACTGATAAAATACTCTCTTTGGGCTGCAACCCGGTAAAATGATGAACCTTTTCGCCGTCCTTAAACAAAATCATAGCCGGAATGTTCATTACACCGTATTTGTTCGCAAGCAGCCGGTTATCACCCGTATTGACTTTCCCTACGAGCAATTTTCCGTTGTACTTTCCGGCAATATCCTCAATAATGGGATCAAGAACCTTGCAAGGTTCACACCATTCAGCCCAAAAATCAACAAGGACAAGATTTCCCGAAAGGGTCTCGTCAAAATCGGGATAGTTTAAGGTTATGATGTTTGTTTTTACTGCCATTAATATCCGGTTTTACAAAGTTTGTTTATGCATTAGTCAATTTTATTTTTTAATGTCAGTTTCATATTTGACTATTTTTTTGCAAAACTAACTATTTATCTACAACTTATTTAAACACTACTACCGTAATCCCGTGCCCTCCCCTTTCAATATGTTCGTCTTTAAAATGCTTTATTTCGGGGATTGTGCCAAGATAATCGTGAATGAGCGAACGCAGAATTCCGTAGCCTTTACCGTGAAGAATTCTCACCTCGCCGATATTTAAAAGAACCGCATCATCAATATACTGTTTCACAATATCAAGTGCTTCCTCACCGCGTTTTCCCCTGACATCAATCTGAAGATTGAAATTTGCCATTTTCCTGTTTATTTCATCGGTATATGACGAATAACGGTTCCTGCCCGGGACAGGCTTATGTTTAATCTTCCTTTTATCTGTTTTTTCAACCTTATCAATAGTGGTTTTCAATGTCACGGAGTTAAAGGAAAGCACAACATCATTACCTTTTAATGATATCACTTCGGCCGTAACTCCCTGCTCTTTCAGTTTTACAATGTCTCCCACCTTTACCGGCTCCTGCACTACGGTTTTACTGTCGTCTGAAACTTTCTTTCTTTTCTGCTTTTCCGTTCCGGTTTTCTTTTCCGGTTTCAGTTTCTTTACTATCTTTTCTTGCTCATTTTTAAGTTTCCTTCGCAACTCTTTTGTCTTCTCCTTATCCGCCTGAGCCTCTTTTATCTCTTTTATCGTATTTTCAACAAGTCTGTTCGACGATTCCACTATTTTAAGAGCCTCCTGCTGCGCTTTTCTGATGATATCTTCCCTTTTAAGTTTCAGTTCCTTCGACAGTTTCTCGTACTTGTCAATCATTTCACTCAGAAAACCGTCTGCAACACTCACCTCCTCTTTTTTCTTTTCCAGCTCTTTACGTTCGATATCAAGCTGCTGAAGCTGTTCGTCAAAATCAAGTTGTTTTTTCCCTGTCTTTTTTTCGGCATTTTTCAACACCTCCTTCGGGAATCCGATTTTGCGTGCAATTTCAAAAGCAAATGAGCTACCCGGCTTCCCGGTTTTAAGTCTGAAAAGCGGCTGCATTGCTTTCGTATCAAAAAGCATAGCCCCGTTCACAATACCGTTTCCCTCTTTCGACATCAGTTTGAGGTTAGAATAGTGTGTTGTCACCACTCCGAAAGCCTTGTTTGCATTTAACTTTTCCAAAACCGACTCGGCAATGGCTCCTCCAAGCTGAGGTTCGGTTCCGGTACCGAATTCGTCAATAAGAAACAGGGTTTGCCGGTCGGAGTAATTGACAAAATGCTTCATATTCAGCAAGTGAGAACTGTAAGTACTGAGGTCGTTTTCCAGCGATTGTTCATCACCGATATCAATGAAAAGATTTTTAAAAATACCCGATTCGGAGCCCTCTTTTACAGGAATCAATAGTCCGCACTGCAACATATACTGAAGCAATCCGACAGTTGTAAGGCAAACCGATTTCCCTCCTGCATTGGGACCGGAAATAACAAGAATACGGTTTGTATTGTCAAGATGAATGTCGAGCGGAACAACCGGTTTGTTTTGTTTTTTGTGCGACAGATAAAGCAACGGGTGTACAGCCTCATTCCATTTAATTGCAGGTTGATTCGAGATTACCGGTCTGACGGCATTTATTTTCAATGCAAAATGTGCCTTTGCACGTATAAAATCAATAAGCCCGAGAAATTTATAGGCTGATAGCAGATTCGGAATTTCAGGCCTGATAAATTCGGAAAAATCTTTCAGTATGTTTATTATCTCCCTTCGTTCGGCATTCTCCAGTTCCCTAATCCTGTTATGAATCTCAAATACCTCTTCAGGTTCGACGTAAACGGTTTGACCGGTTGCCGACTCATCGTGAATGAACCCTTTTATTGCCCTTTTGTGTGCAGCAGCTATCGGTATAACGGGCCTGCCGTCACGAATTGTCACTTCCGTATCCGCCGGAGTCCACCCTGCCCTTCTTGCTTCACTCAAAGCCTTCCTGACTTTTCTGTCAACCGAAGCCTGCTCCTTTGATAGTGCCCGCCTGATTTCAGCAAGTTTCGCCGAAGCATTGCTTTTTATATTTCCTTTATCATCAACAATATCCCCGATTTTTGTAATGATAATCTTATCAACAACAATATTTTCCGCAAGCCGGATAAGATTCGGATATTTTAATGTATCTGCCTTCTTAAAAAAAAGAATGATTTCGTATATGGTCGTTAATGAAGATTTAAGGTCGAAAAGATTTTCCTGTTCAATGTAGGAGCCTTCAATTTTAATACGGTGCAACTCCGGTGTAAGATCGAAATAATCCTGCGAAGGAAATCCCGATTCATCCCGGATAAGTTGCCTGAACTCTTCTGTCTGGTCAAGCATTTGCCGGAGGAGTGCACCATCAGTTGTAAAGCCGAGCTTGTCAACATAGTGCGCACCAATAGTGCTCAGACAGTTGTCGCGAATCATCTGCCTGACCTTGTCAAATCCCGTTTTCGTTTCAAAATTCTTCGGATAAATCACGGTGCAAAAGTAATTAAAAGATGGAGATGTCAGAATCAAGACCGGGAGTATAAAAATGACTGCGGCATGCACTATTTTTTGTTACCCATTGTCTTTCCTTCTTTTTAATCTACAAATGTCTCTTTTACAACTGATTTTAATTCTTTAATTTCAGGTTGTGATAATCTCCCCAAAATTTTAATTATTCGTTGTTTATCAATTGTCCTTATTTGGTCAATTATAATCCATCCGGTTTTTCTATCGTACTTTACTTCTATTCTGGTTGGGTATTTTTTTGAAGAGGTTGTCATTGGTACAATAATAATTGTCCGAAGAAATTTATTCATTTCGTCCGGTGATATAATGACACAGGGTCTTGTCTTTTTTATTTCACTACCCATTGTCGGATCAAGATTTACAAGGACTATTTGATATTGTTTTAAATCCATTCTTCCGGGTTTTCATTTTCAAAAACATCATCGAACAAAAGCTGGTCATCTCCATTCTCATTCATTTCCTTAAATGAAGCCTCCCAACCTTTTCTTGGAGTCGAAATCGGTTTTATAATCAAATATCCTTTTTCAAGAATAAGTTCAACCTTTTCCTTGATATTATATTTTTCAATTAAAGATTTTGGAAGTCTAAACCCTTTTGAATTCCCTATTTGTATTATTGATAATTCCATTTGTCTATTTTTTAGAATATGTAATTACAAAGTTAATACTTTTTCTTGATTATCCTAATTAAAAT
>CAYOZZ010000439.1:0-2507 GCA_964408535.1 uncultured Bacteroidales bacterium | reverse complement strand
AGCCCCGAATCTATTGTCAATCCTTTTTTTTCAATCTCTTTCAACAAAATACTATGCTTGTCTGACATTGCCTGATAAACATTTCCGGAGATAATACCGGCAAAAATATTACCGATAAACACAGGAATAAACGAATATCCCATATATAGAGCTTTCTTGTCGGGTGAGGCAATCTTACCGATATATTCAGTTATCTTTGGTGAAGCGGTCATCTCCCCAACAGCAAATATGAATAGTGCCACCATAATGAACATAACATTCTGCGTCATTAATGCAAGAGCCATTCCTAAAGAGCTAATAATGAAACCTGTAAACATTGTATTCAGAGGTTTCCATTTCATTACGACAGAAGATATTACAATCTGAAATAAAATGATGAACATAGCATCAAAGTTGGTAATGAACTCAGCCTGCATTTGACCACCTTCACTGTAATTTTCAGCTATAAAAGGAACATAGGTCTGAAAGAAATGATACATCGAAGATGTGTCAACCCATTGCACTATAAAAACGGATAATGTAAAAAACAACTGATTATATATCGTCCAGAATCCGGCAATAATTATCAGGAAAATAACGAACCTAAAATTGGCAAGTACTAGTGCAATATTCTTGAAAACATGAGCAATAGATTCCGAAAATGTTTCATCCGACTTTGTCCTGTCAGGCTCTTTATAAAAGAAAAGTAAAATAAAGTTCAACGCAATAATACCGGCTGAAATATGAAATACCATATCGTAAGAGGCACTTTTAAACAAAAGTGTCAGCATCGGCCCCAAAAAGGCCCCAAGGTTTACCATCATATAAAACACTCCGAAACCTATCGAGGAATTGCTGTCGTCTGTTGTCTTTGCAATTGTTGCCGAAATTACAGGCTTAAAAAGTGCTGCTCCGAGTGCCAGATACAGATACATAACAAAAACCCCTGTAAAGGTATTAAACAAAGGAAGAGCAATGAAAGCCGTCGTATAAATTGAAAATGCTATTATCAGTACCCGCTTGTAACCGTATTTATCAGCAATGGAACCTGTAATTACAGGAAGAAAGTATAATATTCCCGTTCCTATCCCCATTATCATTCCCTTTTGTGCCTGTGAAAATTCCAATCCGCCGACATCAGAAGAACCGGTAAGATAATTGGCAAAGAGCATAAAAAATCCATACCAGGCCCACCTTTCGAAAAGCTCAATTGTATTTGCAACCCAGAAAGTACGTGGAAAAGACCTGAATGTTTTTAAAGCTGACATATCTGTATTTTTGGCGGCAAAGATATGAAAAGAACTCAAAGGAAAAAGGTTTGGGGTGCACGATAAAGAGAATTGTTAAAAACATCACTGAAGATACAAATTCTTACTATCTTTGGGCCGGTAAATATTCAAATATTGGGATTATGAAAAAATATTTAATTACACTTTTTATCCTTTTTACATTTGCCGCTTTTTCACAGGACACACTTTATTATCCGGTTGACATAGTTTACAATGAAGCGGCAGAAGAGTATTACGTATCAAACTGGGCCGACGGCGCAGGATACATTCTGAAACTAAATTCCGGCGGAGAGATAGAAAGTACGTTTGCTACCGGATTTAGCTATCCCGGCGGCCTTTGTCTAATTGATAATATTCTGTATATTGATGACAACTCAGACCTTTACGGAGGTTCTCTTCCCTCCTACCTTAAAGGATATAACATAAACACAGGCGAACAGGTTCTTAATATCGAGATATCCACAGGCGGGACATACCTTGACCTTATGGATACCGACAATAACGGCTTCCTTTACATAGGTGACACGGAAAAACAGAAAATCTACAAATTCAATCTGGAGACTTATGAAGTTACCGACTTCTTAACAGGACTGAACAAACCTTTCGGAGTCTTTTACGATTACATTTCCGACAGGATAATATACACAAGCAGCAGTTCCTCACTTTCATATTTAAGAGCCGTAAATACCGACGGCACAGGCGACGAAGCAATATTTTACACTACCGGTTATCTTGAGGGTATTGAAATGTCGGAAAACGGCGACTTTTACATATCAAGCTGGGGCACTCCCGACGGTGCCTGGGGAAACGAACCGGTTTATAAATCGTCACACAACCTTGACTGGAAAATGGTTATTTCAAATGACAATAATCGTCCTTACGGAATGTGTATAGGAAAGGATAACTTTCTCGCAGTATGCAACTGGGGAAGCCACAGTATCAACTTTCTGGATCTGTCACAATTTTCCGTTAATGAAAATTTATATGAAGGAAAAATCAATCTGTTTCCCAACCCCTCAAACGGACATTTCAAAATCGAAATTGATGACATCTCTTCAAAAAATGTGGAGATTTTAATTTACGACCTTCCCGGAAAATTGGTTTATTCCGAAAAGATAAACCTCTTCTCAAACAAACTGGAAAAAGAATTCGGACTTACTCTTAAAACGGGAACATATATTGTCAGAATAAAAGACGGATTAAATGTTTACACTAAAAAGTTGATGATTAACAATTAAA
>CAYOZZ010000438.1:0-1595 GCA_964408535.1 uncultured Bacteroidales bacterium | reverse complement strand
TTCATCAAGGATTTCGTAACTTCCGGTTGCATCAGGTAATATCCAGCCTATAAGATTTCCACCTGCAATAAGATAATCGTTTGTATAAGAACTTATAATTGTTGTATCCAAAGGCTCCATATCCTCATTCCAGTAAATAATTCCCTCGGTACTCATCGGATACCAGTATTGATTGCCACCTTCAAAAACCACAAGTTTTTTCCCAAAAGCAACATGTGCCTTTCCCTGTGAGTCGAGAGCTATAGCGCAAGCACCGTCACCGCAGGGAATAATATCGGAATCGGACGGAACATTAAAAGGGTCTAGCGGAGAAACGAATGCATCTATGATATCCCAGTTATCACCGTTATCAGTTGATTTGAATATTTGTCCGCCGAACTCGTCAAATCCATAGCAAAAAGCAATGGTATTTCCAACAGGCTTTGCCCACATATACTTAAGATTAGCAGAATTCGGCCTGTAATCTTCACCGAGTCCTTCAATGAGTTCGGCTTCAATATCCCAAGTTTCTCCACCGTCGGACGACCTGTAATAAAGAAGTGCATTGGCTTGTCCCATATACTCTGCATCATAGGTACGTGCCAGCAGGTGGATATACTCGTGATTTTCACCACTTGTTATCATCGAGTGCCAAACAATTGAAAGATCATCAGGACCGAATACGGAATGAACCGTCCAGTCTCCTTCTCCTTTTGTCTCACGCGTAAAAATCTTAATCGGGCCGGGTTCTCCTCCGGGGTACCAATAATGGGCAATCACCTCACCGTTTTCACCCCAGGGTGCATAAGAAGGCCATCCTGTTCTTTCATCGTCTCCAAGGTGCATCAAAGGTTCCCCCCACTCCGAACCGTCATAATAGTTATAACCTGTTCCTCTGTTCGGGACAAGTTCGGGACCGGCAGCCATCCAGATTGCACCAACTGTCCCGTCATCATATTCCCACATCCTGGACATAATATTTACATACGATTGCAAATCATAATAAGTGATACCAACTTCGGCAGTTTCATTCGGACTTTTTTCTCCAATTATAGGATTGCCGTTAACTGTTGTAAAACCGTCGGGCGTCATTTCCACCCTGTTAACCTTAACGGGATTTTGAGGTTTTGTGTAATGATTCTGTGCAAATAATGATGCACTTAAAACAATAATCAAACTTGAAAGTAAAAGCTTTTTCATAATCATTTTTTTAGATTAGTAATAAATTTTATATCACTGGCAAATATAATAAAAAATATATTTAATGAAAGCTGAACTTAAGAAAATATTTCAACAGGCCTTGAACCGGTCTGCAGGTAATGGCTTAAAGCCTGATTAAAATATGGATTTCTTAAAGTAATAAGGCGACAGACAAGAGATAAATGTATATAACTTATGTAAAACAGAATGAAATAAAATCTGATATTTATAATAAAATCCTTTGAGTTTCAAATATAAAGTCTTACCTTTACTGTTTTATTCAGAATCCGGTTAGAAGCTGCGACACAACAATTTACGGCGTCTCCACGGAGTTACTGCGGACCTGGGTGTCCGGTGTGGATGAATTTAACGGTTCGAATGGTTTCAGGATCGCACAAAACTATCCCAACCCGTTT
>CAYOZZ010000437.1:0-5481 GCA_964408535.1 uncultured Bacteroidales bacterium | reverse complement strand
GCTTTGAATCCGGCTTTTGATGTGACGCCCGCAAAGTACATAAAAGGAATTATTACTGAAAAGGGAATTATTGAAGCAGACAGGTCTAAAATCGAAAAGTTGTTTCAATAAAAATGAATGAGCTATATTTGTACTGTTTTTATAAAATGAAATCAACATTTAAGATATTACTTGTTTCACTGCTGTTTTTATCGTTATCAGGCTTTTCACAGCACGAAAGTTCATGGACGGCAGATATCGGACTAACTCAAACTTATCCCGGTTTTTTTAACCTTTATGACGGCTCTGTGGATATTGAAGCGGGTTATCAAACTAAACTTGTCGGCAGTTTGTTTGCAGGAGGCTCTTTTGGAGTTCAATTCCTTAAACTGGATGGTTCCCTGTCAAAAACGATTGTATATAAACCGAAACTGAATTTGAGTTACAGACTGAAAGCGGGTAAAAACTTTCGTGTAATTCCCTTATTCTCCGTGGGATACTCATTTCTTAATATCAAAAATAATGAATACGGATATGCTACAACGCAGTCGGGACTAAATTTATGTCCTGAGCTGAAATTGTTGTGGAAAACAGGGATAAGGACTGATTTTTACTTTTACGGAAGATATGATTATATTAAGCTGAATGAAGATACGGACTTTACTCATTTGAATTATTACAGAAATGTCAGTCTGACAAGTTTCGGGATTGGAATTGTTATAAAACAAAAGAAAGATGAATTGCCTTAAAAAAATCAACATTATCCTTGTTCTGACTCTGTTTTTTGCAGGGCAATCGTGCAATAAGCAAGAGATTGTACTGGATTTGGAGGAGGAGTACTACACTGTTTCCGATATAACAAGATATTGTACGGGCTCCTGCGACGAGACGTCGGACTGGGAAAACAAACAGGCTTTAGTGAAAGGCTATGCTAAAGGAGTTGGGAACGACTCTTTGATGCAGGAATTTTATAACAGGAACCTTTTTTATATTGAGGATATACGCAATGGACTTTTTATGGAGGTACGTATAACGGACGACAAGGATGCCATATTCAATAAGTTGAACGCTGTACGCAAAACGGATATGTTATACATAAAAGGAACTGCAATACCTGTTATTGCCTATGAAGGCGACAATTGTACGAAAGGGATGGTGTTGTCAATAGATAATGCAGGAGCTATTAGTATTGGAAATGACTAATCCGGACCATATATTTCCAGCGTGGACGCTTGGTTAGCACTCCCTGAACTCTATGCAGGATTTCAAATCCTGTGGGTATTCGGCTCGGGATTCGGAAATCCCGGACAGCCCGGGATTAACAACAGAATAGAAAAATAATGCCACGAAGACACTAAGGCTCTAAGGTTCACGAAGTAGCGTATTTTTCATAGCAGATGGATTGCCACGGAATACCACCGCACAAGCCTGCCTGATGATTTATCGTAATGACTTTAACTGCTCAATTATCGGAATGCTAAACATAGAATACGAATCCTTTTAACGGATGTGGCGATCTGTTGAGCCTCATTAATCACAGTAAACTTTTATGTTTCTTAGTGCCTTTGTGGCAGAAAAGTGGAAAGAGCAACCATCCGGGAATTCAATCCGGTGGCCGGTGTACACCCGGATGGTTTTTTGACCGATTAAAGCCCAAATTCTTCTTTGATCTTATCAACAAAATCAAGTTTTTCCCAGGTAAACAGCTCAACCTTCACCTCCTTATCACCATTGTATGGCGAATGAAACTTTTTAATCACTTCTACCGGTGTTCTGCCCATATGTCCGTAAGAGGCGGTTTCGAGATAAATCGGATTCCTGAGTTTCAGTCTGTCCTCTATTGCAGCCGGACGCAAGTCGAAAAGTGTTTTTATCTTATCAGCTATTTCACCGTCAGTCAAATTGACTTTTGCAGTTCCGTAAGTCTCGACAAAGACACCAACAGGTTCGGCAACACCAATAGCATACGACAACTGAACCAGAACTTCACCGGCAACACCGGCAGCAACCATATTTTTTGCAATATGACGAGCAGCATAAGCAGCCGAGCGGTCAACCTTTGAGGGGTCTTTGCCTGAGAAGGCACCACCGCCGTGGGCTCCCTTACCACCGTAAGTGTCAACTATTATTTTCCTTCCGGTCAGTCCTGTATCACCGTGAGGACCGCCTATAACAAATTTTCCGGTCGGGTTCACGTGAAGGATGAAATCATCATCAAAAAGTTTCTGAACCCTTTCGGGTAAAAGCTTGATTGTACGCGGAATCAAAATATTGCGAACATCTTCTTTTATCTGTGCCAGCATCTTTTCGTCATCATCCATAAACTGGTCGTGCTGTGTTGAAACAACAATCGTATGCACTCTTGCCGGTTTGTTATCATCACCATATTCAATCGTAACCTGTGATTTCGAGTCAGGTCTGAGGTAGGTCATTTTTACGCCCTCTTTTCTTATTGCTGCAAGCTCCTGGAGCAGGATGTGCGAAATATCAAGGCTGAGAGGCATATAATCGTCAGTCTCTTTGCTGGCATAGCCGAACATCATACCCTGATCACCGGCACCCTGATTGTATCTCTCTTCACGCTCAACTCCCTGACGGATATCTCCCGACTGTTCGTGAATGGCAGAAAGCACTCCGCAGGAATTTCCTTCAAACATGTACTCACCTTTTGTATATCCTATATTATTAATGACATTACGTGAGACCTGCTGTACATCAACATAGGCGGAGGAGTGAACTTCTCCGGCAACAATTACCTGTCCGGTTGTAACCATTGTTTCGACTGCCACCTTTGAGTTTGAATCATAGGCAAGAAAATAATCTAAAATTGCATCTGAAATCTGATCGGCAACCTTGTCGGGGTGTCCTTCCGATACCGATTCCGAAGTGAATAAATATCCCATTTTTATCAATTTAATGTTTTATACATTTATAATTACGGGTGAAATGCTGATTGAAAGGTGGTAATAAAACTGTTTTAGCATTTTTTACCGGGGTTGCAATCAATCAAATCTTTCCCCAAAACGAGCGGCAAAGGTATAATTATTTAGTTTATGCATCAAAATTTATTTCACTAAAAAATAAAATGTAAAAAATTACTTGATTTTTAATATTTATTTTTATTATCTTTGTGGTCTCAGGTTAATTAATATTTTTTTTAAAAAAAAGTTGTTATTATAAATTTTTATATATCTTTGCAGCCCCAAAAATAAATTGGAAAGAGGATATAAAAAAATAGGATATGGCAAATCATATTTCAGCATTAAAGAGAATTCGTCAGAACGAAAAAAGAAGGATACATAATAAGTATTATGCAAGGACAATGCGTAATGCCGTTAAAAAATTCCGTGCAATTACGGATAAAAAAGAAGCTGAAGCACAATTCCCTAAAATAGCATCACTTATTGATGGTATTGCAAAGAGGAATATCATTCATAAAAATAAAGCTGCGAATTTAAAGTCGAAACTTGCAAAACAGGTTAACGCTTTATAGCAAAAGATCTTTTTTTTTCATGGCTTTTGGGTTGGGTCCCTGCCGTCAGGCGGGGGCCTTTTTTTTATGTGATGATATAAAATTTTCATATCTTTGGTTCTTCAAAATAATAGAACCATGACAGAACCTGATAAAGAACATTTTCCGATTAATCAATGGGCCGAAGACGACAGGCCGAGAGAAAAACTGTTGCTTAAAGGGAAAGCCGGCCTAAGTGATGCCGAACTGATTGCAATTTTGATGGGTTCGGGTAGCCGTAACGAATCTGCTGTTGACCTTGCAAAACGACTTTTAAGAGATGTCGGGGATAATCTCATTGAGTTGTCGAAACTTGATGTTTTCGCACTTACAAAATACAAGGGTATCGGTGAGGCAAAAGCACTGTCAATCATTGCCGCCTTAGAGCTCGGTAAGCGCAGAAGAGCTGCCGAGCCTTTGGAACGTAAAACCATTACTACGTCGAAAATGGCATACGAATATGCACAGACTCTTGTAGCTGACAGTATTTACGAATCATTTTATATCATTCTGCTGACAAGATCAAACAAAGTTATAAAATCTGTTTTAATCGGGGAAGGCGGAACTGCGGGAACTTTTGTTGATCCGAAAAGGATTTTTAAAACAGCCCTTGACAATAATGCAAACTCAATAATACTTTGTCATAATCATCCTTCGGGAAACGTAAAGCCGAGTGAGCAGGATATCAAACTGACAAGAAAACTGAAAAAAATCGGGGATATATTTGACCTTCCCGTTCTTGATCATATAATTGTCGGTGATGATAATTATTATAGCTTTGCCGATGAAAATATGCTGACTGCCTGAAAAGTATAAATGGGCTAAAATTGTAATACTAAAATAATTTAATTGATGATAAAACTCGTAACGATAATAGGTGCCAGACCGCAGATAATTAAGGCGGCAGCTGTAAGCAGAGCTGTAAAGACAAAGTTTTCCGGCCGAATCAGGGAGGTGATTGTACATACCGGACAACATTACGACGAAAATATGTCGAATGTTTTTTTCAATGAAATGGGAATTCCCGAGCCTGATTATAATCTTGGCGTCGGTTCGGGAAGACACGGAAAGCAAACGGCAACAATGCTTGAAAAGACCGAGGAGGTTTTATTGAAAGAGAATCCCGACTTTGTTGTCCTTTTCGGAGACACAAATTCAACGCTTGCCGGGTCGGTTGCAGCATCGAAAATTCATATCCCGGTGGTACATATTGAAGCCGGGTTACGGTCGTTTAATAAATCAATGCCCGAAGAGATTAACCGTATCGTTTGCGACCACACGTCAACACTGCTTTTTACTCCCACACGTGCCGGACTGAATAATCTTATCCGTGAGGGATTCAAACCCCACAACAAACCTCCCTATACAGCCGACAATCCCGGCGTTTTTCATTGCGGTGACGTGATGTATGACAACAGTCTCTTTTTCGGTGAACTTGCCGAAAAAAAATCAGGTATTCTTAACAAACTGAATCTTACACAGGGCGATTTTGTGCTTGCCACAATCCACAGAGATAACAATACGGATAATCCCGAAAGGCTGACCGCAATATTTGATGCTTTATTAAGTATTGCAAATGAAAACGAAACGGATGTTGTTTTACCCCTGCATCCGAGAACATCTAAAATGATGAATAGTAATCTACCGGCTGAACTTTTTGAAAATATCGAAAAATCACCTTTTTTAAAGATAATTCCGCCGGCATCCTTTTTCGATATAACAGTTCTGGAGAAAAATTGCAGGATTGTAATGACCGATTCAGGCGGGGTGCAGAAAGAGGCTTACTTCTTTGAAAAGCCCGTCATTATTCTAAGACCTGAGACAGAGTGGGTTGAAATAACGGAGAGCGGTGCAGGAATGATAACAGATGCCGATACAGAAAGAATCGTTGAAGCATTTAACCACTTTAAAAATACAAAGACTCCTGATTTTCCCCCTGTCTTTGGTGACGGAAAAGCTGCTGAGTTTATTTGCGGAGAGATTTTAAAAGC
>CAYOZZ010000436.1:0-2508 GCA_964408535.1 uncultured Bacteroidales bacterium | reverse complement strand
TAAATATGCTTAAAGTGTAAAAACAAATATTCTTACAATTAATTATTTATTAACTTAAATTTAAATTTTATGAAAAAGTTTACAAAGTTGTGGCAACTGATGATGATTCTAATGTTGACATCGTCTGTTGCATTTGCCCAGGTTAGCATTTCTACTGCTGACAAAGGTGCAAATAATTTGAATGAATTCCAGAAAAAGGAACTTATTCAGAAAGGACTTGCTACTGAGCAGGAAATTCAGGAAGGCGAGCTTTCTGAGAAAGCTGTGGCGTATATTGAAAAATCAAAAGAAGCTATAGCTGAAAAAAGCGGTTTTATTGAAAAAGATAATATGGTTACATTAAAGGAGCCATCTTATCCAAGTGAAGGCGATGCCTGTCCTGGTACTCCTATATGGGGTTTGCCAGCAACTGGTTATTCCTCTGCTGTTACAAGTGATGTTGAGCCTGGATATCGTGTATATCAACAGTTTTTTGGTAGTTATGTGATTGATTCTATCCATTGGTGGGGTCTTAGATATTTTCATGATGGCACTGCTTGGTCTGCTTGTAATGAGGACCCTAAAAATTTCGAAGTTATCTTTTATAGTGATAACGGTGGTGTTCCCGGTACAGCTGTTGCTACTTTTAATGCTACGATATCCGGTACCAATTCCGGTTTACCGTTTGCAGCAGATACACTCTATGAATATTCATTAGTGTTATCTTCATCCGTTACACTCACAGATGGCTGGATTTCTATTCAGGAAAATCCAACCGGAGATCCAAACTGTTGGTTCTTATGGGGTAATACAGGGGTTTCAGCAACAAGTGCACTACAGGAAAATATTTCAACAGGCACATTAAGTGATGTTGGATATCCTGTAAGCCTTTGCCTTTACGGCTCATTTGAATTAACTGATGATTTGATTACAACTGATATCACTTCTCCAAACAGTGGGTTCCTTGGTAATGCAGAAACAGTTACAATGGAGATTTTCAATAACGGCTCAAATGCCCAGACAAACTTCCCTGTTTCTATGACATTCGATGGAACTACATATAATGAAAATTATGTAGGGACTCTAAATCCGGGTGAGTACACAACTTATTCATTTACTCAAACAATTGATTGTAGTACCCAGGGACAGACATATTCTGTTGAAGCATGTACCGAACTTGCAGCCGATCAGGCACCTGCGAATGATTGTTACACTCATTCTTTTGCTTCCTTTGCACCGTTTGATTGTCAGTGGATGATGATAGGTGAAGATTCTTATGGTGATGGATGGAACGGTGGCTCCGTAGAAATTGTTCAGGATGGTATTTCAACATTTTCCTGGACTGGTCCTGCATCAACCGGTCCTGATACAGTGTATTTTGATATCTGGGAAGGTGCTTCAATGGATGTTGTATGGCATTCTGGTAGTTACGATAGTGAGGTAACTTATGATATATATGCTTTATGGACTCCGGATACCGTATTGAAATTTTCAGACGGACCAAATCCTACAGGAACTACAGGAATTGCGCTTAGTTGCTTCCCTCCTGCTTGTCCGGAACCTGATACATTGAGCACTACAAATATTCAGCAGACAACAGCGAAAGCAAATTGGACCTGGGGTGGTAGCGAATCATTATGGAATCTGGAATATGGCCCAACAGGATTTGCACTTGGTACAGGAACTCAGATAACCGGAATAACCGTAACTCCTCCTCCATTTGGTTCAGGAATGCCGGAACAGGTAATTTCTGGCTTAACAGCATTGACAACTTATGACTGGTATGTTCAGGCCGATTGCGGAAGCGGAACAACAAGTACCTGGGTTGGCCCTATAACCTTCACAACACTCTATCCTTTTGCATCATATTCAGTTCCATTCTCATCAAGTTTTGAGAGCGGATTTGATACTCTTGCCAATGCTGCAGGTAATACAACTGATTGGGTATTAATTGATACTTTACAGGTTAGTCCTACACATAGTGCATATAATCAATATGGGACAAGTAACACTAATATTTTATTTGTAACCGGTACAGTTGATCTTACTGCAAAGGTTAATGCACGTCTTTCTTTTGATCAAATAGCCAAAACTGAAGGTAATTATGATCATTGTTATGTTGAAATGTCCATTGACGGAGGATCTACTTACTTCCCTATTCCCGATACTTTATATATGGGCTTCGGCACTTATGCACCACCTTCATACAATAATCCAGAAGGGCCATGTTTTGATGAAGATTCTTATGCATTATGGGGAACAGGATATGAAATTCCTGATAATACTTGGTGGCAGAACGAATCATTTAATTTAATACCATACAATACATATACTGATGTTACTTTCAGGTTCAGGTTGGTTTCCGACGGTTCGGTACAAAGAGCAGGATGGTTTATTGATAATGTTGTTGTGGATGAGATGCCGGCTTGTCCCGATCCCGGTAATTTAACTTCAACTACAGCTGATCCTACTTCAGAAATTCTTAACTGGACAGAAAATGGAACAGCAACAACCTGGGAAATTGAATAC
>CAYOZZ010000435.1:0-19374 GCA_964408535.1 uncultured Bacteroidales bacterium | reverse complement strand
CAAATATATAAAAAACAAACCGTTTTTCCAAAAAAAGTAAGTTAACGGTATCTATTATTCAGTTAACGGTAAAATAGTTTAAATGCCGTTAGTTTAGGATAAGGTTTATCTGCGTGCCGGCGCTAAAATCCGGAACAGCCCTGTATTGCGCACCGGCCACCTTAACCCTGACCATATTCCCATACGGGCTTCCTTGCCATTGCCCTTAACCTAAATTAGTGCAAATTCGTGTAATTCGTGGCCCCCGGTTAGGGTGAGGTGATTATATTATTATCAATGAACTAAAAAAGACATTAAAAATATGATTTTTTTATTTTATTTACCCCTCACCTTTTTCCGATAGCCATCGGAACTCCCTGAGGGAGAGGAAAGAGCCATAGAGCGACGGTCTTATCCCATACCGGCTTCCTTGCCATAACCCACCACCTAAATTCGTAAAAATTAGTGTAATTCGTGGGCTCTCACTTATATTATTGCCCCTCTAAATCTCCCCTGTTGGGGAGACTAATGAAAGGACAGTCCGTTTTTAGTTGCTTTCTCGTTATTTCTATCAACCTGTTTAAGGATAAGACCATTATAGAAATCCCCATCTATGTTCCAAGCGTCAACGCTTGGGCACCGGCCACCTTAACCCTGACCATATTCCCATACCGGCTTCCTTGCCATAGCCATCAACCTCAATTTGTGTAAATTCGTGAAATCCGTGGGTTCAGGTTCTTTAGGATTTAAGCGCAGCCCTTGGGCGCCGGCATAATCCGTAACAGCCCGGGCATGCAGGAGGCGCTGACTCGTCCTTTTTTGTGATATAAAACTTTTTCTACTGAACAAAAATCAAAAAAAATTGTATGATAGTGTAAGGTTTTAAAGTTGCAGGCAACTAATATTATGATTTAAATGTCTGCTATTTTGAAGTAATAAAAATAACGGAAATAGGATTCAACACTATTTAAAATATATACAAATGAAAAAAACTTTACTTGCAACTCTGTTTTTCGCTCTGATACTTACAGGCCGGTCACAAACCTTGCTTGATACCGCTGTAAACTTTACAGTTAAGGATGTCAGCGGAAATACCTGGGAGCTTTTTTCAATACTTGATGACAATAAAATAGTTGTAATTGACTTTTTCTCGACTGCTTGCGGAACATGTCAGTTGTATGCTCCTGAAGTTCAGGCTGCGTATGAGGCTTTCGGAGAAAACGAAGGGAATGTTTTTTTTATTGGCATTGACAAAGGAAATACAAATGCGAATGTTCAGTATTTCGATTCGGTGTATGGTATAACATATCCAGATGTCAGCGGTCAAAACGGCGGCGGCAATCCGGTTCATATGGCATACAGCATTCAGGGAACACCCACAATAGCAGTAATTTTACCCAACAGGTATATTGAGGTTAAACAGATTTATCCTCCCTCTTATGAAAATCTTATTGATTCAATTGTAAGTGCCGGCGGGACGCTTATAACATCGGTTGACGAACAGGCTGTAAATGAAAACATTCTGATTTTATCTCCTAATCCGGCAAGTTCTTTCGTTAATCTGAATTTCAATCTTCCTGAAAGCGGATTGCTGAAGGTTGAAATTTATAATCTGCTTGGAATGAAGGTTTTTGAAACAAAACCGGAACCGTTTCAAGCGGGAAAATTCAAAAAGAGAATAGAGCTTTCAACTTTCCCGAAAGGCCCCTATTTTATCAGATTGCTTGACGGTAATGACCAGCTGCAAGTCAAAAAATTGATAATAAAATAATTACAGGATATATTTCAGATAATCAAGCATCAGGGGAATTTCTTCGGGGTCAACACCGTTTTTAATTATCAGTTCCTTATCTTCTTCAAAACCTGTCATAAACAGATTCAGGTTATTATCACTGCTGTTTATCGAAAGCTTGTAGTTTTTCAAAGCTGCCTGACGGTTTCCGAGGCACCACTCAACGTGTCCCAAATTCATAAAATCATACTTATTCGCCTCACTTTCAATAAGTTTCAACAAATAGTTCCTTGCCGTATCTAACTTGCCGAGAGCAAACGAGCACCAGGCTATCGGGCGAAGTACCTTCTTATTGTCAGGAGCAAGAAATTCAACCTTAAAATAATACTTCAGTGCATTTTCATAATCCTTAAGATCGAGGTATGAGTGACCGATAAAGGTCTGAACATAAAGATTGTCCGGTTCAAGCTGCTCGGCTTCAAGATAATACTTCAGCGATTCTTCATAGTTTTTGACATTACGATAACACAAAGCAATCTTTTTTATATTCCAGGCCCGGTTTGTGTCGTAAAGTTCCGCCATCTTATAATAATTCAGAGCATCCTCATAATTCCTGAGTTTTTGCGAGCAGTATCCCATCTTCTGAAATACTTCAAGCGAGTTGTCACCTTTTTCATTCAGACTCCTGTATATTTCAAAGGCCTGCTCGTAAAACTCCCTCTCAAAGAAAAACTCGGCAATATTTCTGATTATCAGCTCATCATCAACAAGGATTTTAAAAAACTCACTCTTATAAAAGTCGAATCTCATATTAAAAATATCGGCAAACTCACTCCTCAGCGGATGAAGTTTGTAAAACCTGTACAAATCGTGAATATACTGTGAATATATGCTTTTCGTATGTGTTGATTTATTAAGCACATCATCCTCCTTTTGCAATTCTTTCAGTCCTTCGGTTTCGGCGCGGAACATCTCAAGCATCATATTTTTCTGCATTTGCGGCATCTGTTCAATATTCAGACAGAAAGAGTATTTATCGGAATTGCATAAAAAGAACGATTGCGAAAGACTGTCGAGAAACAAATCAGCATCAAAACTCTTATCTTCCCTGCTCAGGGCATCCCTGATTATATAATTATCAGTATGAAACGGTCTGAACCAGTTAATCATTTCATCAAAGAAAGGAAAATTCTTCAATCTCGAAAATGCAGCCATAAAAACATCGGAACCTTCAAGCTGAAGCTTTGATATCTCCTGAAGTTTATCCAAAAGGTCGGGTGCATCTTCAAAGACCCTTTCCCAGTCGGGATTTTTATCTTCCATAAAATCGTCGGACAAAATATTATCAAGGTCGAGTTTATCTTTTAGCTTCGGCTGAAACTTAGCCACTTCGGGAAATATCTCCTCATTAAGTTTTTTTGATATTTTCTCCGTTTCTTTCGTTTTCAGCAATTGTATCGCAATAAACTCAATGTTTGTTTCGATATCGGGAATTGATTTCAGTTCTTTTATTTCATCCAACAATTCAGGATAAAATTCCAATCTGGAATCGTAAATATAAAGACTTAAGAATAATCCGACCAAAGCTCTTTGCCTGATTTGTTCATTTGAATCCAATGAATACTCCATCAACAGTTCAATTTTCTTAACATCAAATGATCTTATCGAGCTAATAGTCAGAGCGCTAATCACAACAGCCTGTTCGTACCAGGGAAAATTCTTTGATATCCAAAGAGATTTCACAAGTTTAATATCGGCATCTTTAAATTTATCTGTCAGCAGGATAAGATTGAAGATTTTACTCAAAGTTTCCTGATGTCTTAAATACTCACCCTTGTTATCTTTAGCTGAAACGAAAGAATCCGTCAGGACATTTGCAAGTTCATCGTCAAAAGCCAGACTGTCAATACTATTCATTGCTTCCTCTTTCACAATACCCGCTCTGTTCTCGATTTGCCGTTTAAGGTTATACAAATACTGGGTACTTGTTTTCATCAGTGCATACTGCCTTGCAACATCAGAAAGTTCAAGTATTGAAACCTGAAGTTTATGATATATTTTATCACGTTCAGGATCAGCAACTCCGTCAACAGCATATTTTAACAGGGTTTCATAGGTAGTGTCCAGCTCTTCATACCGCGTAATAAATTCACCCTTTCCTGATGCTAACACCAGTTCCCTGAGAATATTAAGAGCGTCCTTCAGCTTCCTGCTTTTTACAAGTTTAAACAGGCTTTTATAATTTCTTTCGATAATCCTTTTTTCCATATTTTCTCTTTACTGACTGACAATATTCAAATATTTATTATTTTTACAAAAATATTTATTTTTGTTCAGAATTAAAAGCAATAATTAAAATGAAATATATTTCTTTAATTTCCATCCTGTTTTTCAGTGTAATCGGTTTAACTTCCTGTAGTGATGAAGATACGGTAAATCCTGCTGACGACAGGGACCGGTTTATCGGTTACTGGGATGTTAACGAAACCTGTTCGCGCGATTCTTATTCGGTTCAAATAGTTGCCGACCCGTCAAACAGCAGTCAGGTTTTAATTAAAAATTTCTGGCTTATCGGAAACAATGAAAAACCGCCCTATGCAATTGTTGCCGGATCAACTATTACAATTCCGAAACAAACAATGTGCAACAACGGCTCAAATGAAGTGGAAGGAAGCGGAAAATTAGATAAAAACAAAATTACGTGGCATTATACGGTTAATGACGGAGCCGACCTCTATACCTGTACAGCCGAGTATTCAAAATAACCGTTTATTTGTTTTCTGCAGCGGCTTCTGCTTTCATCTTACTAAGCTTTTCGATGACATCATCATATATTTTGTCATACTCATCAAGGTCTTGCTGATAATACTTCAGGCTGCTCTCAAACTGTTCTCTCGTAATATGATATTTTTCCATAACAGTCCGATACAGATAAACTTTAGACTTTTGTACATTTCTGTGTTTTTTTTGCTCTTCCTTTATCACAGCATCATAAAGATGCATATCTGCAATAACGTCAACCATTTCGTCCCGCGGAATCAGGTCGGCTGGAGGCTTTTCCTTTTTCTCTGAAATATCCGTTGTGCATCCCTGGAGAATAAAAAAAGTGATAAGAACAATATAGGCTGCTATACTTTTCACTCTTCAATTTTATTTTTTTCGGCATACTCCAGGTTTAGTCCTTGAATTACCTGGGGAGTAATATTAAAAGTATCCTTTGCAAACAGGATGTTCCCCATTGAGTTGTAACTAAGTATATAATCAAAGCCGGCGGTCATATTCATCCGTTTCAGATAATTCCGAATACTGTCAAGGATAACCATATTCATCTCCATCTCTTTTTGTGAAAGCTCCGCCGAATACTGATCCTGCAACATATACAACTCCTGCTGCCTTGCCATAAGTTGCTGATATATCTCTTCCGCACTTTGCTGCGAAATTGTTTGCTTTTGAACCTGCTCCTGGAAATAAGCAGCATCATCCTGATATGCTTTTTGTTTAGCGGTAATGTCCTTATCTTTTTTATCTCTCTCCTTACTGAGATCGTCAGAAAGTTTTTTAACAAGATCATACTGCTGAAGAACCTCATCCGAGTTAACAAAAGCGATTGACGAAGAAGGCATTTCCTTTGTTATTGTAACGGACTGTGCTTTCTGTGGCTCCCTTTCTTCATCACTATCAATAAAATGTAAAATAAACAAAGCAATTACTCCGATAAGGGCTATAACTGCAACAATCAATGCCGAATTACCTTTTTTAATTTCTTCACTCATATCAATTAATATTTACAATAAAAGACCAGTTGAACAATTACCGGTCCTTTGATTTAAAATTTGCAAAAGTACAAATCAATTTGAAAGTAAAATACAAACCGAAACTTTTTATTGACAGGTTTAATTACCAACCTCCGACATAAACTTGATTCTCATCAATCTGATTTCTTCTTCCGTAAACTCATCTTCTCCAAGTTCTATATGAGCCTCTTCTATTGAATCTGTCTCGGCTTCCTGAAAATATTCATAAATCTCTTCCTGGTGATATTCATCAACATACTCATCAATATAGTATCCGATATTGACCTTTGTGCCCGAGGCAACAATACTTTCAATCTCAGTCAGCAACTCGCTAACAGTAAGATTCTTTGTGAAGGCGATATCTTCGAGTGCAAGTTTTCTGTCAATACTTTTTATTATATACACCTTTAATCCCGACTTGTTGACGACCGATTTCACAACAAGGTCATTCGGCCTTGTGATCTCATTCTCCTCAACATAATTCTTTATTAATTCAAGAAAAGGTTTACCGTATTTTTTAGCTTTTCCGGCTCCAACACCTGTTATTTGCAACAATTCTTCCTCTTTGATCGGATATTGGATTGACATATCTTCAAGGGAAGGGTCCTGGAAAATAACAAATGGAGGCAGGTTCTCTTTACGGGAAATTTCTTTTCTCAGGTCTTTCAACAGGGCGAACAAAGTTTGGTCTGTTGTGCTTGTTTTTATTGCGCCACCACCGAAAAAGTCCTCATCACCATCCGTATTCTCATAATCATGGTCTTTTGTAAGCATAACAGACCAGGGGCTTTCAATGAATTTTTCGCCCTCCGGTGTCACTTTCAACAATCCATAATTTTCAATATCTTTCACAAGCAGATTCTTTATCAGAGCCTGACGGATTACAGCATTCCAGAATTTCTCATCATGATCCATTCCTCTTGCGAACGACTTTAATCTGTTGTGCTTAAACGATTTAATGGTTGCTGTATTTTTCCCTACGAGAATATTGATAATGTGCTTTGCTTTAAACAGTTGCTTTACTTCCTTAACTGCTTCAAGGGCTATCTTTACGAATTCCATACCCTCAAATTTCTCTTTCGGGTGTAAACAGTTATCACAGGCTCCGCAATTATCTTTTGTGTACTCCTCGCCGAAATAATGCAGCAATTGGCGATGGCGGCACACTGCAGACTCGGCATAAGAAACGGTCTCCTGCAAAAGTTGCTTTGCAATTTCCTGCTCAGCAACAGGTTTGCCCTTCATAAATTTTTCAAGCTTAACAATATCATCGTAGCTGTAAAAAGTTATACAATTACCTTCACCGTCATCTCTTCCCGCACGTCCGGTCTCCTGATAATACCCTTCAATACTTTTGGGTATGTCGTGATGAATCACAAATCTTATATCAGGCTTGTCAATACCCATACCAAAAGCAATGGTAGCAACAATAACATCCGCCTCTTCCATCAAAAACTTATCCTGATTGGTCCTACGTGTTTGTGCATCCAAACCTGCATGATAAGGCAGCGCTTTAATTCCGTTAACCTGTAGTGTTTCGGCTATTTCTTCAACTTTTTTCCTGCTCAGGCAATATACAATACCGGATTTATTCGGCATTGTTTTAATATACTTGATTATATCCTTAATTACATCTTTTCCTTTCGGCCTTACTTCGTAATAAAGATTCGGTCTGTCGAAAGATGATTTGTAAACCCTTGCATCAAGAATATTCAGGTTTTTTTGGATATCCTGCTGAACCTTAAGTGTTGCGGTAGCAGTTAAAGCCATAACCGGAACATCCTGTCCTATTGATTCGATTATAGGCCTGATTCTTCTGTATTCGGGTCTGAAATCGTGCCCCCACTCCGAAATACAATGAGCCTCATCAATTGCGTAAAATGAAATTTTTATTGTTTTAAGGAAATCAACATTCTCTTCTTTTGTCAACGATTCGGGAGCAACATACAGTAATTTTGTTTTTCCCGCCGTCAGGTCATCCTTAACCTGCTGTATCTCCGGCTTTGAAAGCGAAGAGTTCAGAAAATGGGCAATTCCCTTTTCCGCACCAAAATTCCGTAAGGCATCAACCTGGTTTTTCATTAATGCAATTAAAGGAGAAATAATTATTGCTGTACCCTCGCTTGTAATAGCGGGCAGCTGATAACACATAGACTTTCCTCCACCGGTCGGCATAATAACGAAAGTATTATACCCATCTAACACACTTTTAATGATTGCCTCCTGATTTCCCTTAAAGCTGTCGAACCCAAAAATCTTCTTCAGAAAATCGTGCAGAGGATAATCTTTATCCATTTTTTTTACCATACTTTCCTCTCATTCGTTATTCTTATCAAATTAATTTCTTTAAATCTTCTTTTCCCGGATAATCTGTTGATACAAATTTACAATAAAAATCTTTTGCAAAACAAAGTTATAATTTTTTTTAAATAAAAAATAAAGATAATCTTTTTTTGTTTCACTTAAATAAAAATACAAAACTTAAAATGTTGTACTTTTGTATTTTTTATCAAATGTATAAAAAATATTTAACTTGAAGTCAATAGAAGAGATAAAAAAAATTGCGGTTAAAACAATTCGCAATGAACAGAAATCCATTGAAGGCCTCGTTGACCAATTAGATAATAACTTTCCGCGGGCAATACAAACAATACTTGCATCATCCGGAAGGGTTATTATTACAGGTATTGGAAAGAGTGCAAACATTGCAACAAAAATTGTAGCAACGCTTAATTCAACGGGAACACCTTCCGTATTTATGCATGCTGCCGATGCTATTCACGGAGATTTGGGAACAATTCAAAAAGATGATATAGTTATATGTATATCAAACAGTGGAAATACTCCGGAAATAAAAGTACTTGTTCCGCTGCTGAAATTCAGGGGCAGCACTTTAATAGCATTAACCGGAAACAAAGATTCGTATCTTGCAACACAAGCTGACTTTGTTATAAGCACTTCGGTTGAAAAAGAGGCGTGCCCCAACAACCTTGTTCCCACATCAAGCACAACTGCCCAGCTTGTTATGGGCGACGCAATTGCTGTTGCCTTGCTCGAAAGCCGTGGCTTCTCAATTGACGACTTTGCAAAATATCATCCCGGAGGTGCCCTTGGAAAAAAGCTTTATCTGAAAGTAGGCGATTTGTCATCTCAAAATGAATTACCACAAGTTAATGTTGATGATGATATAAAAACAACTATCGTTGAAATATCATCAAAAAGGCTGGGAACAACTGCCGTAATGGATAATGGCAACCTTACGGGAGTAATAACTGATGGAGATTTGAGGCGAATGCTCGAAAAGAACAGTTCGATTGACGGTATTTTTGCAGGAGATATAATGACGAAAAATCCGAAAACGGTTGATAAAAATACACTTGTTGTTGATGCGCTGAGTTTAATGAGAAAAAACAATATCACACAGCTTCTTGTTCTTGATGGCACCAAATATGTGGGAGTAATCCATCTTCATGATATATTAAATGAAGGTATATTATGATAAAATATTTGACAACAGTATTTTATGAACATAATTCATTTAATGGATTTTATTTTTCGATGAAAAGATTATCCGGTTTTAATTATAATATTTTACTTTGTTAACTTCATAACGGAGTGTTTACTTTAAAACTAAAAACTAATTAATGTCGTCGGACAAAAAGATAATAAGAGTCGCTTTTTTATTCTTTTTCATAATCATATCGTTGCCCGGAATGAGCCAGGTAACAAAAATTATGGGAAAAGTAACGGATTCCATTTCGGGAGAACCAATTCCTTTTGCCAATGTATATTTTAAAGGAACTACGATTGGTGTTACAAGCGATTTTGACGGCGGTTTTTCCATTGAGTCGCAAACTCTAACCGATACACTTATAATATCCTGTATGGGATATAAACCTCAGGAAATAAAGATAGGAAAAAATCGTTTTCAGGAAATCAATATCCTTTTAAAACCTTCAAATATTACCCTTTCGGAATTTGTGTTTAATGCCGGAGAAAACCCGGCCGATACAATCCTAAGAAATATAATTAAGAATAAGGAAAAGAATAATTTTACCGAATTCGATTATTATCAGTATGAAATATATAATAAAGTTGAGATAGATGCCAACAACATTACCGATAAGTTTAAGGAGCGCAGATTCCCAAAACCTTTCAGGTTTATTTTTGATTATATGGACACATCGGCGGTAAACGGCAAAACATTTCTTCCCGTATTCCTTTCCGAAACATTTTCGGAATACTATTTCAGGAAAAATCCAAGAGCGGAAAAGGAAATAATTAAGGCGGTAAAAACATCGGGAGTGAAAAATCAAAGCTTAATGCAATACATGGGTGAGATGTTCCAAAAGTATAACTTTTATGATAATTACATCAGGGTAGTTTCAAAAAATTTCGTCAGTCCGATAGCGAACTCGGGCTTTGGGTATTACAAATATTACCTGATCGACAGCGCATTAATAGGAAATAAATGGTGTTACAAAATAATGTTTAAACCTAAAAGAAAACAGGAACTGACTTTTACCGGAAATATGTGGGTAAATGATACGACGTGGGCAATAAAATCGTTTGAAATACGACTGGCAAAAGATGCAAATATCAACTTTCTGAATGATGCAATTTTTAAAAAGGAGTATGAACTTGTTGATAATAAATATTGGGTTGTAACAAAAGATGAACTGTTTGCCGATGTGAACCTGTATGAAAACACGAAAACAATCCTTGGCTTTTTCGGACGAAAAACGACCTTTTACAGTAACTACATCTTCAATAAGCCGAAAGACAAAAAATTCTATACCCAACCTGTTAATGTAATAATAGCCGATAATGCCCACGACCATCCTGATGAGTTCTGGGAGAAAAACCGCCCCGACACTTTGTCGAAAAACGAAAAAACCATCTACTATATGGTTGATACACTGACTAACCTGCCTGTTTTTAAAACCTGGGTGGACATTGCAAAAGCAGTCTTTACGGGGTATTACAAGATCAATAAAGTTGAAATAGGTCCCTATATGAAACTTGCTTCCTTTAACCCTATCGAAGGTGTCCGCCTCAGAATAGGAGGAAGAACAACAAAAGAATTCAACGAGCATATCAGATTAAATGCTTATGTAGCCTATGGATTAGATGACAGACAGATAAAGTATGGCGGTGGATTTCTTTATATTTTAAATAAAAATCCAAGACGGGCTATATCAGGCAACTATAAATACGACATTGAGCAACTGGGAACCAGTCCAAGGGCTTTAAAAGAAGACCTGTTGATTTCCTCACTTTTCAGAAGGGAGCCTGCCAATAAGATGTCAATGACGAAAGAGTTTACTTTTAGTTATGAGCATGAATGGTATAACGGATTAATAAATACATTTAATTATACATATAAGGAAATTATACCCATTGGAGAAGAACAGGTTGTAGTGTTTAACAACGACGGTGATGAGGTTAGCCTTAAAAATATTACGACAAGCGAATTCAGACTTGATACACGAATTTCTTTTCAGGAAAACTTTATAACCGGTACTTTTAAAAGGGCAAGTCTGGGGTCAAAATACCCTGTTATAGGTATTCAATACGGACTTGCTATTCCGGATATGTTTAACAGCAGTTATGGGTATCAAAAACTGAGAATAGGAATCAGGCACTGGTTTAATGTTTTTAATATCGGATGGTCGAAATACATACTTGAAGCGGGTAAAGTCTGGGGAACTATCCCATGGCCTTTGCTCAGACTTCATCCAGGTAATGAAACATTTCTTTATGATGTATATTCCTACAACCTTATGAACTATTTTGAGTTTATCAGCGACCAATATGTAAGTCTGTCGTATTCGCATCATTTTGACGGCCTTCTTTTTAACAGGATACCGCTGATACGAAAATTAAAATGGCGTGAAGTGGTTAATTTCAGGGGTGTAATCGGTTCGATGACACAAAAAAATACGGGATTTAATAAGCTTCCCTCAATCTCCCATACTTTGGAAAAGCCATATATGGAAGCTGGGGTTGGTATTGAAAACATTTTCAAAGTGATAAGGGTTGATGCTATCTGGAGGCTTTCTCATCTTGAGAATAACAATACGAATAAATTCGGAGTATTTATGTCTTTTAATTTTACATTTTAATTTTAATGTACATTTGCATAAAATAATAGTATGATACTCAGAACAGAGAAACTTGTAAAAAAATATCGTCACCGCACTGTTGTCAAAGGTGTTTCCGTTAATGTAAAGCAGGGAGAAATCGTCGGACTTCTTGGTCCGAACGGAGCAGGAAAGACAACAACTTTTTATATGATAGTCGGTCTGATAAAACCCCTATCGGGAAAGATATTTCTTGAAGATATTGATATTACCAAAGAGCCGATGTACAAACGCGCACAGAAAGGTATCGGTTACCTGCCGCAAGAGGCTTCCGTTTTCAGAAAGCTTTCGGTTGAGGATAACATTAAGGCTGTTCTGGAATTCACTAAACTTACAAAAGCCGAGCAAAAAGACCGTCTGGAATCGCTGATTAGTGAATTTGGTCTGGGGCATGTCAGAAAGAGTATGGGTATTCAGCTTTCGGGAGGTGAAAGAAGAAGGACAGAAATAGCAAGAGCTTTGGCTGTTGACCCCAAATTTATTCTTCTTGACGAACCGTTTGCCGGGGTTGACCCAATAGCGGTTGAAGATATTCAGATAATAGTTTCAAAACTGAAAGAGAAAAACATCGGAGTTCTCATCACAGACCACAACGTGCACGAAACCCTGTCAATTACCGACCGTGCCTATCTTTTGTTTGAAGGCTCCATTCTTAAAGCAGGTACTGCCGAGGAACTCGCTGATGATGAACATGTAAGAAGAGTTTATCTTGGCAAGAACTTCGAACTGAGGAGATAAAAAAAGCCCTCCCGAAGGAAGGCTTTTTTAAAATCCAATCTTCCGACAATCTATTGGATTATGATTCTTTTAACAATTCTTCCGTTGTTATTCTTAATAATCAGGAAATAAATCCCATTATTAAATTCACTAAGATTAATATTTGTTTTGAAATTTCCATTGATTTCAATTCCTGATTTTTCAAACACAACCGCACTTAATGTATTAACAACCTGAATTGTCACATTCTTATCATTTTTACCGGATAATTCGACTGTAAAGAGTCCGCTTGTCGGATTGGGGTAAACAGAAACCGTATTCAGTGTATTTTCATCAAGTCCGGTACAAACAGTACAAACGACATCAAATCCATCTGATGAAACACCTTCACCGCAAGCATTAACACCTTTAACGGTAACGGTAGCTGTTCCTATCCAATTCTCAGTCCAATAAACCGTACCGGTTGTACTGTTACCAACAATAGACCCTGCATCGGAAGGGGTAATATACCATACATAAGAATCTGCATTTGCGACACCTGTTGTTGTATATTCCGATTGGGAAATAACATCAGTACAAACAGTTTCGTCTCCCTGCGGTGTTGCCGGAGCACCGAGAACCGTCATTACATTTATATAATCATTTTTAGTATAGCTGTTTGTGTTAGTACCGTCGGAAACAGTTAACGTTACATCATAAACACCTGCGGAATTATATGTAACTACAGGATTCTGCTCTGTAGAAGTTGCCGGATCACCTCCCGGAAATTCCCAGCTCCACGAAGTTGCACCACCTGTTGACAAATCGCTGAATGTCACGGTACCGCCTTCACAAACTTCAGGGTTGTCAGCCGAGAAGAAAGCCTGCAACTCGGAACCTCCGATTCCAAAGAATACAAGATATTCATTCATCAGTTCATCTTTTGTTGACGGAGATGTTCCATCATCAAGTCCTCCGAATTCGTGTGAGCATCCTATTGTTTTATACGAACCTTCGTCATAAGCTACTCCCGTACCGTAATCAGGCGTCTGGTTATTAAGAATAACAAAAGCATTACCGGTAGCACCAATGTGGTCTATATAATTATTATCACCTGAATAGTTAAATGACATTCCTTCGGTAAAAGTACCGGTAACTCCATTTATTGTAGTTAAATCATCCGTTCCATCATCCTGAGGATCAATACCGAACATTGAGTGAACAGCAGTTTGCTCATCATAATACCAGGTATCGCCACCCTCCATATAAAGATTTCCGCCGGCATTAAGGAAATCTGCCAATGCCTGTCCTTCTCCATCAGTCAGAATATGATTATCAGAATATATACCAAGACATAAAAAGATTGAAGAATAGAGGTTTAAATCAGCCGGTAAGGCAGTTACATACTCGGCAACAATACCGTTGTTTGCCATTGCGTCAACCATTGCCTGTCCCGAATTATTATTTCCATCCAAATCAACAACAATAGCCGGAATCTGACCAATAATCTCAATAAACGAATCCTGGACGGAATTGATAATATCAGCAGATATTTCAAAGTTAAAAGTAACCTGGTGCCCTACCGGTGTTGCGTTCTCTGCAACAACAGTAAAGACAGCCTGTGCCTGCCCGGCAGCATTTATGTCGCCATAACTTTGTGATGCATTACTGATAGTAATATACATATCGTTACACATAAGCTCTCCAACAACCGAATAAGCATCTGATGATCCGGAATTCAAAACAGGAATAGTTATTTCAACGGTTTCACCCGGATCAATTTTGCCATTGCCGTTACCCGAAGCATCATCAATTGTATAATCGCCCATTCCCAGAACAGGAGCATGAAGAAGAACTGAGAAATTTGATGTCCAGGTATCCTTATTCCCGTCGGTAAATTCAATTTCAAAGACTACATTATGATTATCGGGAGTATCACCGGCAACTGTTATTGCAAAAGCACCGTCTCCAGCTACTGTTTGTCCACCGGCGATATCCCCGTAAGAGAATGAATCGTCGGTAATAGTAATATAAGGATCGGAAGTTGAAATAACCGCATCAATACCCGTAGCATTAACCGTACCGACATTTTCGGCAGTAACATTTAACAGGACGGATTCTCCATAATCTGCCTGACCGTTATTATTTCCATTTGAATCGTCAATTTCGCATTCGCCTGCAACAATCCAAGCAGTATTTGAGGAAGCAACGGTTATATCATTATAAATAGTCTCAAGGTTAAAACCGGTAACAACCATTTTTGCATTTCCCGGGACAAGAGTATGAACAATTGTAACACTACCGCTTGCATCAGTTACCCCCGAAAAATAATCGGAACCGTTTGAGATACAAACCATTGCACCTTCAAACGGGCCGTCAGGACCATTAACTGTTGTAGTATAAGGTATTCCGGCCATAACAGTCTCATTTGATAGTGTCACCGTTCCCGGTGTTTCAGTCCTCGGTTGCATTGAAGGATCGCCGAACAGTGTCCAGGTTTTGGCAGTTTCCCAGTCGCTGCTTCCATTCGATTCGGCAGTCATCAAAGCCAACCCGTTAAATACGATTGAACCGATTGTTGTTCTTTGTTCGGTTGTTGATATACCGTTTTGCTGGGGATATGCAGAATAGTCGTAACCGCCGATTAAAACATCATTAAAGTAGTCCTCTCCTCTCATTGGCGGCTGCCAGGGCTGACTGATTGTTGCTCCGAGGAACATTACCGCACCACCATTCTGTTTTTTCAACCATGCCTCGGCGAAACAATCGCCCGGGTCTTGAAAATTACCGTTATTACAGGCAACGGAAAAGATTATCGGCAGCATATCGCCATTTGTAAGACTTGCTACATCACTGTTACTAAACCCTGTTGTACCCCAGGAAGTAGGAGAACCATGACCACAGTAATTAATAATACTTGCTCCGCTATTAACCGCTGTAGAAACCATTGAAATAGTCGCAGACGGATCATAAATCGGGCTATAGGTTTCATAGGTAAAAGGGTCAAGTTTATTGTCCCAGATATTCTGAACATGATCCTTATCAAGTTCACCGTCGTCACCGGGACCCTGATCAGAAGCAATTCCAATTGCTGCACTATACCAGCTTGCTCCCGTTTCAGGATTCTTCTCATAGTTAATAATTTTGTCAATTTGAACAGTAACATCAGAAGGTGAATTTGATGATATTCTGCCTATTGTGATATCAGCTACCTCATCGTTACCGACAACACAACCAAGCTGAGGGTCCATCGGTGAGCCACTGCTGGCATCACTCTTAATATCAGCCCAGTCGCCTACAAGTTGCACATAAAGTAAATCGTTGTTTGCATTATAAGCATTCTGAATTAATGTTTTAACATTTGTACCTGTTGCAACAACTTCTTTCGAAACGTTGTAACCTTTCTCCATCTTCCAGTCAATAAAAGGCTGAATAGCATCTTCATCCCTGTCGGTACAAATTACCAGAATATCACCATATTCGCCAATAGTAAGGTCATCCTTATTTTCGGCATAATTGATAAAAAGTGCCTGGTATAAGCCATCCATCTCACGAAGAACCGTTGAAGGTTTTTTAGCGAGAGGATTTACGGGTGAAGTTTCGTTCTCAACTAATTGAACGGTTACGGATTTGTAAACCCGCAAAGTATTCTTAACGGCATTATATCTGAAAGGATAAACATAAACCGAAGTTCCCCTGATATCTTTAATGATAAACGGAGCAGTATTTTTTGCAATATTTTGAGGATACCAGTTATCTCTTAATGAAGAAGGACTGATTTCATAAGGTATTGCAGAAGGGTCCTGATCCCTGTAAATAGTGCCTCTTGAGGGCAACATCGGATTATCAAGATCAATATCTTCAAACTCAGTTGAAACAACCTTTAAAGATACATTTTTATCAGGTGAAAGCATCACCGATGTACTGATATAAGGAAGCTCTGCAAACCCTTTTAAGTTTGTAAACACACTTCCGTCAAAAATAATTTTTGAATAGGTTACACCATCAAATGTAACCTCGGAAAGGTCATAATTACCGAGCGTGAAATTTACCTCGTAAATTCCTTCCGACGGCTTCTCGAATGTTGCTTTATAGCCGTTACCAGCAAACAAACCGGTGGCTATTAGCATTACAAATACTAAGATTAGTTTTTTCATTTTTCTGAATTTTAAAATGATTAATAAGAATTCCCCGAAGACATATCGGGGAATCCGACATTACTTATTTCGATTGAACTATTCGTTTTATTACAGTATAGTCATTTGTTTCAATACGGCAGAAATAAACTCCCGGATTGAATTTTTCAGTGTTAAATATAACTCTGTGATTACCTGACATTTCCTCATTATCACTTTGAACGACAGCAACCTGTCTTCCGTAAGTATCATAAACCGTTATTGTCACTTTCGATACATTCTTAAGAGAATAATCAACAGTAAACTGATTAAGGAAAGGATTCGGATAGATTATAACATTTTCGTTACTTGAAATCTCAATCAAACCCGTATAAATAAAATGGTAAATATTTGACTGCTCCGATTCACAACCGAATTCATTCGTTACAATAACGTAATAATCATCAGTAGCTGTCGGAGTATAAGTTTGTCCTGTTGCTCCTTCGATAATTCCATTTGAATCATACCACTGATTTCCTTCTTCCGCACTTGAAACAAGCATACTTTCCTGTTGTGTAACAGTAGGTGTTTCCGGGACAGGATTAACAGTAAGTGTAACTTCACCCGTAACCTCGTCAGTACCGTCATTAACAACCACCGAATAGACAGTCGTTTCATCAGGTGTGGCAACCGGATTTTGAATATTAGGATCGTTCAGCCCTGTCGCAGGCGACCACTGGTATGTATAGTTTCCCGAACCTCCGGTTGCAAAAGCATTAAGTTGTGAACTTTCGCCTTCGCAAATCTCTGCTGGATTTGCTGAAACTGCAACGGCAAGGGGGGCAGCACCTGCAAACGAAGGAAATACAATAAAATCAACCCATCCGCAATCATCCCCACTTGAAACGGAATAATCTTTCTCATACGACCAGGTAAAGGTATGTTCTCCTGCCGTTACCGGAAATGAAACTTCTTCCCAATCCACTTCACCCGACCATTCATCTTTCTGAATGCCATCAATATAAAAGCGCAAATAATCATAATTGGATTCGGATGAAACTTTTCTGTAAAATGATATCTGATCATCAGTTGTCACATTAACGGTAATTACTAATGATGATGTCTGCTCATCAACAATACTTCCCGATTTTGCACTATAGCTACCCTCAAAGTAAGTTGTTTCATCTATTACCCATTCGGCATCACCGTTAAATGACCATTCGTAAGCTGAAAAATCACCTGTTTCAAAGTCTTCAACAAGCAATCCTATAGTAAGAGACATAACCATATTTGTGCTATAAGGGGCAGATTCAAGAGTATAACTGATATCAGCTATATCACCAATCTGAGCAGAAGCATCAACGGTTACATTGAAAACAGATTGTTTTGTTTCACCGCTTGCAATTGTTTCAAGATCATAAGTAGCATTATTAAGTGTAAGAATACCACTGTTTGTGATTGCCGAAGCAATCGAATTCAAAGCGTCACATCCGCCGTCATTTGTATTACTTATTATAATATCTGCCGTTTCACCCGGATCAAGTCTTCCATTGTTGTTTCCAAAAGAATCATCAATATAAAAACTACCGGCAATAAGTACAGGAGAGTTCAAGGTAACATTAAATGTGGAATTCCACGTGTCGGTACCGTCAGTTACATCAAGATTGAACTGAACAACATGCTGGTCGGGAATGATATCACTTACAGTAAAAGCAAATGCCCCGGTTTGTTCAACCGAACCGTTCGCAGCAATATCAGGCCAGTTATGTGTATCGGTGTCAATAGTTACATATTCGTCAGTTGTTGATAATGTTGCAACAAGGTTTGTTCCCGTAACTGTTCCAAGGTTTTGCAACGTAACATCAAGAAGAATATACTCTGAAAAATCAACCAGCCCGTTATTGTTTCCATTACTGTCATCAATTGTCATTTCGTCAAAAAGAACATAAGCCGTTGTAGGCGACTGAACCACAACATCACCGATATAAGGTTTAAGATTCTGTCCGGTAATAACAACATCCGCAACACCTGGAACTGCAATCGGGTCAAACATAGTTACTTCCGCCGTACCGGTTCCGTCGGCAACTGCTGCACCATGAAGTACGCCGTCTTTTGAAATGGCAACAAGTGCATAAGGGTCTGTATTTACCGTGAATGTTGCCGAACCGAGAGGCATCAATCCTGCATAATTTGCAGTGGCATCAGGAGGTTGTGAGAAGTAAACCATCAAAGAAGGGTCTCCCATCAGGTGATAAATCTCCCAGTAATAGTTTTCGTTTCCGCCTGCTTGTGTAACGGCAAGATTTCCAGCGGAAGGCATCTGACCCTGGCAGGCATACCACTCATCAAGCGGTTCGCCATTATCATGAAATGTTCGGTCGTATGCACCAAGATGATCGGGGTTATATTGCGGATTGGCTGATATTGCCTCAAAACCTACACCCCACCAATAATCCTCATCCCAGTAAGTACTGTTTGAACCTCCGATATATCCGAGAGCACCTTTATCCTGCGCACGTAACATCTCCTCACCAAAACAGGTTGTCTGAAATTCGACAGATGAACAACAATTCCCAATCATCAGGCAATATTTATGAGCATTCGATAAGCCTGCTATATCACCTATTCCAAAACTTGGATCAGCCCAGCCGTTGGGGCTGCAATGTGCCGTATAATTAGCAAAAGCAACACCATCGCTTACATTTTGTTGGATTTCCTGTGAATAGTTTGCTCCACCCGGCTCAGGCTGCAAATATGTATGAGAAGTAATACCGTGAGCTTCATTAAAATAGTTCTCGGTACCGTAATTTATCTGCCCGTTACCCCATGTCAATGCATGTGAAGCATCGGCACCGGCAACCATTACTACCTCATCCAAAAATGAGGGATCCGGGAAAAGATACTGTTCGTACTCC
>CAYOZZ010000434.1:0-2102 GCA_964408535.1 uncultured Bacteroidales bacterium | reverse complement strand
ACCCACTAAAATAAACCGTATCAAAGGTTTAAGCCGTAAGGCCTTCAAAATGGGGGTGCAAAAGTAGAACTAATTTTTATATTAAACAAGATTGTTAACAATATTTTGTTAATATTTTCAAAAATTGCAAAATCAATGGTTAATCCTTAATATGTAGCTACGAAGGCACGAATAATAGTTATCAGCATAATTAATTAGCAAATGTTAAATTAAACAGCTTGGGTTATTAATGCCTTTTAAGATTTGGCTCATTATATAATTTTTCAAATTTTGGAGAGGTATTATCTTTTTCACGATAAAAATCTCTTTATGAAAGGTATTAAAATCTAATGCCTTCCTGTAATAGTTCATGATAGCTTAAATTTTAAAGACAAAGTATTTATTCCGTAATTATTTATACTTTAGCAAACTCATTAAACAATGTTTCGCAATGGAGATAAATACCCCGTTTCTGATAGTTGCATTATTTGTTTTTCTTGCATTAATTTATTCGGCTATTGTCAGTGTAAGGGAAAACGAGCATAAAGCAGCACGGAGGTTTTTTATTGCATCATTCTTGTTGTCTCTGCCATTTGTCTTTTATACTTTCCTGAATTTCAGTTATAAATATGAAACGGGAATTTTAATATTGTCAGTTCTATTCCTTTTAATAATTGTTTTCATAATTCCTTACGGACAAAACCGTAGATACAAACAAACAGTACCTGTAAAGCGTATTGATGAGCGTGACACAATGTTCTCAAGAAACGAACTTGAACCCGGGTCGGAAAGATTTAACGATTATTACAAAAGAAATCCCGATAAAAAAATCATTGATGACAACTGGCGTGCAAAACCGGGATTAACAAGCAGAAATGCAACTCAATATCATCCTTTTCAGTTTGCTTCGGCTGATGCCTGTTTCGACACCATAAAGGCTCTCAGAGATGAAGTTGACGGGAAGATTTCAGATATAAAAATTGAGGCGGATGCAAAAGAAACCTCTGAGTATATAAAAAGGTGGAGTAAGAAACTTGGTGCTGTTAATTGCGGAATAACCGAATTGCAGGATTATCATTTGTATTCTGTCGGTGGCAGAGCCGAAAGATACGGTAAAGAGTTTACAAAAAGACACAAATATGCAATAGCTTTTACCGTTGAAATGGATAAAGATATGCTGGCAACTGCTCCGGCTGGTCCGGTGGTAATGGAATCGGGGCAACAATATATGGAGGCCGGTAAAATTGCAATTCAGGTGGCAATGTTCATAAGGAATCTCGGCTATGAAGCCAGGGCACATATTGACGGGAACTATGAGGTTGTTTGTCCGTTAGTAGCACGCGATGCCGGTCTTGGGGAGATAGGAAGAATGGGATTGCTGATGACACCCGAACTTGGTCCGCGAGTCAGGATTGCAGTCGTGACTTCAAACATTCCTTTGGTAACCGACAGTCCGCTGCACGATTATTCCGTGATAGACTTTTGTATAAAATGTAAGAAATGTGCGGATGTCTGCCCGGGCAAAGCCATTTCGTTTGATGATATGGAAAATATTGACGGTGTTAAAAGATGGAGGATAAACCAGGAGGCCTGTTTTACACTATGGTGCACTCTCGGTACCGACTGCGGAAGATGCGTGAGTGTCTGCCCGTTTTCACACCCGGATAATTTATTGCACAATATTGTAAGGGCAGGAATAAAGAACTCATCATTGTTCAGGACAGTTGCCCTGAAACTTGATGATGCAATTTACGACAGAAAACCGGCTGCCGTTAGGGTACCGGAGTGGATGAAAGTTGAATGGAGGCGTTAATTTAGGGCCGGAATTGTGGAAATAATGCGACGGATATTCGGTTTTAAAAATGCACTGAATGATTTATCAGAATATAGTGGGTTATTCAGACGAGTAAATATATAAATATCAAAGAAATGAAAAGCAATAGACTTATAATCCTGATTTTGACCCTGATTCTGTCATTCCAGGCATCAGGGCAAAGTACGGAGCCTGAAAAAGGAAAAAGCGAACGGATGCAATGGTTTGCCGATGCCAAGCTCGGAATCTTTATCCATTGGGGAATATATTCGGTTAACGGTATTGATGAGTCGTGGTCATTTTATAACGG
>CAYOZZ010000433.1:0-2827 GCA_964408535.1 uncultured Bacteroidales bacterium | reverse complement strand
TTTTATAAAAAGTTGTACTTTTGTCGAAACAGAAATCATCAATTATGAAAGATTTTCCAACTTTAACTTTGCCTGCACTTTTGAAGCAGTCTGTTGAAAAATATGGTGACAGACCGGCCGTGGCTTTTGTCGGGGATAATCCGATTACTTATTCCGAATTCGACAATCGCAGGCTGTCAATTATTTCTATGCTTGAAAAAATGGAAATTCAACCCGGTGACCGTGTAGCCCTTTTAAGTGCGAATATGCCGAACTGGGGAATCACATATTTTGCAATAGCATCAATGGGAGCAATTGTGGTTCCTATACTTCCGGATTTTAGTGCTGTTGAGATTGACAATGTTTTGACACACTCCGAAGCGAAAGCCATTTTCGTGTCAAAAGGTCTGAAATCAAAAATTGACGATTTTAATAAGGAGACTTTAATCCACAGGATTTTAATTGATGATTTTTCCATTTTGGAAACGAATAAGCAGGAAATTAAATTTGAAGAGGGCCTGAAACCCGGAAAAGAATACAATGTTACTGAGGATGATCTTGCAGTTATCATATATACATCGGGAACTACCGGAAAATCAAAAGGTGTAATGCTTACTCATAAAAACATCAGTTCAAATGCAGTTGCGAGCCGGAGCGTTCAGGAGATAAATCCCGATGACAGGTTTTTGTCGGTTTTACCCTTATCGCATACTTACGAAAATACAATCGGATTTATTTTGCCGGTAATTTGCGGTGCAAGTATTTATTACATCAAAAAACCACCGACTCCTTCGGTTTTACTTCCTGCCCTGAAAGCCATACGTCCTACACTTATGCTGACAGTGCCGCTGATCATTGAGAAAATTTACAGAAGTAAGGTCTTGCCTAATTTTCAAAAAAACAAGATGACCCGGTTTCTCTATTCCATTCCGTTTATACATAAAAAACTTAACAGGATTGCAGGGAAAAAACTCATGGAAACCTTCGGCGGCGAGTTGAAGTTTTTTGGAATAGGAGGTGCAAAGCTTGATAAAACGGTTGAGAAATTTCTGCGGGATGCAAAATTTCCTTATGCAATTGGTTACGGGCTTACCGAAACCTCCCCGTTGCTGGCCGGTGTTAATGCACAGCACACAAAACTTCAATCAACAGGACCGCCATTGGAAGGCGTTACTCTGAAAATACATAATCCGCAGAAAATGACTGGTGAAGGTGAAATATGGGCAAAAGGTCCCAACGTTATGAAAGGTTATTACAAAGAACCTGAACTGACCAAAGAGGTACTTACTGAAGACGGATGGTTTAAAACGGGTGATCTCGGTATCCTTGATAAGACAAATTACCTTTATATCAGGGGCCGGAGTAAAAACGTGATAATAGGTCCGGGTGGCGAAAATATTTTCCCGGAAGATATTGAGTCTGTTATCAATAACTTCAAACATGTGGCCGAATCGCTTGTAATTCAACAAAAAGGGAAGCTTGTCGCAATGGTACATTTCAACAGGGAAGAAATCGAAGAGAAGTACAGGTATATGGTTGATAAAAAAGATGAATTCTCCGATTTTGTCGAAAAGAAATATGAAGAACTTAAAAAGGAATTACACGATTATGTTAATTCAAGAGTAAATAAATTCTCTAAGATTCAGGAAGTCATACTCCATAAAGAAGAGTTTGTTAAAACTGCAACAAAAAAGATAAAGAGGTTTTTGTATGCGGGGAAACAAGAGAATCCTGAAAAACAACCATAGCAAGTGCCCGGTATCTTGCAGGTTTGCAATATATATTTGTAAATGAAAAAAGTCAGTGTTTGTATCGTTGGAGCCGGCCCGGCAGGAGTGTTTGCCGCTTTGTTTCTTTCAAAGTTTGGCATTGAATCTGCTTTGGTTGATAAGGCAAAATTCCCCCGGGACAAGATTTGCGGTGACGGAATAAGCGGCTGGGTTCTGACTATTCTTAATGAGTTGGATAAAGATTTACTTTTAAGATTGTCAAAACAGCCTTTTGTTGCACATTCCCGCGGAATAAGAATTGTTGCTCCTAACTACAAACAGCTTGACCTGCCGTTTTTCGACAGCGGTGACTGGGACCCGTCCATACCACCGGGATTTACCGCCCGCCGGATTGATTTCGACAATTTTATGATTAATGAGGTTAAAAACAGAAAAGAGGTTGAGCTTCTTGAAGAAACTGAAATTACCGGTTATAAAAGAGTAAACGGCAAAATCAGGCTTACAACAAAATCAGGTGACAGGATAGAAGCCGGGATTGTGATTTTTGCAAACGGTGCTGCATCAAAATTTATGAAGGAGCCGGGAGGTATTATAAAAACAAGGAAATACACAATGGCCGGAATAAAAACCTATTACAAGGGAGTAACCGGTTTTCATAAGGATAATTATGTTGAACTCCATTTTCTGAAAGATTTTCTACCGGGCTATTTCTGGATTTTTCCGGTTCCGGGGGGTCTTGCAAATGTCGGAGCCGGCCTTGATCAATACAGGATATCAAAAAGGAAACTTAATCTGAAAAATGCGATGTTTAAAGCTATTGAAGAAGTTCCTTACCTTAAAGAACGTTTTAAAAATGCAAAGCAGGTAACCAAAGTTGAAGCCTGGCCTTTGCCGTTGTGGGATAAAAGAAGAAGTATTTCGGGTGATAATTATATGCTTGCAGGCGATGCTGCCAACCTGATTGATCCGGTAACGGGTGAAGGTATGGGGCACGCCGCCATAAGCGGTATGTTTGCCGCTTATCAGGTTAAAAGGTCTCTGGAGCAAAATGATTTCTCAGCCGGATTTATGAAGCAATATGATGATGATGTTTATGATAAAATCGGAAAAGAGTTGAA
>CAYOZZ010000432.1:0-12815 GCA_964408535.1 uncultured Bacteroidales bacterium | reverse complement strand
GATATTGTAAGTTGGACTAACTTTGACAAGCTTCCCGTTTTTGTGACGGCAACCTGCGAGTTTTCACGGTTCGATGATCCTTATCTCGTTTCGGCCGGTGAAACTGTGCTGCTGACGCCGGCAGGTGGCGGAATTGCTTTGTTTACTACTACAAGACTTGCATACTCGCAGGCAAACTATACTCTCAACAGGCGTTTTTATAATAATGTTTTTAATAAAATTGACGGAAAATTTCCGACTCTTGGCGACCTGATCCGTTTGTCAAAACCTCCGGGACAGACAACTACCAAAAACTTCGTTTTGCTTGGTGACCCTGCAATGAGAATGGCATATCCCGAATATGAAATTGTAACTACGGAAATTAACGGAAGCGATATTTCCGGCGGAGAATCATCGGATACTCTATCAGCATTGTCCGAGATAACTGTTAAAGGGATGATTGTTGATAATTCCGGTGAAAAAAACAGTGGTTTTAACGGTAATATTATTCCTTCGGTTTTTGATAAAGAAACGGTTTATAAAACAAAGGGCAATGATGTCGGTAGTATCCCCGTTGATTTTTATTGTCAGGATAAGGTTATTTATGAAGGAAACAGTACGGTGACTGACGGTGAGTTTTCGTTTACTTTTATTGTTCCTAAGGATATTGCCTACAATTTTGGAAAAGGCAAGATAAGCTATTACGCATATTCTGACGAATTTGATGCAACAGGTTATTTCGACGGAGTTGTGGTTGGCGGTTTTAATCAGGATGCTGAGGTGGATAACACCGGTCCCGAAATCAAATTATATCTTAATGACAATAGTTTTGTTTCGGGTGACCAGACTAACGACAGTCCCGTGCTGATGGCGGAACTTTTTGATGAGCACGGGATTAATGTTTCGCAGAACGGTGTCGGGCATGATATTGTCGTAACCATTGATGGAGATACATACAATTCTGTTGTACTTAACAGTGCTTTTATACCTGTTGTTGATAGTTATAAAGAGGGGTCAATAACCTATCCGTTTTTTAATTTACCCGATGGCCGGCACACCTTAACCTTGAAAGCATGGGATACATATAATAATTCTTCGATTGCTTCGATAGATTTTGTAATCAGCAGCGATGACCGGCTTTTGCTGACAAAAGTTATGAATACGCCGAATCCTTTTAGCAGCGAAACTACTTTTACCCTGAATCATACGCATCCGGGTGAGGAGTTGAAAATTGACCTTGAAATTTTTAATCTGTCGGGTCGCAGGGTCTTGCAATGGTCAACCTCTGTTATGTCAACAGGGACAACAATACCATACTTTGTGTGGAATGGTACTGACGCTTCCGGCGGAAATCTTGATAATGGAATGTATCTTTACAAAGTTTCTGTTACCGGTGAAAGTGGTAATACGGCATCAACAGTGCAGAAACTGGTAATTTCAAGATAATACGGCTTAAGAGGGAATAAGCAAAATGTGAAAGCTGCAATACAAATATTATTTCTCTTTTTGTCTCCTTTGTTTTTACCGGGGCAGGATTTTCGGTTTGATGTGTCAGGCTCGGTAACCGACCGCAAAACCGGTGAGCCGCTTACAAATGTCAACATCGAATCACAGAACAATAAAACCGGGACAATAACCGATGAGTCAGGATATTTTGAAATTTCATTAAGTGCTTTTCCGACATCTCTGACTTTTTCCCACATTGGATATTCGTCTTTGAAGATAAATCTTGAAGTTCCGCCTATCGGGAAGATTAATGTTCAGCTCACCCGGGAGGCGACACAGTTAAGCGGTGTAACCGTTATTACCGGGAGGATAGATACAATATACCGTGACAGTAAGTATTCCGTTCTGGATTATGAATTATTAGACGATGGTATTCTTTTATTGATATTTAAATATACTTTATCAAGGGCCGAACTGCTTTTCAGAACTTATGACGGCAGGGACAAGGCCGGACTTGCGATTTTGCCGGGCAGGCCGTTGCAACTGTTCCGTGATTGTCTCGGAAATGTGCATATGTTTACAAAAACAAGGTCTTTTCAGATTTATTTTGAAGGTGATAATATAAAGCTAATGCCGGGAGTTGATATTGATGAATTTAAAGAGATTATGGGTGATTGTATATTCAGGGCAGGAGATAATTTGTATTTTCAAAAGCGTAGTTTTCACGATCTTGTTTTGAATTATTATTCCGTTGATACGGCTTCAAAGAACTGGACATTGTTCAGGACGGTTTTTGATAAAGATAAAATGGCTTTTTTAAACAGGAATGCAGTATCTTTTCCTGGAGAAAACCTGAATTTAATAAGTGCTGTTCCCGGTGACAAAGATGGCAGTATCTGGCGCGAATATAGAAACATTGAAGTCCAGAACCGGTTTACAAAAATGGTATATCTGGCTCCGGTTTATGCACCGATGCAAAGATTTGGTGACACTATTTGCATTTTTAATCATCCCGATTCGGTTATAGAGTTTTATGATCTGTCAAATACTTTACTCTTTACAACACCCATAAAATATCATATAACGAAAAAGTATGATCCGCTGCGTACATTTGCTTCGGTATGGGCAAAGCCGGTGAAATGGGATAAAAGTGTTATCATTGATGAACAGAAACGGAAACTTTACACTCTGTTTATCAGAAACAACGGGCAGAAAGAACTTCGTGAAATAGATATTGGAACAGGTGAAACAAAACTTGTTTTGAAGATTCCTTTTCCCTATGTCGAAAAAATCAAAGTACGTGACGGATATGCCTATTTTATTTACAAAGGCTGGGCCGAAACGGAAAAGAAAAAACTGTTCAGGCAATTGATTTTTTAACCCGTATTATACAATAGCATAATCGAAAAAGTGCAATCAAACTTTAATGGTAACACCCAATAAACCGTGGGTATTCCGTCTAATCCGTTTGTTCGTGAAACTCCTGTTACATAAGGCGGGTTTAATCCTCTCTCTTACCTTTTATGTCATCCAGAATCATTGTCGTTTCATAAAGGTAAATATCTTTCTTCAAATCTGATATCCAACTGTCCGATCTTGCTTTTGCCGAAGTGTCAGCTTCAATTTTCGGTAAGTCGGATGTGAGAACCCTTATTACGAGTCCGAGAGTGTCTTTACCGATTCTTTCATATTTTTTGCCCGATTCTTCTCTCTTTGTGATAAGTTCATCATATTTATCGTAATTCAGGGGTAGTTCGGTGTTATCTCTAATCTCTTTTAACCTTTTTCCGTTTTCGTGGATTAGTGTAAGCAGTGTATCCTGTTTTATGATTTTTCTTTCCGATTCCTCAATTGCCTTAGGGTTATAGGCAGGTATCCATTTGGTGTACTTAACCGACGGAACCTCATCCCAGGGCATCGGATAATCCATATCCTTTTCACCAAAGTCGAGATAGTTGTAATAATCAGGGAAGATAATATCGGGAGTGACGCCTTTCAGTTGTGTTGAACCTCCGTTTACCCTGTAAAACTTTTGAATTGTCATTTTAAGAGCTCCGAGAGATTTCATATCCGCCGGTTTCCGCGGAACCATTCTGTCAAGTTCGGCGAAATTCTGAACGGTACCTTTTCCGAATGTATGATTTCCTCCGACAATAATCGCCCTGTTGTAATCCTGCATAGCGGCAGCAAAAATTTCAGAGGCGGAGGCACTTACAGCGTTTACCATAACTACAAGAGGCCCGTTGTACTGGGTTGAGGGATCTTCATCTTTTAAAATTCTTATATCCCCCTGTTTGTTTTTTGACTGTACTACCGGTCCGTCTTTGATAAATAAACCCGCAATTTTTACAACATCGGTTAAAGAGCCGCCGCCGTTGCCACGCAGGTCGAATATAATACCGTCAACATTCTCCTCCTTTAATTTTGCTATTTCCGTTTTAACATCATCATAACAATTTTTCCCATCTATTTTGTTAAAGTTAACATAAAATGACGGAAGCCTCAGGTATCCGTATGTTTCGCCGGTTTTTGATTTAATGATAGCGGATTTTGCGTAAGTTTCCTCAAGAATCACTACGTCACGTACAATCTCTATGTTTTTAATAGTGCCGTCAAGTTTTTTTATTGTAAGAGTAACCTTTGTTCCTTTCGGGCCTCGAATAAGCTGAACAGCATCGTCAAGACGCATATCCACAACGTCCACAGGCTCTTCACCTTCCTGGGCTACCTTAATAATATAATCCCCGACTTCTAATTCTCCCTGTTTCCACGAAGGGCTGCCGGGTATTATTTTAATAACTTCAACATATGAATTTTTCTGTGTCAGTTGCGCTCCGATTCCTTCAAGTTCACCGGAAAAACGAATATCGAAATTTTCCTTTTCCCTCGGCGGGAAGTATTGAGTATGCGGGTCGAAAACATTAACAAGAGAGTTAATATAAGTATTCAGCCTGTCGTCATCATTCAACTTTGAAAGGCGGTGGAACCAGTCATCATAACGTTTTTTGATTTTTTCTCTTGCTTCCTTTTCTATTTCGTCAAAACTTTTAATAGTGACAGTGTCGCTTTTTTCGGCTGCTTTTTCCTGCTCCTCCATCATATCCTTAATCCTTGTCATCGTCTCGTATTTCAGCGACAATCTCCATATCTCCTTTAGTTCGTCTTTATTTTCGGCAAAATCTCTTTTTTCTGCATCAACTTCAACTTTTTCATTCAGTTTGAAATCGAACGGTTTCTTAAGAATTTCTTTATAATACTCTTCCGCTTCGGTCGTTCTGTCGTTCAGTATTTTGATTGAAAGATCAAGGAAATCGAAATTGTCTTCCATCATCGCATCATCTAACCTTGTCTTATATTCCGACAACTTGTCAATATCCTCTTTTAATAAAAAACGTTTACTGTAATCAATTCTGTCAATATAAAGCTTAAAAGCCTTTTTTGAGAATTCATCATCAATTTTGCCGGGGTCGTAATGGCCTGTTTTTATTGCAAAGGTTATCACTTTGAGTAATAATGTCCTCCGCATATCATCGGATTCTTCCTGATCTCCCGTACGGGATGCAAAAACAATTATTGTTATTGAAACGATTAAAACAGGGATTGCAATAATTCTGAAAAGCTTTGATTTCATAATGTTTATTATCTTATCGTACATATTAAGTTTATCAAAAGTGCACAAAGTTACTTTATTTCTTTAAAAGAGAAAGATGTTATGGTGTTAAAGGTTGTTAAGTGTTGTTTTGAGAGTGTTTAACCCGGATTATGCAATAGCATATTCAAAAGCAGAGCAACTAATCCATTACTTAGTTAAACTCTTGATGCATAAGACAGGTTTAAAATTAGTTTATGGTTAAAAGTAAAAATACCTCACAGCCATAAACTATGAGGTCTTAAACTGTTTAACACAATGGATGTTTACGCATCAATATTTGCATATTTTGCATTTTGTTCAATAAATTCCCTTCTCGGAGGAACTTCATCGCCCATCAGCATTGAGAAAACCCTGTCGGCCTCCGTACCGTTTTCGATAGTTGCCTGTCGGAGTATCCTTGTTTCGGGATTCATTGTTGTGCTCCAAAGTTGTTCGGCGTTCATTTCACCAAGACCTTTATATCTTTGAATATGAATGCCTTTATCGGAACCGTTTTCTGAAAATTCCCTGACAACCCGTTCCCGGTCTTCCTCGCTCCAGCAGTATTCCTGCTTGTTTCCCTTCTTAATCAGGTAGAGCGGGGGAGTTGCAATATAAACGTGGCCGTTTTCAATCAACTCTTTCATATATCTGAAAAAGAAAGTTAACAGCAGAGTTGTGATATGGCTTCCGTCAACATCCGCATCAGTCATAATTATTATCTTATAGTAACGCAGCTTTTCAAGATTAAGGGCTTTACTGTCTTCCTCCGTTCCGATTGAAATACCCATTGCAGTGAACATATTTCTAATCTCCTCATTCTCAAATATTTTGTGCTGCATTGCTTTTTCAACATTCAGGATTTTTCCTCTAAGAGGCAGTATTGCCTGGAATTTCCTGTCGCGACCCTGTTTTGCAGTTCCGCCGGCGGAATCACCCTCGACAAGATATATTTCGCAGAGTGCGGGGTCTTTTTCAGAGCAGTCGGCAAGTTTTCCCGGGAGACCTGTTCCTGTCAAAACATTTTTACGTTGTACCAGTTCGCGCGCCTTACGTGCTGCATGCCGTGCAGTAGCTGCAAGAATAACTTTGTTGACAATCGTTTTTGCCTCTTTAGGATGTTCTTCAAGGAAGTTGGAAAGATGCTCGCTGACCATCTGGTCAACCGCACCCATAACTTCGGAGTTTCCGAGTTTTGTTTTTGTCTGTCCTTCAAACTGAGGTTCGGCAACTTTTACTGAAATAATTGCAGTAAGTCCTTCGCGGAAGTCGTCACCGCTGATATCAAATTTCAGTTTTGAAAGCATTCCCGATTTTTCGGCGTACGATTTAAGTGTTCTGGTAAGGCCTCTTCTGAAGCCCGAAAGGTGCGTGCCTCCTTCGTGAGTATTGATATTATTTACGTAGGAGTGTAAATTTTCGGAAAATGAAGTGTTGTATTGCATAGCAATTTCAACGGGAATGTTGTTTTTTTCACCTTCCATACTGATTATTTCACTCATAAGGCTTTCCCTCGTTTCATCAAGATATTTAATGAAATCTTTCAGCCCTTCTTCCGAGTAAAACGTGTCGCTTTTAAACTCACCGTTTTCATCCGTAAAACGCTCATCCGTTATTGTAAGTTTTATACCCTTATTCAGAAAAGCAAGTTCACGCAGTCTTGAGGAGAGGATATCGTAATCGTAAGTTGTTACGGTAAAAATGGTATCATCTGGAAAAAACGTTACCTCTGTTCCCGTTTTTTGAGATTCACCTATTACTTCAACATCATGTTGCGGTTTTCCTTTACGGTATTCCTGTCTGAAAACTTTTCCTTCACGGTAAACCGTAGCCACAAGCTTGGTAGAGAGTGCGTTAACACAGGAGACCCCAACACCATGAAGTCCGCCTGAGACTTTATAAGAACCTTTATCGAATTTACCGCCGGCATGTAAAACAGTCATAACAACCTCAAGAGCCGATCTGTTTTCTTTTTCATGAATTCCCGTCGGGATACCTCTTCCGTTATCTTTAACCGTTATCGAATTATCCTTATGGATAATGACTTCAATATTGTCGCAATATCCGGCAAGAGCCTCGTCAATGGAGTTGTCAACAACTTCGTAAACGAGATGATGCAGTCCTCTCGAACTTACATCCCCGATATACATTGCAGGTCTTTTCCGGACAGCCTCAAGCCCCTCAAGTACCTGAATGTTATTTGCACTGTAATTCTTTGCGTTAATCGAATTTTTTTCTTCAGCAGTCATAAAATCAATCTGTTATGTTTTTATTAAAATTCACGTACAAAAATACTTTTTTTTATTGGAACAGAGGGTATTAAAAGCTCTAAAAATCAATGATTTTATTAACAAATTGTTGTTAAAAAATGTTTGGAAAATTCATTTATTTTACTATTTATTTCTAATTTAGACGCCATTATATTTTTATATTTAATTTATCTGCATATTTTTGCGCTTTTGAATGAGAAAAACTAAACATAAATATTATGAAAAAGGGAAAAACAGGATTTAATTCAAAAACGGTTCATGGCGGAGGATTCCATGACGCTTTGGGAAGTGCGGTAACTCCCATTTATCAAACATCAACATTTTCGTTTAAAGATGCCGACCACGGTGCAAGATGCTTTTCGGGTGAGGACGACGGATATATTTACACAAGACTTGGTAATCCGACAATTGAAGATTTGGAAAAAACAGTTGCCGAACTGGAAAACGGTTTTGGCGGAATTGCCACCTCTTCGGGTATGGCTGCAGTAAATACCGTTTACCTCGGATTCCTTGGAGCAGGCGAGCATATCGTAAGTCATAATGCTGTTTACGGACCTTCAAGGGTGATTATGGAGACTCTTTATCCTAAATTCAAGGTTGAATCGTCTTTTGTGGATGCCACGGATATTAATAATGTAATTAATGCAATAAGGCCGAATACAAAGCTTATCTATCTTGAAACACCTGCAAATCCGACAATTGGGATTTCCGATATTGAAGCAATCAGTAAAATTGCCCATGAAAAAGGTATTCCGGTTTGTGTTGACAATACTTTTTGCAGTCCCTACCTGCAAAAGCCTCTTGATCTCGGAGCGGATATTGTTTTACACTCGATGACGAAATTCATTAACGGACATGCCGATATCGTCGCCGGTATGGTTGTGACAAAAACGGAAGAGCATTACAAAATGCTTAGAGGTGTAATGATGAATGTGGGATGTAATATGGACCCGCACCAGGCATTTCTGACGAGAAGAGGACTGAAAACACTTGGAATCAGAATTGACAGAGCGCAGGAAAATGCTATTGAAATTGCAAAATTCCTTGAAGAACATCCCAAGGTTGAATGGGTGAAATATCCGGGACTTAAATCTCATCCGCAGTATGAACTTGCCAAAAAACAGATGAGCGGGCCCGGCTCAATGATTAGTTTTGAAGTAAAGGGAGGACTAAAAGCCGGTAAAACGGTTATGGATAATGTTCGGTTGGCATTACTTGCAGTTTCGTTGGGAGGAATTGAAACTTTAATTCAGCACCCGGCTTCAATGACACATTCGAAAATTCCGAAGGAGAAAAAACTGGAGGCACATATCACAGACGGGCTTGTAAGGCTTTCGGTCGGAATTGAAAATGTGGAAGACATTATTGACGATCTGAAACAGGCACTTGATAAGGTTTGATAAACCGGAGCTATCCTGCCTAATCCGTTAGTTCGTGAAAATCATAGTGCATCGGCGGGATAAAATATGAGCAAGCGTCCGCATTTATATTGTGCGCGGACGCTTGCTTATTCATAGAATTGTCTTCTATTCCTGAACTTTTATCTCGATGGTAATCGTACTTAAACCCGGATTGGAATAATTTTTATTTACATCGGTAACTTTAATAAGTCCGCTTCGGTTGCCGTTTGCAGCATCTGTTACAAAAGCGAAAACATCTCCTGCACTAAATGAACCCATCTCGGTTTCACTGAGTCTGCTGAGATTGGAACCCTGTGCATAAACGATAAGCTGTGTTCCGTTGTCAACGGCGTCGAATTGGTCGGCTGACAATCCCGAACTTGAGAATTTCGTTGCATTTCTGACTGTCCAGTCTGTAATTCCGGAGTAGTAATCATCAGCGATATTATCATTGGGAGCAAGAATAGTATGTTTGTAGTTTCCCGCATCAATATATATCAAATCTATAACAGCTGCAGTATCTGCGGCTTCGGCAAAGTTAAAGGTCGTGCCGGTGGCAGTTGAAAGAAATCCGTTAGTGGCTGTCGAATCATAGGAGCCGAGAAGTATTTGTGTGAAATGTGCCATACCACTTGTTACCTCGAATGTTGTCATAGTAAAAGCCAGCTGACTTGAATTGCCGTTATTGTCGGTTATCTCAAACCGCCAGTCTTCCATACCTGCCTGATTATTAGATGTAAATATGAAATTGACATTAAATGATGTTCCATTAATTACAGAGTCAATAACAACATTATCCTGGCCACCTTCAAACCTTCTGAAAGCTTTGAAATTTTTAAAATCTTTTCCGGAATTTGAACTTGCATTGAATCCAACCATAAAAAGACTGTTAGTCGGCAGAGTCGTATCTCCGGCAATATAATTCATTCCGGTTTCTGAATTTACACCCGTTTTGAAACTAAATGTCGGCGGCTGAGGATCATCGGAATCTTTACTGCACGAATAAAATAGCAATCCTGATATAGTCAGGGTAGTAATAAGATAGATAAGTTTTTTCATTGTTAACAGTTTAATTTAACTTTGATTTATTTTGAAGGCTATACGAATTTTATTAATTTTTGTTCAAAAAAAAAGAGATGCAGTTTTTGCATCTCTCTTTTATCTTTGAAATAACAATGACCTATTCAGGAATTTTGACTGAAATGGAAATTGTTCCGTCGGCACCTTCAACAATAGCATCAACTCTGATAAGTCCATAGTTTCCATCTGCCGTAAGGAAAGCAAGAACATCACCAACCTGAAGACTGTTTAGCCTTGATTCTGTCGGATTAGCTCCCTGTGCTGCGGTAACAAGCTGACTCTTTGTTGTAATTTCATTAAACTGATCGGCAGTAAGTAATGAATGTGCAAATCTTGTAGCATTACGTGTTGCCCAGGTATCTAAGCCGTCAGCACCTGTGAAAACAGTTGCAGCTACATCATCATCCGGTGCGGCAATTGTTGCGTGGTTTGTTGCTCCGTAAAAATAGAGCCAGTCAATTTTCTCGGAATTTGCCTTGGCATCGGCAAGAGTGTAAACAGTTCCGTCGGCAGATGCAAAAGAACTACCTGTATTACTATTGTATGACCCAAGGATTTTGTCGGTATAATCAATAATACCTGTAACCGGATTAACGGTTACGTTAAATGCCGCCTCAGCAGACAATCCTTCCTTATCATAAACTTTTGCAGCTACTCGATATTCACCCTCATTTGGGAATGTGATTACATAATCGGCATCAAAGGTCCCAGTGTTGATTGCAGAATCTACAAGGGTCTGGGGTACATTGTTTGTTGTAAGTATAAGGGTGAAACGTGTCAGGTTTTTACCCGATGTTGTGTTTGATAACCCGATAACTCCAATTTTGATAGTGTTGTTTTCATTAATCGTTACATCTGATGAAGTGTACTCGTTTCCGCCTTTAAACTGAATTGTCGGAGGTAAAGGTTCGTCTTCATCTTTGCTACAGGATGTGAAAATCATACCTGTAATCATCATTAATCCTAATAAATAACTTAATTTTCTCATTTTTTCTGTTTGTTTTTGTTGTTAAAATTTTTGCAAAAATATAATAATTTTCTAAAAACGGCTAATCTTCCGCTTTATTATTTAACAAAGGAACAAATCTGAATAAACCATGATCTTCTTCAACAAACTTTGTGTCGTTCATTTTGATGATTCTTTTCATATTTTGAACATCATCACCTACCGGTATTACAAGGATTCCTCCGGGTTTAAGCTGTTCAAGGAGCTGCTGTGGAACAAACGGAGCACCTGCCGTGACAATTATCTTGTCGAACGGTGCATAAGCAGGAAGTCCTTTATATCCGTCACCAAAAGTTATTTTCTTCGGTTGATAACCGAGATTTTTTAGAAGTTCTTTTGTTTTTAAGTAGAGTTTTCTTTGTCTCTCAATGGTATAAACCTTTGCTCCCATTTCAATAAGAATACTTGCCTGGTAACCGGAGCCTGTACCGACTTCAAGAATTTTATCTCCTTTTTTCACCTTGAGCAGTTCGGTCTGAAAGGCAACCGTGTAAGGCTGGGAGATAGTTTGCCCGGAGCCAATGGGAAACGGTTTGTCCTCATAAGCGAACTCAAGAAACGATGACTCCATAAACAGGTGTCTCGGGACAGTAAGAATAGCATTAAGTACCGCTTCATCCTTAATTCCTTTTCTGCGTATCGTGTCAACAAGCTGTTTCCGTAAACCTTTTGTCCTGTATGTGTCAATCATTCATTATTAACTTTACACGGTTTAAAACTACCTTTAAAATGTTGCGAAAATAATAAATCGGGGTCTATTTTTGTCAAAAAAAATTACATTTGCAAAAAATATTCAAATATGTTGAAAATTGGTGTTTTGGGTGCCGGTCATCTTGGCAAAATACATATAAAATGTATTAATGATTCGGATGCTTATCAGCTTGTCGGTTTTTACGACCCTGATAAAGAGATATCCGAATCCGTTGAAAAAGAGTACGGAATTCGCAGGCTGGCTGATATTCAGGAGGTGATTGATCTTTCCGATGTTGTGGATATTGTTACGCCTACTGTTTCGCATTTTGATTGTGCCGTTCAGGCTTTGAAAAGCTCAAAACATGTTTTTATTGAAAAACCTGTAGTTGCAACATCTGAAGAAGCAAGGCGGCTTATTGACCTCGCTATGGAAGCTGATGTGAAGGTACAGGTGGGGCATGTCGAAAGGTTTAATCCCGCTTTTATAGCAGCAAGGCCATTTCTTAAACAACCGCTTTTTATAGAGACTCACAGACTTGCGATGTTCAACCCGCGGGGGACGGATGTTCCGGTGGTGCTCGATCTTATGATACACGATATTGATATTGTGTTAAGCATTGTTCATTCTAATGTTAAGAAAATCAGTGCCAGTGGTGTTCCTGTTGTTAGTGATACTCCTGACATTGCAAATGCAAGGCTGGAATTTGATAACGGTTGTGTGGCAAATCTTACCGCAAGCCGCATATCAATGAAAAATATGCGCAAGACCAGATTTTTTCAGAAGGATGCCTATATTTCAGTTGATTTTCTTGACAAGAAAGCCGAAATATTGCGAATGATTGATATTGACGATCCTGAAAAAGCCGACCCGCTCGCAATGATAATCGAACCTGCTAACGGTAAAGGTGCCAAGCAGATATTTTTTGAGAAACCTGATATTACCCCAATCAATGCAATACAAACCGAACTGGAGAGTTTTGCAGATGCAATAAATAATAACAGCAATCCCGTTGTCTCTATTGATGATGGATATGCAGCGCTGGATGTGGCTAACAGAATTATTGATAAGATGAAATTCGGTATAGAGTCTTTGTAGTTGAAATATATGGATAGAGCAAGCGTTTAATAAAGACAATTAAAAAGAATATGAAATACGGCAGGTATATACGGTTTTGGTTTTTGGTTTTTGCAGGTTTCTATATGTTTTCGTCCTGTCTTAAGTTTAAGGGGGAACAGGAAATTCCTGCATATATTAAAGTTGATTCTTTTAATCTCGTTGCTAATCCGTTAATTGAGGAAGGATCACTGAC
>CAYOZZ010000431.1:0-26962 GCA_964408535.1 uncultured Bacteroidales bacterium | reverse complement strand
TCTGACAGTGACCGGGTCTTTAAAACGCGACCGTTAATATCAAGAATTTCCAAAACAAATTGTTGTTCATTCAGTATTTGCTGCGACAATCTGATATTTATAAAGTCGGTTGCAGGATTGGGATAGATTGTAAACGATTGCTCTTTTAAATTTGTGGATATGCCGTTAAGGTTCACAAATTCGATATCGGCATTTACTCCGTTCAGAATATTGAAAGCTCTTCTGTTTTTATACGGCACACCAATAAAATCATAGGCTAATACAATAGTGTCATTGCCGGTTATAAAAGCCTGGACTTGTATGTTTTGCAGAGTTAGTTCAACGGCATTGCTGCCATCGTACTTTATTGAATCGGGCAAATCCATAAAGTATGTCTTCTCAATCAGGTCGCCTTCCTGCGGAATTCCAAGCGTATCGCCCCAGATATTCGAAACAAACATCCTGAACATTTCCTTGTGTACATATTCATCACCCGCCTGTGGAACTCCCGCCTGGGTACTTTTCAGACCGTTCTGGGTCAATGATATAATCAGGTAGTTCGAGTCGGCTGAAGATGATGTGTAATAACACTCCACTGCTACTTTCAGTTTTCTTTTAATTGTGTCAATTGAGGCAATTGCTGCTAAATTAACAGTTGCATCCTGGTTTATAACTTCAGAAATCTGTTCCAGAAACTGAACTGTATCGGTTACCGCACTGTTTTCAACACCTTCACCGTCAATGCAAACCGTTGGATATGACCAGACAACTCTGTAAAGTCCGGATTCTTCCTCATAGTAAGCAAAATTGTCAACCACAAAATCACCTTCTTCAGTTCTGAAATCGGGCTCTCCTGCACCGGGAACTGCAAAATTTCCGGTGTGGAACGAAAGAGCTACTGTCTGAGGATAATGTGCTTTTGCAACGGCAATTGCCTCATGTGCATGTGGACAGGATACGCAATGAATACCGGTAAAATCAAAAATAACAGGGTTTTTCTTTTCAACATCCGTTGAAACCTGTGCCTGGCTGATTACTCCAAAGCTAAAGAAAAGAGAAATTAGAAACAAAATGAATCTCAATTGTTTTGTTGGGCTTGAATTTTTCATGTGTTTAAAACTTTATAATTTATTACCACGGGTTCAGACCGCGGCTAATGATATTCAGTCCCGATGGGGCTTTTAATTATTTAACAACTACCTTTTTTGAAAGCAGTTTATTGCTTCTTGTATAGATATTCAAAATGTATAAACCGGTGCGTAAACCGGAGATATCAATGTTAAAGTATGTTTGACAAGCGTGGATGCTTGTCTTATTGTTTTTGTCACTATTCAAATAATCAGATTTAAGTATTTGCCGGCCTGTTTTGTCAATAATTTCAAACCGGATAACACTTTCATTTTCAATAGAAACGGTTAGTATATCCGAGGCAGGATTCGGATATACATTAAAATGTTGTTTTTCTGTCAGTATTTCATTTCCGCCGGTACTCCCTGCCCATTGCAGTTTTGCCGTAAAATTGTCATAGCTGTTTACCGGAGTTAATGAGAAACTTCCAATATCCATAGTATCGCCGAACATTCCTGCAATAATCAGATTTTGCGGAATATCGGAACTCAAAGAAGTAACTTTTGCTGTTTCTGAGGTTATGCGTTTTCCCCATTCTGCCTGACCGTTGCTGCTATAACGTACAACAAAGATCTCTGCCGAGCCTCAGCATAAGGTGTAGTTGACAATAACTCCGTTAAAATCAATTGATGATAAATAGTATCCTGCGAGATAAACATTTCCGCCCACATCGCAACTAAGAGCTGTCGAAATATCTCCGGCACTGCTGTGTCCGTGTCCGGCCCATTGGGCTACGCCGTCAGGATTATACTTTGTTATGTATATGTCGGCATCAAATTCATCGGTTGACAACGATACCGAACCGAAAGAAACATCTCCCTGAAAACCACCTGAAATATATACGCTGCCGTCAGTAGTTGCCGCAAGAAATACTGTCGGAATCAGGTTGCTGCCGTCCACCTGTTGCAACCATTGAAATTCATTTGAAGAAGAATATTTTGCAATAAACAGGCCAGTAGGATTTTCGGTTGTTATTGTCTCTCCGTTGATTATCGTTTCGCCGTAAAAGATTCCCGATATAAAGAAGTCGCCGGTTGGCCCGACAGCAAGAGCACCCGCATCTTCATAGGAACTGCCTCCCTCACTGAAAGCAAAAACCACATCTCCTTCGGGAGAGTATTTTGCAATATACATATCCGTTGAGCCCATTGATGTGAGTGTGATATCATCAAACTCAATTTCGTTTTTAAATTTACCGAAAACGATGATGTTTCCGTCCTCATCTATATCCATCCCTTTAACATAGTCTGTAAGACCTGTTCCGTAATGCTTTATCCATTGTGTAGTGAAATCGGGATTGAGTTTAATGAGCAAAACGTCAGGTCCGCCAAGTCCGGTATATTCATTTCCGTCAATCGTAATAGCATCGGTAAAAACGATTGAAATAATGATATTCCCCTGGCTGTCAACTTTTAGGAATTTCAGCAGGTCTTCATTCTCACCTCCGAAACTCCTTATTTGCAAAACATTTCCCGACTCGTCGCACCTCAGAATAAAGATGTCGGAACTGCCGTTAGAAGTTATTTCTTCCTGCCCGAAGTTTGCAGTTTCGAGGAAATCTCCGGCAGAAATAATACCATCTGCAGTATTTTGCACCTGCACATTTCCATTTGATAAAGACGCATTTCCACCCTGTTTAACCCACATAAAATTTGCCTGTGAAAACAAACCCGTTCCAAATAAAAGCAAAATGACAGTTGTAGTGATTTGTTTAAAATTTCTCATAATATCTGAATATTTACCTAATGAAGACAAATGTTTGACAAAAATGTTGCTTTTAAATCAGATTTTTTAATTTTTTTTAATTTGAATTAAATCAAAAAAAGCAGAACTTAGAACTTTTACTATTGTTGAAAAAAAATTAATGAGTTGATAATTTTCAAGGTGAGCGTTCGGTCTATTTCTAAAGTTTCCGGAATAATTTATATTTCCTCAAAAAGGGTATGAGAAGCAAACGCTTGTATAGCATATTGTTAGAATGGTTGTGTTTTTAATGTCGTCTTTTTGTCGTTATACAATTCTTACATATAAATGGATTTGCTCCAATGTAGCAGGTTGGCGCACCTTCATTACCTGCACATAACGATATTATTGCTATGTCCACCGGTGCAATTTAACCCGGTTACGGGTATAATAAGGGTTATACCGTAATTAAATGCCGGATTGAATTTGTCGGCGGTACAAAATTGTTTTCCGATATTGCAGAAAAAAATCATTGCATTACACTAATTTGCTAAAACGTAGTATTCTAAATTCGTCAAGTATCCCCTGATGGAGTCAATATAGCTAACCATCCCGACAAAGTGGCCAACCTAACATCACCCTTCCTCGACCTGTCGGGTTTAGTTACACCCTTGATGAAATTCCAATACGACGTATTACTGGAAGGTTGTTCCTTATAATGCCAATGGTGATGCAAACGGTTGTGAAGTCTGGTCGTTTACCACTGCCGAAGAAAATTGCAATTTTACCGATGCCGGTGAGGTATATGATCTGGGAACTACACCGCAAGCAGCCGGAGCACATACACTAACGGTTGACGTAGCTGTGCCTAATGATGCCAATATCGGACAAACACGCTTGAGGATTGCTGAGCATTATTACAATAATCCTACATCTTGCCAAATTGGTATATATGGAGAAGCCGAGGACTATACAGTAAACATTATTGATGGTGGGAAAGTACATAATAATAGCTATACCTGCGAAAGAAAAGTAACAAGATTTACCTGTGAGTTTGTAATCCCGAGCTTTTTTCTGAGTCTGTATCTTGCGGTCTCAAGCGAGTTTATCCGTTGTCCGGTAAGTTCGGATATCTCTTTTGTTGACATATTCAGTCTCAGAAATGCACAAAGACGTTGCTCGCCGGGCGAAAGGTCGGGGAAACGTTTTATCAGTTTATCATAAAATTCGCTGTGCACTTCTTTAAACCTTAGCTCAAACTCTTCAAAAATCTCCTCTTCAGTTATTTTGTCAATCTCTTTTGATACTTTTGAAATTGCATCCCTGGTTTCATCTTTTACGGCTCTGCTCTTAATAGCGTTAAGTTTATCCGAGAGTACAGACAATACTTCATTTTTCTTCATCAGTGACATAACATTCGTGGTAAGTTCTTTTTTCTTTACCTCAAGTTCATGTTCAAGCCGTTGTTGATTGAGCAGGGAGTTTTTTGCCTTAACACGCAGCCGGGCCAATATCAGAATTATAACTATCAGAGCTATTAGCAAGCTGATTATTACAATTAAGATTGCCAGGTCTTTTCTCTGTTGTGCGATTTGTTTTATCTGTTCTTTTTTGTCAAATTCGTATTGCAACTCAAGTTTTGTGAGTTCGGCTTTGTTTTCCATCAGAACAAGGCTGTCTTTCATTATTGATTGGAGCAAAAGGTAGTTATAGGCACTGTCTTTATCTCCCTTTTTAAGATAAACCTGTTGCATAATAGCTGCTGCATCACGAATTATTTGTTTTAAATCCTGTTCGTTTCCCTTTTTTAATGCCAGTCCGGCATACTTCATGCTTTGTTCAGTGTCACCTGTTTCATTGAATAATCTAGCCAGATTTAAATAGCATCTAGCCTGAAGTATTTTACTTTGTAATTCATTGAAATATTTGAGAGATTTCTTTAAATATGTAATTGACCTGTCATACTTTTTAAGATTCAGATTTATTGTTCCAAGGTTCATAAAATTGATGCCTTCCCAAAGTTTATTCCCAAGTTTCCTGTTAATGTCACTTGCATCAAGAAAATATTTCTCAGCCTTTTCATACTCCTCCATTGCCTCATAAACAGCAGCAATATTATTCAGTCCCCGTGCAATTCCATTGCGGTCGTTGCTCACTTTTGCAAGATTCAGAGATTTGAAATAATACTCAAGGGCCTTTTCATAATCGTTTTGATGAAAATATACTGAACCGATGTCACTTAGCAGTTTAGTGGTACCTTCCTTGTCACCTGTTCCCTCAAATATTTTCAAACTGTTGAAAAAATATTCGGAGCTTTTTTCATAATTACTCAGCTCGATATAAATTAGCCCGATTACCCGCAATGACAGGGCAAGCTCTTTCTGCATATCCATTTCTTCGGATATTTCTTTGGCTTTTTCGGCAAACTCCATTGCCGTTTTAAAGTCGGTGAGGCTCCAATATATATACGCCTTATTTATTGTCGAGTTTACTATTCCATACTGATACCCGTCTGATTCAGATAGCCGTAATGCTTCATCAGCATAATTCAGTGCCTTCTCAGGATTATTATTTTTCAGTTTATCCGAAAGGTTTAATAAAATATCAATTTTATCCTTTGAGTCAGAGGTGATTTCCAGTAATAATTCGAGACTGTCGTTTTTTTGCAAAACCTGAGCATAAATGTATCTCATTGACAGACAGAATAAAACCGTCAGCGTTATTTTTATTAAATAATTCATCGGTATGCAAAAGTAAAGAATCCCTTTTGTTTTGACAATAATATAATTGCCTTGGTTGTCTGAATAAAAGAATATTAGGAATAGAAGTGTTCGTTTAACTAAAAATTACTAAAACCGACTACTCAATGAAAACTCTCTTGCTTAAAATTCCTTTTCCCGTTTCAATTTTAACTATGTATAATCCTGTTTTAAACTGTGAAATATTAATCTGATATGTTTTACTGTTCAAGATTCGGGAGGATAACAGTTTTCCTGTATAATCGAAAATTTCAACATTTTCTATTTTGCTTGTGGAATTAATAAATATCAAGCCGGAAGCAGGATTCGGATAGATATTTATTTCAATATCCTTTAGCTCTTTGTCTTCTTTCACTGATACAGAAGTTGTATCATTGATTGTCTGATAAACGGTATTCAGTAAAACCCCGTATTTATCACCGCTAAATTCCCAGAACATTGTCCCGCCCAATCCCATTGATTTGATATAATTTACCTTTATTTCGATAGATTCGGGATTGTCGTAACTAATCATTTTTTGTGTATTGGGATTATAAATCCAGGGAACTTTAGCCTCTTCGTTCCAATAGGATACATAACCGTTCATGTCGATAAAGTTTTGTGCAAGATCCCAGTAATCGAAAACACCGGCTTCCCAGGTTCCGCCGCTGGCAGGGCCTGTGTAAGTTTGAAAAAGACCGTTATTCATATCTGGTACGCCTTCAAATCCCCTTCCGTAGAATGGCAGTGAAGCATTGATTTTTTCAAGAGGGACTCCTGCTTCAATATATCCCTCAACCGACGCTGACATGTTGAATGAAGAATAATATGGCTCGGGTGTCGGGTCATCTGCAATCATATAAACCGGTGAATTGAAATGTGTGACCGGATCAGATTCTCCGCTCCAGGGGCCATGAAAATCGTAAGTCATTATATTAATCCAGTCAAGGTATTGGTGTATGGAATCAACCTCAATATTTTCTCTGATTAGTGGGGAAGAAGGGGCTGCAATCGTCAGCAGATAATCCCCGGCCTGGTCCAGCTGGCTTCTTAATTCAGCCAGTAGCAGTGTAAAATTCTGTTTGTCTTCCGGACGATAGATGTTTGTCTCCAATCCTCCGCTGACCGGATATTCCCAGTCAATGTCAACTCCGTCAAATTCATATTGCTGGATAAATTGCACACAAGATGCTGCAAAGGTTTCGCGCGATTGCTGTGTAAGGGCAATGTCGGAAAAGTATGCTGACCACGTCCATCCCCCGATTGAAATAAGTGTTTTAAGATGTGGATAATTGGCTTTTAAAATCTGAAGCTGATGAAAGCTGCCACGCAGACTGTCGGGATCCCAACTGTCGCCGGGATAGAACTTATCAATGTCGGCGTATGCATCGCCAAGCATAATTGTGCCGGAAGAATGATCAATATTTGCAAAAGCATAATTGATATAATTAATCTTGTCAGCCGGTATGTTTGGAACATGATAATCACGAACATAAACCGACCATGAGGTAAAATAACCGATTATTTTTTTATTGAATTGCTGGGCGTTTACAGTTAATGAATTCAGAAGAAATACTGAAATCATCAATGAAAATATAGAATTTTTATTCATTTTTGACTTAATTTAAGCAAAACCGTTATTATTAATTAATTTGCGAATATAAACACTTTACCGGTATTATTATTAACTTATCATAATATGTGTTGAAAAAATGAGCCGGATATGTTTCAATCCGGCTCATCACCATAATTAACCTAAAACTAATTAATGAGAAATTTACTCCTGAAAGTTTTCTCGCCCCTAATCTCAATAAAATAAATACCACTTGTCAGATTTCCTTTTTCGATAACAAGTTTGTTGTCGGTGATATTATTTATTGTTCTGACGGTTTCACCTTTGATGTTCATTATTTTCAGATTATAAACTTTATGTCCGGGATTTTGGTACATAAGCGTGGCAAAACCGGTGACAGGATTAGGGTAAATATTGATAGTATTCAGATTATTTTCAATCATTCCGGTGTACATAATTTCAATTGTGTCGGAAGCTGACGATTCTCCCTGGTCATAAACAGATGTAACATAAAATCTGTATCCTCCCGGTTCAGGCGATTCTATCGTATATGATGTTCCGGTGGTATATTCAAGTAACACAAAGTTTCCGTAATTAAGTGACCGGTAGAGATTATATCCAAGCAGGTCTTTACCGCCCGGTGCATCCCAGCTCAGATAAAAATTGCCTTCATCTATTTCGAGCTGAAGATTTTCAGGAGGCATCGGGGCAGCGATAACAGCTTCTACCATATTTGACTCAGGTGATTCTCCTTCATCGTAAACAGCCGTTACGAAAAATCTGTGACTGCCGATTTCTGCGGACTCAAAAGTGTAGGATGTTCCGGTTACGTAACCGGCATTTTCAAATTCACCGAGATTGAAAGAGTGGTAAACATTGTACCCGAGCAAGTCTTTGCTTTCGGGAGCATCCCAGGTAAGATTGATGTCAATACCCGATATCTCATACTGAAGGTTTGTCGCCGGGTTAAGCTGGGCACCGGTGACGAAAACCGCATAATCTTCTACTTCTCCAAACGAGGTTGTTCCGCACGGTTCGGGAGCCGGATTGTTATAATCAAGCCTTATTCTCATCCTCAGTTTGGTGTTCTGCAGAGCATCATCAGGTGCAGTGATGTCAGTATTGTACGGGCCTTGTCCAAAAGCAGAAACAAAAACATTTTCGCCAGGATCGGAAAAATCACCGTTCGCATTCCAGTCAATCCAAACGGCTGAGAGATCAGCATTGTAAGGATTGGCAAGAGTTATTGTAAGCGCAGAAGCGACACCTGGTTCGAGGTAGATATACAGAGCCGGGTCGCCTGAATAGTTGGCGTACTGGCTGGCACTACTCGAATTTGAAATATCGCCAAATGTCATATTGCTGATATATTCCTGATTTGAACTGCTGCTTCCGCTTGCATAACAATAAACACCAGCCGTATTCTGTACAACTTTCGTAAGAATATCATTGGCCGGGTTTTCGTCTCCGGTTAAAAATGACGATACAACGATTGTATATTCCGTTCCGGCTGACGACAGGTCTGCCTGTTCATCAAATGTTACTTCCAGAAAGTCGCCGGGATTAATTGTTTCGGTGACCGTTTTTGTAAAGGGTCCCAAGGGGCCGGTTCCGTCATCAATTGTATATTGAATGTCAAAACCAGACTGGGCTTCCGTACCGTTATTAAGCAGTTTTACGGTAATATCCTCATTTGCCGTCAGATTTTCTCCTGTTACAGGCGAAATCAGCGACTGAACACTAATATCATTTGTATAGTTAAAAGCATTGGTAATTTCATACTCGAATATCATTTCATTTCCGGGAAAGCAATCAATCATACCGAGTAAAACCAGTTTGCCGTCGTTATTAATAAATGAATTCATTCCGCTTGCAATGGAATTGGATGAGCCTCCTGATGGCCCGGGAATGTCGGTAGCTACATGTAAAACTCCCGAAAAAGTCTGAGTATTGATGTCAAATTTTGTTATTTCGAGGTCAGACCCGCCTGTTTGCTGGAAGCAAAACAGTCCCGGATTATCCGGATCGGTAACATTATCTAATGCTGTGCCGGCTATTCCGGGCATACCTGTTACTACATTCGGGATTATTTCATTCCCGCTCATATCAACTGCAGCAAGTTCGTGCCAGTAACCGACCCAAAACCCTCCGTTTCCATTATCCAGTCCGGGATCGTATGAAATATGACCAATTCCGATTATGCTTTGGACAGAAAGAGATATTGTATTGGTTAATTGATGATTCTCCAAATCCATAACATAAATGCCATCATCAATATAGCCTCTTGCCCCGTAAAATTTATTGCCATCGTAAGTCAGACAGCCGCAGTTTGAAATTCCGGGAATCGTAAATTCTTCGACAAACACTCCGTCCATTGTGAATTTGCGAAACATTTCGGTACTGAAGGATGAAGTATAAATGAAGTTACCGTCTGTTGCGACACCACCCTGTGATGATGCAGTAGTCTCAAAATAGAATAGAATGTCCCACATAGCTTTCTCCTCTGCGGGAAATGATTTGTCAACAGGAGATGGACATCTCCATTGTAATAAACTTCTGTTGTTCTGAGCAGAAAGCCCCTTTGTAAGCGATATTGCACTTAGAAAAATTAATGCAATTAGTACGGATTTTTTCATAATTTTAGTATGTTTTATAACTCTACTTATCTGTTTTTTTATCATCCGAATTGATTTTTTTGATGATTTTTTTCAGGATATCATTTTGGATTTCCTTCTTTTTAAGATATCTTTCCATCTCATCTTCCAATGGAATATTCTCATTATCGTTTCTTTTGTTTTCTTTCATCTTATTACTATGTTGCTGGAATGCAAAATTCCGAATCAATATATATACGTCCAAATTATTTACCGGTACAAAAACTGATTAGAACGGATTTTTTACCCCTACTTTATCCCTACAGAGAAAATAAAGACAGTTAACATCAGGGTTTTTGAATTCTAAAACTGAAATATTTCAAATATGGCTACTTGATTTCTTGATAAAAATTAAAAAACAATGGAAACGAAATAATATAAATTTGTTTCCTGCGTTTCTTTTTTATAGTTTTGCAGCCCGGAAGGGTTAAAAGGTAAATTGAATTAAATCGGGGTTATCCCGCCTAATCCGTTAGTTCGTAAAAATCTTAATGTATAAGGGCGGGTTAAAATTATTTGATATGACTGAACGTGATGAAAAGTATTACAGGATAATTGAAGGTGCTCATAAGTTGTTTACTAATAACGGGATACGTAATGTCTCGATGGATGATGTCGCAAGAAGTCTTGGGATGTCGAAAAAAACGATTTATCAGTATGTCGAGAATAAAACAGACCTTTTAAAGCACATTCTTGATTTTATAATGGAAAATGTGGAAACAAAAATTAGCGAGATTGAGAATCGTGATTTGAATGCCATTGATGTATTGCTTGATATGAGCAAAATTGTCGGTGAGAAAATTATGAAGTTCAATCCTGTCGTATCTTTTGAATTAGAGAAGTACTTTCCCTCTGTTTTCGAAACGTACAAAACAAGGAAAAAACAGATGATGAAGGAGTTTATCAGAAAAAATATTGAGAAGGGAATCAGGGAGGGATATTACCGTTCGGACCTGAATAGTGAGGTTGTGGCACATCTATACTTTGAAAAAATTGAGGATTTGTATAAGCCTGACATTCTGGAACAGGAGAATTTTACATTTGAAGATCTTTTTAAGGTGATGTTTGAAAATCATATCAGGGGTATTTCCAATGAAAAAGGAATAAAATACTTTGAAAAACAGAAAGATATGTTAACCTTTAAAGTTTAAAGTTATGATAAAGAAATATCTTCTTTCGGTATTATTAATCGGATTAATACCTTTCGGGGTTCGTTCTCAGGAGGTGAAAAGTTTCTCGTTAAAGGAGGCTCAGCAATATGCAATTGAATACAATTATGATATTCGTAATGTAAGGACTGATGTTGAGATTGCAAAAAAAACCGTTAAAGAGAATACAGCATTGGGATTTCCGCAAATTGATGCAAGTGTGGGATACAACAACAATCTTAAGCTTCGTACGACACTTCTTCCCGGGGAGATAGTGGGAAAACCGGGGGAGGATATCCCTGTTCAGTTTGGTACACAACATAATGCTGATATCGGGGCTTCGTTATCACAGCTTATTTTCAGCGGTAAATATATTGTCGGACTTATGACTGCAAAAGCATTTGTTGATTTGCGCAGCGACAATGTTATAAAAAGTGAGATAGAAATAAAAAATGCCATTGCAAAAGCTTATTATCCGGTCATTATTCTTCAGGAGAATAAAAAAGTATTTGACAGCACCTTGGTAACACTTAAGAATATGCAAAAGGAGACGGAAGCATATTACAAAAGCGGTTTCCTTGAAGATACTGATGTTGACCAGTTAAATCTGATGATATCAGACATTGAAGCTACCATCACAAATCTCAATAACCGGCTGAACATAGCAAGAAACTGGCTTAAATATCAGATGGGTGTTAATGCCGATGTTGAAATAATTGTTACTGACAAGCTTGAGGATATCCTGACGGAAGTTAACAAGGAATTTCTTTTAAATTCACCCTTTGATATCCAAAAACATATTGATTATAAGTTATTAAAGGATCAGGAGACGTTGTCAGGTTTAAAGTTGAGACTTCAGAAAACGGAATATATGCCGACGCTGAGTGCAATTTATACATACCAGCAGAGTGCAATGCGGAATGACTTTAACTTCTTTAATTTTGATAAGGAGTGGTACGAAACCCAAATGCTTGGTGTTCAGCTTCAGATTCCGATTTTTAGTAGTGGCAGCAGGCATTTTAAAGTTCAGAAAGCGAAGCTCGAAATGGATAAGCTTGCCGTTCAGGATATGAAATTGCAACAAGGACTGAAACTGAAAGTTGAAACGGCAAAGTCGGATTTTAATAATGCTTATCTGATTTATCTGAATAAGAAGAAAAGTGTGCAGCAGGCACAGAAGATTTACCGGAAAACGGAGATTAAATATAAAAACGGTATGTCTTCAAGCCTTGATCTGTCGCAGACATATAATCAATATCTGACAAGTCAGATTCAGTATTTAACATCAATTCTTGATCTGCTGAATAAAAAGGCTGATCTGGAAAAGATTTTAACGAAGGTTGAGTAAGGTTTTTGGAGAGAGGGAGCCTCCTGTAAGGTTTGCGTGCCGGATTGTGCGAGGGATGAATCTTGCAGGTGTTATGTAAGACGATGGTGAGGGAGAGATGGAGAGAGGGGGAGCAGGAGAGATGGAGAGATGTGTAAAGTTTGCGTGCCGGGTTGTGTGAGGGATGAATCTTGCAGGTGTTTAAGTTGGAGCGAAGGAATAATGAAAATATGGATAAAATGATGAATATAAAAGTTAATAACGGTATTTTTCTTTTTCTGGCTTTGACAGCCATTTCCTGTAATAATATTGAAAAGCAGGTTGAAAAGGTTGAGTTGAAGACAAAGATGGACACTATCAGTTACATAATCGGTCTTGACTATGGTGCCGGAATACGCGAGCAAAAGATCGAGCCGAATCAAATGGCAATTTATAAAGGGCTGAAAGACGGTCTGGCAGGTAACAGTATCCTGACCGACAGCCTGAAAGAAAAACTGATTGATGATTTTAACGAAGAACTCAAAATAAGACTTGAAAAAGAGGGTGAAAAAATTGTTGCCAGGAATAAGGTTGACGGAGCAAAATTTCTTGAAGAAAACGGCAAAAAGGAGGGAGTAATACAATTGGAGGACGGATTGCAGTATAAAATCCTTAAAGAAGGAAAAGGCAAAAGTCCTGTGGTAACCGACAGTGTATTAATTCATTATCGCGGAATGTTTACGGACGGAACTATCTTTGATATGTCGTACGACCGCGGGCCTGTCGGTGTGCGACTGAACAAAATTATCAAAGGTCTTTCCGAAGGAATATTGCTGATGAAACCCGGAGCTATTTACGAACTTTATATTCCGCCTGAACTGGCGTATGGCGATAAAAATTTTGCCAATGTCATTCCGGGTGGCTCAACACTTATATATTCGGTTGAATTGATAAAAATAGTTAAAGAGAATTAAAAAATTAACAATATGAAAAAGGTATTTATTCTATTTGCAATTGTTGCCCTGACTGCTTGCGGAGGCGGTGAAGATAATCCGGATGCCGTAAAAAAGAAAATTACGGAATATAATCTGCAGATTGAAGAATTGAAGTCAAAGGTTGCTGCTCTCGAAAAAAAGTTGAATGCAATTGACCCGGAAGATGATATGAGTAATAAATTGCTTTCAGTCAATGTGCAAAAAGTGGTCCCACGTCTTTTTAAACATCATTTTGAAGCAGGAGGTACCGTAAAAGCTGAGAAGGAAGCATTTATAAGTCCCCAGTTGAACGGACAGATTACAGCTATCTATGTTGAGGAGGGCGACAGGGTTAAGAAAGGTCAACTGCTTGCTAAGTTAAATACTGACGTTACCGACAATACCATTCAGGAGGTAAAAACAAGTCTGGAACTTGCACGTACAGTGTTTAAAAAACAAAAGGAATTATGGGATCAGAATATTGGTTCGGAAATAGATTTTCTTAACGCAAAAAACAGAGTTGAGGCTCTCGAAAGTAAGCTTAAAACGTTGAAAGCCCAAAAAGAAATGGCTGAGTTGAGAGCTCCGATAAACGGGATTGTTGACAATATCCTTCTGAAAGTAGGTGAGCTGGCTTCGCCCGGAAGACAGTTTATGCAGGTTGTAAGTCTGGACGACCTTTATATAAAGGCGGATGTTTCGGAAGTATATCTTTCAAAAATAAAAAAGGGTGATACTGTTGAGGTTACATTCCCAACATATCCTGACATAAAGATGAAGGTGCCGGTTTCGCGTCTCGGAAATATTATCAATCCGCAAAACAGAACTTTTGTTGTTGAAGTGAAAATTAAAAACCCTGACGGAATGTTGAAACCGAATATTCTGGCAATCCTCAAAATGAATGACTATACAAAGGAGAATGCATTGATTGTTCCCTCCGTAATTGTTAAGCAGGATATGAAGGGAAAGTATCTTTACAGAGTAAAAAAGGATGGCGATAATTATATTGCCGAGAAAGTTTATGTGAAGGCCGGTATGTCCGAAGGTGATACTACTATGATAACCGAAGGGTTGAATGCGGGCGATGAAGTTATAGTTGCAGGTTATAATCTGGTTGCCAACGGTGTTAAAATAAAGGTGGTCAATTAATTAAACGGTTCAGTAATCATTAAAAATGATTGGGAAATGGATGTAAACAAAAGCACAAAAAAAGTGGTCAGGGAATTTTTCATGACCTCTTTTTCGCTAAACAATAAGAACACAGTATATCTTTTGTCAATAATTCTTGTGGTCTTCGGCATATACTCGTACCGTTCGATGCCAAAGGAACTTTTCCCTGAGGTCTATTTCCCGACGGTGCTGGTAAATACAATCTATCCCGGAAACCCTCCGTTGGATATGGAAAATCTGATAACCAGGCCTCTTGAAAAACAGATAGAGACGGTAAAAGGAATCAAGAAGATTTCCTCGACTTCGTCGCAGGATGTCTCGGCTATAATTGTGGAATTCAATACTAATGTTGATATTGATAAAGCTGTTGACGATGTGAAAGATGCCGTTGACAAGGCAAAAAACGACCTGCCCGATGATCTTAAAAACGACCCGCTCGTAAAGGATATTGACTTTTCCGAATTTCCTATCATTAATATCAATCTTTCCGGTGATTATAGCCTTGTTGAGCTGAAACACTATGCCGATTATCTTAAAGATGAGATTGAGAAGGTCGCTGAAATTTCAAAGGTAAATATTCAGGGAATCAACGACAGGGAAATTCAAATCAATGTTGATCCTTATAAAATGGATTTGTATAAGGTCAGCTTCCGCGATATTGAAAATGCTATCAGTCAGGAAAATGTGTCAATCTCCGGAGGTGAGCTTAAGATAGGCAAAACAAGGCGTTCCATCAGAATAATCGGTGAATTTTCCGACACGCGACAAATCAATGATATTATCGTTAAGCACGAAAAGGGAAATATTGTTTATGTCAGGGATATTGCAACCGTCGTTGACGGTTATGCAGAGCCTGATAACTTTGCAAGGTTAAACCTGCACCCTGTTGTCTCCTTACAGGTCGTTAAGAAAAGCGGTGAGAATCTGCTTGCCGCCACCGACCGGATTTTTGAAATTCTTGACAAGGCAAGGAATATGCACGAAATTCCCGAAAACCTTGTTGTGACAATTACCAATGATCAGTCGGATATGATTCGTAAGCAATTGGCAAACCTTGAGAATTCAATGATAATGGGGATTATTTTTGTTGTACTCGTTTTGTTTTTCTTTCTCGGTACACGTAATGCCCTTATCGTGGGACTTGCAATTCCGATGTCAATGTTCCTGTCGTATGTGGTTTTAAGCCTGCTTGGATACAGGATAAATATGATTATTTTGTTTGCTCTGATACTTGCACTTGGAATGTTGGTTGATAATGCCATTGTCGTTGTGGAGAATATCTACCGGTATGTTGACCGCGGTTATCCTTTAATGACTGCGGCACGTGAGGCTACCGGGGAAATAGCAATGCCGATTATTTCATCTACGGCAACTACCCTTGCCGCCTTCCTCCCGATAGCATTCTGGCATAGTATGATGGGTGAGTTTATGAAATATCTGCCGATTACGCTGATAATTGTTTTGTCATCGTCATTATTTGTTGCTCTCGTTCTGATACCGGTATTTGCGTCCGATTTTGTCAAAAAAGACGCACATCTCGAAAGACTGAACAAAAGGCGGTCACTCGTTATAGCAGGATTGTTTTTGCTGTTTTCTGCTATCTTTTATGTTTTGAAAGTCAATGTTGTAGGAAGTTTATTGCTGATATTTGCCGTAATAGGCCTTGCTAATATGTTTTTTCTTAACAGATGGGGGAAGTGGTTTCAGTCCGATTTTTTAAGATTACTTGAAAAATGGTATGAAGATTTTTTGCGGTTTGTTTTGAGGAAGAAAAATCCGTACTGGTTTATCTTCGGAACTTTTGCGCTTCTGATTCTGACCCTGTTTTTTCTGAAATTGCGACAACCGAAAATAGATATGTTCCCGCCAAACGACCCCAAATATATAAATATTATGGCGGAGTTGCCGATCGGCGTGAATATTTATGCGACCGATTCGGTTATGAAGATGATCGAAAAGGATGTATTCCGAATAATTGAGCCGGATTCGAGTATTGTGAAGTCTGTCTTAACAAATGTCGGCTCGGGAAGTAAAGGTGAAAATGAGCCGTTTGATGTTTCCGAAACACCGAACAGGGGCAGAATAACCGTTAACTTCGTTGATTATGAGGACCGTGGCGGTTTTGTCACTTCCGATATTATGGTGGCTTTAAGTAATGAGTTGATTGGGAAATATCCGGGTGTTCGTATTTCAATTGAGAAGAACAGAATGGGCCCGCCCACCGGAAAACCGGTTAATATCGAAGTCAGCGGAAAGGATTTCGACAAGTTGTTGTACCTTACCGATACTATTCAGAGTGTTATCGAAAATGCGCATATTGACGGTATCGAAGGTCTGAAAATTGATCTTGATGTGGGAATGCCGCAACTTCTTGTGCATATAAACAGGGAACAGGCACGGCGGTACGGATTATCAACGCTGCAGATTGCCGGAACTATCAGAACAGCCTTGTTCGGGAAAGAAGTTTCGGATTATAAAGAGGGCGAAGATAAATACCCCATTCAACTAAGGTTTGACAAGAAATACCGTTACAGTATTCCTGCCCTTATGAATAAAAGAATAACTTTCAGAAGTCCCAGTACCGGAAAGATAAGCCAGGTTCCCATTTCGTCGGTTGCCACATTTTCGTACAGCACAACATTCGGTGCGGTTAAGCGTAAAGATTTGAACAGGGTTATTACGATTTATTCCAATGTTATTGAAGGATATAATGCCAATGATATCAATATGCAACTGGAGCCGGTCCTTGCCTCCTTTCCGTTCCCCGAAGGTTACAGCTATCAGTTTACGGGTGAACAGGAAGAGCAAAAAGATTCTATGGAGTTTTTAAGCAGGGCGATGCTCATCGCAATGTCGCTGATTATGATAATTCTGGTAACCCAATTCAATTCGGTAATTAAACCTATGATAATTATGGTAAGCGTTCTTCTGAGTACTATCGGGGTATTCGGAGGATTTGCCACCTTTAATATGGACTTAAGTGTTATCCTTACCGGAATCGGAATAGTTTCTCTTGCGGGTGTTGTCGTGAATAATGCCATTGTGCTGATTGACTTTATAAATCTGACAAAACTTCGCAGAAAAAAAGAGATTGGAATTGCCGACAATGCCAACCTTTCGGGGAGCGATTCCAAAGATTGTATTGTGCTGGCCGGAAAAACGAGGCTCCGCCCCGTGCTTCTGACGGCAATCACGACTATCCTCGGGCTTATGCCAATGGCTGTCGGACTGAATATTGATTTTGAAGGACTGCTGTCGCATTTTGACCCCAATATCTATTTTGGAGGTGATATGGCTTCATTCTGGGGACCGTTTGCCTGGACCGTAATCTTCGGGCTGTCATTTGCCACCTTCCTGACTTTGATTATTGTGCCGGCACTTTATCATGTACTTTATCTCGGTAAATTGAAAATCACCGGATTAAGGAAGAAGTAAAACAAAAGACCGGAGTTTGTTTCTGTATCTCAGGGAGATGTTGTCACTATTCTGATTGGATTTGTTTGTCGCACTTTTTCGATTATGTATACAGAGCTTAACTAACTAATCCATTAGTTAGAATAATCCCAGATTTATTCGATAAGAAGTGAAGAATTTGACTATCATTAAGAATATTCGGCAGCTCTTTTAGTAAAAAAACTGCATATGTCGGCATTATTCGGCAAATTTAAATGTCTTCTGAGTCTGCTTTTGGCAACTTTTACACTTTCAGGTCTGATGTTTAACATTGAGGCTATCTCTTTTGTATTCATATTTAATTTTAAAAGTGCACACAAGCGTATTTCATTATCAGTAAGTTTAGGTTCATAGTTTTTAAGTACCTTAAAAAAGTCTTTATTGATATTTTCGAAATATTTTTTAAAAACTTCCCACTCCTTTTCTAAAGACTGATATTGTTCAATATTTCTGATTGTTTTTATTATTTTATCTTTTGCTTTGATATTACCATCCATACAATTAAGAATTTCTTTCAATTCAATTAGCAATTCTTTTAATAGTTCATTTTTTCGAACCATTTCAAGAGAGTGTGAGGTTAACAGCCTTGCTTTACCGGATAGTTCATTTTTTAAAAGATCTTTTTGTAATTTTTCGTTTTCAAGTTCCCTTTCGAGCAGTTGTTTTTTGTGAGTTTTTATTTGGTTTTCCCTTTCAAAAAGATTTTTTTCCTTTATTCTTCTTTCATACATATAATATAATGTTGCAATCAGGAAAATTGTAAGAACTGATAAAATTACTATTGTATAATAATGACGTGTTTTAATAAGCTTGTTTTTTATTGTTTCAGCTTGTTTTTCTTTTTTTAGAATTAAAATTTTCTTTTGTTTTTTATCGGCTTCATACTTTTCTCTAAGTTCATTAATATTTTTTAAATTATCACTATTCATAAGAGAATCTCGTAATAAATATGTTTTTAAAAGAAGGTTATAGGCTTTATTTAATTTGCCGGTATTTTTATAAAGTTCTGACAGATGTAATAAAATATCACAGATATATAATTTATTGCCGGTATTATGAGCAATCTTAAAAGCGATTTTTTCATATTCAAGAGCTTTATTTATATTACCTAAGTTCTCATAAGCAAGACTCAAATTGTGATAGAGATTGTCAAGTTGAAGGGAATCTTTCAACATCAGGCTGATTCTAATAGCTTTTTCAAGAAATAAAAGGTTTTTTTTATAGTTGTTTTCTTGTGCATAAATATTTGCAATATTTCCGTAGTTATGCTGTAAAAGTTTTATATTTCCTGTATGTTCATTTATTTTAATTGCTTTCAAATAGTATTGTTTAGCTTTAACAGAGTCGCCTTTCTCAATTAGAGTACTTGCCAAATCATTAAAAATCATTGCTATACGGCTGCTGTCATTAGCCTGTTCGGCAAAAGACAAAGCTTTGGTATGATATTCAACGGATTTTTCAAATTCTTTTAAAGTTCGGTGCAGGTTACCTAATGATTGGTATATCGGTGCTAAAAAGTTTTTTCCATCTGTAAAAACTTCCGCCAATTTTATTGCTTCTAAAAGTTTTACAACGGCTTTATCATAATAACCCGTTATCCTGTATAGCATACCAATGTTTGCGTAACCACGTATTAGCTTCAAAGTGTCATCTTGTTCAGAAATAATCATTATATATTTTTCTTCCGATTTAAGTGCTTTTTCAGGATGTCCGGATTGAAATTCTAATCTTGCTAAAGATTCGAATATATATTCTTTTTCTGTTGCCGGTATTTTAAGATTACTGTTTAAATTAGTTCTAAGAAACTCAATTGCAATATTTATTTTATTATTTTTCTCAGCATGCCCGATAAAAAATTTCAATAAATCAAATGAAACCGAATCAGTTAGTTGAAATGACGAATATAAACGGTTTGCCATTGCTATCCATTCATCATCAGACGAATCGGCATTGAGTTTTTCTGTTTTTGTAATAAGCAGGCTGTCTTTATTATTTGCAATAGCAGCAATGGTCAACCACATAAGAATCACTATCTGAAATAGTTTCATAATAAATCATTCAAAATACCACGATACAAATGTAAAAAAAAACATTGTTAACCATTTGTTAACCCGAAAAATTTTGACAGATGGATATTGTAAGCTTTTTTTGTATTTAAAATTTCTAAAAAAAATAGTGTTATGGGTAAAGCATTTTTTGTATTGGTTACATTCTTTTTTCAGTTGTCAAATTTAACTGCACAGCAAAATTTGGAGACAAGTATTCCAGTTTATTTGGAAAAGCAGATAATAGATACTGTAATAACTTCTGACGGAAGAATTTTATATGGTATCAAGATTGACGGAAAACCACCGCAGCACTACAGGATGCCTGTTGTAGAGCCAACAGAAACGACAAAAATACTTGGTAGCGTTCCGGCATATAGCTGGTCATTCGGATGCTCTCCGACAAGTGCTGCAATGATGGCCGGATATTATGACAATATCGGATACAATAATATATATACAGGCCCTACAAACGGAGGTGTTGCCCCAATGGATAATACTTGTTGGCCAACCTATATTGATAGTGCAGGAGATGTAAGAGCACAATGTCCGTTAAGTGCTACCTGTAATGGTCTTGACGGTAGAGTTATAAACGGGCATGTGGACGACTACTGGATTAGCTACGGTTCACCAGGACCTGATCCTTGGAATGGTAATTGGCAGCAACATTTATATGGCGACTGTACAGCAGATTATATGAAAACAAATCAATGGATATGTGATTATAATAACATAAATTTAGACGGACAAACAATGTTTTACAACTGGGGTTCCTGGGGATACAGATTTACTCCTGATGATGCTGAAAATCTTGGAGTAGATGGTTATGACGGTATGTATGGTTTAAAACAGTTTTTTGAATCGCGAGGTTATTCAGTAGAAAATATTTACACTCAATTTATTGATGAAGAAACTTGGGGGTGGCCGGGGTTCGAATTCCAAAATTTTAAAAATCAGATAAATGCTGGCCGGCCGGTTCTTATTCATGTAACTAACCATACTATGTTAGGTATTGGATATGACGACTCGAACGATACAAATTGGGTTTATCTTCACGACACGTGGGACCATCAATTACATAAAATGCAATGGAACGGTTATTACGGGGCGGATTCCTTGAAACACTATGGAGTAACAGTTGTCGAACTTGAACCGGTTAACATAAACTATTGGACGGCTGCTGTTAGTAATGAATGGGAGAATGATAATAACTGGTCAAAAATGCATGTTCCGTTTGAAAACGAGCCTGTTGTAATCGCGTCAGAGTGTATTGCTTCATCATATCCTCTTGCGTGTGGTTCATTAAAAATTGAACAGGGGGGGGCTCTGACTGTTACAAGTGATTCGTTGACAGTTAATGATTATTTAATAATTAATAACGGGGGAGTATTGACTATTAATCAGGGTAAAATGCTTGTAGTTGGCAATATATATGTTAAAGGAGAAATGAATATTGTTTTACCTTCGTCGAATTTGCATACTTTTGAAAGTGTTTATTTATATGATTCTGTTGCTACTTTTAATTTAAATAATGGTAATCTGGATATCGGAAAGCATTTTATAATAGGAAAGGGTGGTAACTATAATATTAACGGAGGTACTATCTCTTTTTCAGGTTATAATAATTCATACATTGTTGACCGTACACCTTATGACTTTTATTTCCCTGATTTAGTAAATAATAAACATAATAGCGCAAAATTAGTATTTTCGTCATTATCAGCCTACCCGGGTATGATAACTATTTTGGGCAATTATAGTGCCTCGCCCGACGGTATATTGGCTTCGGAATTTATAGGACAAGTTACATTTAGTAAGGGATATGACGCATATAGAGTAGAATGTGATTCGGGTGTATTTTATTTTACTGCTGACACCGTAAATATCAGAGCTTTGTCGGGGAATTATTATAATAATATTTGTATTTCCGGAAATACCGTATTAAATCTTTGTGCTACATCAAAATCCAATTCCGTTATGGTTAGAAGTTTATATGAAATTATTGAAGGAGGTATTCTGAATCTAAACGATTGTGACTTATATATTCATAAGGATTTGGAATTTAGCAAAGGGGCTATTATTCCTGGTACAGGGAAAACGGTTTTCGATGGGAATGAAGACCAATATTGTAATTTTGGTAAATTTCACAGGCTTGTACTTCAAAAACCATCAAATACTTTTCTTTATATTACGGGTAATGTTGAGTGTGATGAATATGAGAGAGTATCAGGTTGTATAAAAATGTTTTATGATGATTTTGCTAATGAAAATCATGATACATTGACGATAAACGATTTAATTGGAGATGGAATAGGTGGTTTTTCGATTGATAGTCAAAAGGTTGTTAATATATATCAATCTGTAGGTTATTGTAGCCTCGATACTTGTCTGGAGGTTAAAGGAATTTTTAATGTATTCGGCTCATCAATCAGTAAATGGCCTTTTGGTGAAAATGCATCTCTCACATTATCCGATAGTGGTATTATTGATTTTCACAATACTGGAATTATATTGGATAATAGTAATCCTAATTATAACCTGACAACAAATATAACGGGAGGAACTATTAGATTGGCAAAATCTCTTCAGGTTTACAGAGATGATTTTAATCCTGAAGGTGGAACGGTTGAGTTTTACGGCTCACAACCGGCATTTTTACACTGTGATACCGGAAGTACATTGCATAATGTTGTAATAAACAAGTCAAATTCAAATATCTCCGTGACTTTAGGAGTCGGCGACCTAATATTAACAGGCGATCTGACAATTCTTGACGGCAATTTAAGGCTTTATTACAATAACGATTTATATGTCGGGGGTGACTGGATTAATTATATCGGAGATGGGGGATTTAGAGAATATAACGGAACAGTAATTTTTAACGGTACCGGACAATCTGTTATTCGAACAGATGAGGTATTTTATAATCTGAAAATTGAAAAACAGAATATGGCTTTCGATAATTTTGTTGTTGATACCGGAAGAGAAATAAATGTTATAAATAACTTCGATATTTTATCCGGGGGTGTCGAAATGGAGGATAGTTCTGCTTTTAATATTGATGGAAATCTGTTTATTGCAGCAGGAGCAGGACTTAATGTAAATTATGATGATGGTATCATAATCCGGCTTAGTGGGGATTTTGTTAACGATAATAGTGAATGGAATCAAATATATGGCTATTCGCCGGGTACGGAGATGTTTATATTTGATGGAGCTTCCAATCAAACAGTTTATTCCAATTGCTCGTCACAAGAATTCGGGAACTTGATTATTGATAAAGTTTCAGGTATTTTTCAACCGGATACGGATTTGTATATTTTTGGAAATTGTACATTAGTTCAAGGAGTATGGGCCGACAATAAAGACGGATTAACACATAGTTTTGAACAAAATTTTAGTGTCGGTCAGCAAGGATATATTTCTCAAGCGGTTAACCATAATACTATGGCTTTCGTTTCTGAAAAAACTTCATTCATAACACTTGCAAACCCATTGAATAATGGGTGTTTTACAAACCTAGTTATTGATAAATCAGCTGCTAAACACTATTTAGCTAATAACAAAAGTACTATAAATAGAACATTGAATAAAACAGTTACTCTTGGTTCCGATTTAACAGTTGGAAATGGGGGTATTGTTACATTAATTAACGGTACATTTGACCTCGAAGGCAATACATTGTCGGTTAGTGGTGACTTTGATGTGAACAATAACGGCATACTTATAGTTGATGCTGGTGCGACGTTAAAAATTAATGGGAACAAATCATTAAATATAAACTCCGGTGGTCAACTGAAATGTGAAGGAGTACCCGATACCGTTGCAACTATTACTCATTGCGATACCGGATATTATTCATTAAATGTTTTTTCCAATGCTATGCTTTGGGCCAAAAACACATTATTTAAATATATTGACGAAAACGGACTCTTTTTCCGGAACGGCTCTGTTCTTTCGCCTTTTGAACCATTGCAAAACTGCACTTTTGATAGTATAAAATCGGCAAATATGGGTACTTGTATTCAATTCGGCAATATGCAGAATGTTACTTGTCAGGAAGTTACCTTTAAATGTAATCCGGGATATAATGTGCTAAAGTCAAGTAATATCGGTGATGTGACTTTTAAAAATGCGAAAGGTGATTATGCCGGACCGGATTATGAGTTTGACCCGACAGGAACAGTCCATTGGACAGATATGCAAGTTGTTTTTGATATAAAGGCTTTGTTGGAAGGCCCGTTTTCCGATAGTTGTATGACATTACAACTCAATGATGTAGGAGTAATTCCTTTAACACAACCTTTTGATAGTGATACTTCTGCCGTTTGGTATTACTGTGGTGCCGAAAGTGTAGCAGTAATACCTCCCGGCGTTGTTGATTGGGTATTGGTTCAGTTGCGGGATGCCGATTATGCCGGAAATGCAGGAGAATCATCCATTGTCGCACAACAAGCTGGTTTTATTCTTTATGACGGTACAATAACGGCTCTTGACGGAATAAATCCTTTAACATTTTCCGTTTCCTATTCAAATAAGTTGTATCCTGTTATATTGCATAGAAATCATCTCGGAATAATAGCAGCTAGCAATAAATTAAAAGTAAACGGTGTTTATACTTATGATTTTACTATTAATACGGAGGCATACGGATTTGAAAGTGCTCAAACGGAAGTGGCGCCTGGAATATGGGCGATGATTTCGGGTGATGCCAACGGTTCTGGTACTGTTGATCAAGACGATATTTCAGTTTCCTGGCAAATGAATGCAGGAAAATACGGTTATAGAAATTCCGATTTGAATCTTGACTCACAGACTGATAATAAAGATAAAAATGAACAGTGGCTGCAAAATAATAGCAAGCAATCATTTATTCCTGAATGATATAGATATTACATTATTAAAAAAAGCGGATTTAAATCCGCTTTTTTGATATACATAGTTTTGTTTTGTCAAAAACAAAAGAAATATCTACTGAATAAAAACCTTTTTGGTTTTAATTCCGTTATTTCCAACAACTTTTACAATGTAATATCCTTTTGAGGCATTAATTGTGATAGTGTTTTTGCCTCCGGAAATTTTTGAGGAAGCAGTCATCTTTCCGGGAAGATCATAAACCTCAACGGTACCATAGAATCCGGAAGGAGCAGTTACAATCACTCTGTTTTGCCAACTGTAAATCCTCAGGTTTTCCTGCAGTCCGGCAGGGTCGTCAACTCCGAGCGGATTTGCAAAATGTATTACAAATCTGTCCGGGTCATCCGTTATCGTGGAAGTAAATGCATATTCGGCATTTTCTCTTAAATCCTGAAAAATCTCATCTTTTGTATCTTCGAGATAAACGGGAAGGCCCGCAGGAAAGCTGTTCATTCCGCTTACATTCAGAGTAAATTCACCGTCGGTACCGGCAAAAAATCCTACAGTTACCGTTTCGTGATTTTCGACAGATGTCATAAAGTTAACAGTCTGCTTTATGTTTCCGGTTGATGTAAATATCTTCGGAGATAGTACCTTGGTATTAAGTTTATATGCATCAAAGTCATTGTCGAAATCATCGGTAGCCTGCTCGTTAAAAGCAATCACACATTCATCCGAAAAGGTGTTGTTATGAACGGTGAGCCGGAGCATATTTTCCTCAACCTGACCGCTTTTATAAAATTCGGTTGACGGGCTTGCAACGCGTTGCGACTGAGGAATTGTCAGGCTGTATGACGACTGACTTCCGGTTGTGTCGTTTGTTCTGACCCAGAATCCCTGAGTTGCGGCAATGTAACCGTTTGTCTTTCCGTTTGTTCCGGTTCCCGTATTGAAATTCCAGGTTTTATAATTTCCGGCTGCATAATCGTAGAGATATATTGTAGATGAAACATTGTTCAGATTCCATGACGCATCACCGTTCCAGTCAACAACACATGGGAAAGGATTTCCGATAAGATTCCATCCCGAATTGTTTGTTGACGGAGTTACTGTCAGCGTTATGTTAATATCCGATTTGTTACCTGTTCCTTTAAACTTAACAATATCCGGATTTCCGGTTACAGGCCATACAAAATAACCTTCTCCTGCATTAAGCGGATCGGTAAGCTGGTAAAGATTTTGCCATGAATCGGTAGTTTCATCATAAGAATACAGATACATACCTGTATAAGGTTCGATGGTCTGACTTGTCATCGGTGACGAAACGATGTGCCATTGGAATTTTTCAAGGTATTGTTGAACCTCAAGCTCACCTCCACCGGAGAATGCAAGACTTCCTTTTTCAACGAGTGAGGGTGAGTATGCCTGGTTATCCTCGACAGTAAAATCGCCACCTCCGGCAACCTTAAGTGTAGTACTTGTGTTAATTGTAACATTCGTACCCGGCTTTACTTTCATTCCCTGTCCGAAACTCAACTGAGAGATGAACAGAAGTAATGATGCCGTATATATTAATTTTGATAGTTTCATAATATTTGTTTTTGAAATCAACAAAATAAAATCCAAAATCCTATTTGTTAGCTTTGAGATTGTTTATCTCTTCTTTCAAAGCCTTATTTTCGGCTTCAAGCTTTGCAACCTTGTCGTTTAGCTCCTGCAAAGCTTTTGTAAGTATGGGAAGTATTGCTGTTATGTTAACGCTGGTACTTGTAACTGCTTCCGAATTCTTGACTTCCGGATCGGCTGGTGTAGTTACATCTTTTACCAGTTCGGGAGAACTATTTTTCATTGCTTCAGCATCAAATACATACGAAGTTTCATTTTTGTCATTTATAAATGAAACAGGTTTTAAAGTCATTATTTTGGCCGAAGCATTCATAATAGGATTAATACTTTTTGCGTGCAAAACGGTACCATTCTGGTAAATGGAGCCATTTACATTTGTATTGCCATTAAAATATCCGGCCCAGTATGTACCTGTACCCGGAGAATTATTCGATGCATCGGCGTAAATAGCATAGTTAATATCGTTAGTTGTATTATCCTCATTTGCTTTTGTGTAAACTCCGAAGTTCCAGCTTCCGCCGCTGTGTCCTGCTGTATAGACTCCCACATTGAAGTAGTCGGCATTGTTAGCTTCAAAAACACCCCCGTAGTTTAGTCCGGTACTGTTTGTATTGGCATCAGTTGACAT
>CAYOZZ010000430.1:0-4182 GCA_964408535.1 uncultured Bacteroidales bacterium | reverse complement strand
ACCCACTAAAATAAACCGTATCAAAGGTTTAAGCCGTAAGGCCTTCAAAATGGGGGTGCAAAAGTAGAACTAATTTTTATATTAAACAAGATTGTTAACAATATTTTGTTAATATTTTCAAAAATTGCAAAATCAATGGTTCAGCTTTTGCATTCTATTTAACCCACGGTTAACCCATACTGTTTCCATTAAATAAAGGAACGGAATTTATTTTCACCGTCGTTTAAAGCGTAACTTCTCCAACCGGATTGTTATAATGCCATACCAACTATCCTTTGCCTACGATTTTTAAGGTTTTTTTCACCTTTTTGTTTTAAAACGGTAAATATTTTTTTATATCCCATTGATTGTCCGATAACCGGTCACGATTTTCATACAAAATCGTCATAGTTAATTTATCCGATTTAAAAATACAGTCATTAGTGTTTAAGTCTGATTTGTAATCAATTCATTATCAGTAGTATTTGTGGGGTTTTATGTAGCAACTTTAAAAAGGGCTTACCTCAACAACCGTTTCCGCATTGTCAAAGATAGTCTTCACCATCTCCTGCCAGCGTTTCGGGAATGCTTTTTTTGACTCTTCCGTCGCATCCGGGCCGAAATAGGACATAATGATCTCCTTTGGTTGAACAACCTTATGAGGATTATATCTGACCTCCACACTCTTTCCGGTATCAAGTCTTGTAAATCTGACATTTGATTCAATATCGGTTCCATAAAACAACAGCCCGCGACGATTGAACATTCCCTGCAATCCGCCAAATCCAAAATCGGTTGTTGCTCCTGTAATATTCGAAAGTACTGTCCCAATAACTCCGGTATTGCCTTCCGAAAGCGGTTCCCTGATTTCAACTTTAATCTCTCCCCTTACAGGGATATCATTGCCATATAATGCTTTTAATCCTTTAAGTGCCATCAGATAGGCACCGCCAACGGTTGCGCAGCTATGGCCTGCCATTTTCGTAACTTCAAGGTAAGATATATCAACGATACCGTCATCTGTGGTGCCGAGAAATTTGCTAAGTTCATCTTTGAGTATAATATGTTCTATTTCATTAAAAAAATCAGGATAGTTCATAATTTATTGTTAAGATTAAAAAATATTTAAACCAATTGATATTACTAACCCATAAATGACAATTTTGTTCAATATTTTGATTCAGCCGTAGTAAATTTTTTTTTGTGGAATTAATGTGTCTTTTCCGGCCTAATCGGTTATCTTAACTGCGATTCTTTCACCTACGGTCACTTGTGTTTCAAGACCTTTTTGTGTATTGTTTAGAAGGTCGTAATCAATTCTCACTTTCCCTTTTTCAAAAAGAAGTACAACTGTTGAGCCTCCGAATTTAAAATAACCTTTTTCTTCGCCTTTTATTGCAATATCACCTTTATAGGTCTGAATTATGCTCCCAACCATTGTTGCACCAACTTCCGCCATAACGATGTCTCCGAAATCAGGTGTGGAAATAACAATGTATTCTCTTTTATTAAGGCAAAAGAGTTCGACCATTTTTTTTACGGCTATCGGATTAACCGAATAGTAATCGCCATCAATCTTAACCTCTTTTGAAATGATGCCTGAAACGGGGAAATGATACCTGTGATAGTCCGCAGGGCAAAGGCGGACAATTACGAGGCTGCCGTCTGAATACTTTTTGGACAGGTCATCATTGTTAAGAAATGTTTTAATATCAAATTTATATCCTTTAACAATGAAGTCCTGATTGCTGATGTCGCTGTAAGCCAGTGCTTTTCCGTCGGCAGGAGAGACGATAACATTTGCAGAAGTGTCAATTGTTCTGGCACCGGTTTTCAGTTCTCTTGTGAAAAAATCATTAAATGAAATGAATTTTTGTTTTTTTGCAATACTAAGGTCAATATCATATTCTTTAACGAAAGGTTCAATCTTTTTTTCTGATTCCGGTGAATCCATCATATCTCCGTAAAGTGAAGAAACGAACTTCCTTTTCACCATCGTGTAAAGTGTAGCTTCACCGACCGGATTGTTGTACAGCCATATTAACCATCCACGGCCTGCAACTTTTTCGGTTTTTATTTCACCTGTTTGCCGGTCAATATACCGTATCGGTTCAACTGCGGGTGTGGGCCATAACGCCATCCCGGTGATAATTACCAAAAACGAGATTACTATTGTCCTTTTCCTGATTTTCATATAGCAAAGGTAATAGGAAAAATTGATATTCGTCGGCGTAAATTGTCAATCATTTTTATCTAATTTTGCAATCTTAAAAAATGATAAGACTATGTTAGAAGATAAACCGACACGTACAGAGCTTTCCGAAATAGGTGAATTCGGATTGATTGATATACTTACAAAAAATATTGAGTTGAAAAATAAAAGCTCTGTAAAAGGAGTTGGCGATGATGCAGCTGTTATTGATTACGGCAATAAGCAGACATTAATAACCAAAGATCTCCTGATTGAGGGAGTTCATTTTGATCTTACTTATGTTCCTCTAAAGCACCTCGGATATAAGGCTGCTGTGGTAAATTTGTCGGATATTGTTGCAATGAACGGGACCCCGGTACAATTGATTATCGGAATCGGTGCATCAAACCGTTTTTCGGTTGAGGCTCTGGAAGAGATTTATAAAGGTTTTTATCTTGCGTGCGAAAAGTACGGTGTTGATATTGTCGGAGGTGATACTGTTTCCAGCGTTAGTGGTCTGGTTATATCTGTTACTGCGGTCGGAGAGGCAAAAAAGGATGATATTGTTTACCGGAATACGGCAAAAAAGGGTGACCTGCTGTTTGTTTCGGGTGATCTTGGTGCCGCCTATACCGGGCTGTTGCTTTTGGAGAGGGAAAAAGCTGCTTTTAAAGCCGACCCCAATATGCAACCCGACCTTGACGGGTATGATTATATCCTCGGACGACAGTTGAAGCCGGAGGCAAGAACAGATGTTTTAAAATTATTAAAGGATGCGGGAGTTAAACCGACCTCTATGATAGATATTTCGGACGGACTGGCTTCTGAAATGCTTCATCTTTGTCACGATTCGGATCTTGGAGGGGCTATCTATGAGGAAAAGATACCGATTGATGTTACGACAGCCGGAGTTGCCGAAGAGTTTAATATTGACCCGACAACCTGTGCTATGAATGGCGGTGAAGATTATGAATTGCTTTTTACAATAGCCCAAAGTGATTATGAAAAACTGAAAGGTGTTGAGGGGTTGAGTGTTATTGGGCATATGTCTGATAAAAATGAGGGAGTCAACCTGGTAAGCAGATCGGGTACACTTGTTCCGATTGAAGCTCAGGGCTGGGATGCGTTTTTTAAGAAATAAGGTTACGTATTTTTCCTATAAGTATATCGCTGTCAATAGGTTTTGAGATATAATCATCACAGCCTTCGTTCAGGAATTTTTCCATATCCCCATCCAGGGCATAGGCTGTTTGTGCCAGTACCGGAATATCACTTCTTATAGCTTTAATAGCTTTTGTTGCTTTTAAGCCGTTCATTTGTGGCATCTGAATATCCATCAATACAATATCAATTTCATCAATATGTTTTTTAAACATCTCTACGGTTTCTTCTCCGTCTTTTGCCCACAATAATTTTGATCCGGTTTCTTCAAGAAGAATTTCAAGCACATAATAGTTTGACGGTTCATCCTCGGCAATTAGTATTGTAACGGTTTTCCAGTTAATATCGTGTTTGATTTCAGGAAATTGGTGTTCTTCTGACGTGAAATGGACAATTTTTCCGGGAAGAGTAAAATAGAAAGTCGAACCTTTTCCGGTCTCTGATTCAACCCATATCCTTCCTCCGAGGCTATCTACAAGGCTTTTTGTAATTGCAAGTCCAAGACCTGTTCCCCCATATTTTTTATTGTATGAATCATCAACCTGCCTGAACCTCTCAAAAATTAATTCCTGCTTTTCTTTTGGTATGCCTATTCCATTATCCTTAACAAAGAATAATATCTCATCGTTGTTTGCCAGTTTGCTGTTTATTGAATACCCGAATTCAATGCTGCCTTTTTCTGTAAATTTGATTGCATTATTAACCAGATTTGAAACTATCTGATTAAAACGGGTCGGGTCGGTAATTAGTGTAAAGTCGTCATCTTTATTGTCAAGGTGCAATGATATTTTAATTTTATCTCCTTTTATTTCACTTATGATTTCCTTGTTTGCATTATATATTTCTTTCAG
>CAYOZZ010000429.1:0-1820 GCA_964408535.1 uncultured Bacteroidales bacterium | reverse complement strand
GAGGCTGGCAAAACCAGTGCCTATACGTACAAGGCCAACTCTGAAATCCGAAAGAGACCGAATGTCAGCGAATTTTATGAATTAATATTCTGCCGGAATCTTTAAAATCTATACCTTTGCACTACTAAGTAGATATGTCATAAAAAAATGATATAATAAAACTTCAGTTACCTGGTGACCCTTCTACAGGAAATGCCTGGCGCAAAATATTTTATAACGATAATTTGTTAGCCGGGGTTGGTAAAAAAAATTATCAAATTGGAAATGAGGAATCAGGAGACGGAGGGTTTTATTATTATCGATTCAGGGCTATTGCTTCAGGCAAGTCTGTAATAAAAATGGAGTATGGAAATCGCTTTGATTCTAAAAAGAAAACATTAAAGACTTTTGAAATTACTATAATAGTGGATAATCAGAATAATAAAAACAAAACGAAAGCACAGGACAAAAAGCAACCTTATGAATAACAGGAAAAAAAATATTGCAATAGTATTTGGCGGTGATTCCGGTGAGTATGAAATATCTGTTCAGAGCGGGAAGGTAGTTCATAAGTTTCTTGATAAAGAGAAATACAATATACGGCTTGTCGAAATTAAAGGAAATGAGTGGTTTTCGACCGACGAGGCAGGTAACAGACTTGAGATTGATAAAAACGACTTCAGCCTTGTAACTCCTGCCGGAAAAATCTGTTTTGACGGTGTGTTTATTGCAATACACGGAACTCCGGGTGAGGACGGAAAACTGCAAGGCTATTTCGATATGCTGAAAATCCCTTACTCCTCATGCGACCACGCAACTTCTGCTCTGACATTCAATAAGTATTTCTGTAAAAACTTTGTGACGGCTGTCGGGGTTGACAATGCAAAGGCAATATTACTTACAAAAGATACGAACCTTGATGAAGTACAGGTTCTTAACAAACTTACGCTTCCAGTATTTGTAAAACCCAACAACGGCGGTTCAAGTGTCGGAATGTCGAAAGTTAACAAGGTCGGAGAACTGGATGAAGCCGTAAGCAAGGCTTTTAACGAAGATGATGAAATCCTTATTGAAGAGTTTATCGAAGGTAGGGAGATTACCTGCGGTGTTCTGAAAAGGGGTGATGAACTTATTGTTTTTCCGGTAACCGAAATCATCAGTAAAAAAGAGTTTTTCGATTATGAGGCAAAATATATGGCAGGACTGTCGGAGGAAATCGTACCTGCACAAATTCCCGATGATGTTACGGAAACCTGCAAAAAAACTTCCGCTTTTCTTTACCGTCAGCTGAATTGTAAAGGAGTAGTACGTTTCGATTATATTTTTAATGAAAAAGGTTTGAATTTCCTTGAAGTCAATACAGTGCCTGGAATGACAGAGGCAAGCATTGTCCCGAAGATGGCTGAAGCACACGGAATGTCGCTTGACGAATTGTTTTCGATTATTACCGGGGAGATGTTTGGTGAGGAATAGGCTTTAGCCTGAAAATGTTTTTATATTTTGTTGATATTAAGGCTGCAAAGTCAAAAGCAAGCCGTAATAAGCCCCTGTTTAACAAATAAGTTTTTTCGTGATAATTACAACCTGTTTTTAAAAGTATTCTTAAACCCGAGTTATGCAATAGCATATTACGACTAAGCTATTCAAAGAATACAAATTCCGGATTGGTTAAAAGCTAAATATGAATGGATTGAATTCCATTTGTCTCAGAATTATATCCTTTATATTATAAGTCGCAGTCAGCACGTGCCGTGAATAGGTTGAAACAATGGGAGAAGAGTGAATAGGTTGAAACAATGGGAGAAGAGACGGATCTTTTTTTGAGCGAGTCGCAGTCAGCA
>CAYOZZ010000428.1:0-12209 GCA_964408535.1 uncultured Bacteroidales bacterium | reverse complement strand
CGGATGGGAGTCGGTTATATATAAAACGACTGACGGCGGGGAAAACTGGACAAAGGTTATGCAGGGAGCCGAATACGACAGCTTCAGATATCTTTTTATTGCTCCGGCTTCATCAGACCAAATAATTTATACGGCTTTCGGCAGTACAAATCAAAATAAGGGCGGATTTATGAAAAGTACCGACGGAGGTGATAATTGGAATGATATTAGCAACGGAATACCGGAAACGACAAAATGGGCAAGTGCTATTGTTTCTGATCCGGTTAACACGGACATTCTGTACGGCGGAGCCGGAGGATATGGCTCAACCAACGGAAGTGTTTACAAATCAATTGATTCCGGCAATAGCTGGGAAGTAACAGGATTGAGTTTTTCATCCTGGTCAAGAATAACCGATATATATGTCAGCGAACTTGATCAAAATGTTGTTTATGCAGCTTCAAACGACCACGGAATCTATCTGACAAAAACAGGAGGCGAAGAATGGTTTGAAGGAAACGAGGGTTTGCCGGCATCAAATATAACCTCTTTCTCAAAATCGTTTATTGATGATGACACCCTGCGAATTCTCACTTCAACATATACGAACAGTGCATTCAAAAGTAATGTTTACGTTCCCGGAACAACTTCATACATAGACAATACAACAAATTCATTTAAAGTATTGATTTATCCTAATCCTGCAAAAGAGTTTTGCACTGTAAAACTTAATCTTACCACACCGGGAAAAGTAAAAATCACAGTTTTAAACTCAATCGGCAAAGCAATTCAAAATCTGGAGAACGGACATTTCGATTCCGGCAAATATGACTACTCCTTCTCTGAAAAACCCGGTATTTATTTTATCAAAACCGAGGTGAACGGAACTATTATTGTTAGAAAAGTCATTCTGTTATAAACTGTGATTGATTACAAACAGGCTCAGGCAATCTGATGACTTCTAACTAAAATCTGACAAATCTGTTTATTGCAGGAAAATTTATCCGCTGAAACTTTATCCTCGATTTCTCAATAAGAGGTTTAAAATTGATTACACAAGACTCTGTCGTATTCATGAATATCCTTATGACATTTCCTAACATCCTGTTTGCCCGTTTTAAAACTTTTTTGTAGCCAATTCTGAAAATATTAACAAATTCCGGCATCGCCGTTTGGCCGGCTTGTATTGTTTTATCCTCCGAAACAGACTGATAACTCTGAATATTAATAGAAACCTCATCATCCATTTCAAAGAAAAGAACAATGCTTCTTACGAGTCCTGTTTTAGAGAGCCTTTCCCAGATTCTTCCGAACATCAAAACTGTACTGTCAAAAATTTCATTTTCAGTGATAACGGAAATTTCCGGCAAAACAGCTATTGACTTTACACCCTGATTTTCACTTATTTCCACATATTCATATCTGTCTTCAAAAAAGCGGGACGAATAATTATAAAAGCCGTCAGTCATCTTATCGGCTTTGCTATTCAGTTCCCTGTTTATCACCAGGGTGTAAGTATGAATCTTGTTAACCAAATAACCTGTTCCCGACCTAACCGCCCTGCCACATTTTTTCAAAAGGCTGATTATTCCGGTAGTGTCAATATTTACATAGGGAAATGAAACCTGCTTCCGGAATTTCGGGATTTCAAATAAATGATCATTATCATCGGTTCCTGAATCTTTTATATTATCATATTGCGGCTTTTCGGGTTTATTTTCATTTTGCCGCTTAATGATTTCCGCTTTTTTAAGTTCGGCAATGTAGCGCATCCGGCTTTGCTTTATTTTTTCATAAATCTCATTTCTCATCTTTAATTATATTATTTGATTAACTTAATAATTTATTTCTTTTCCTGATTATTTTAACGATGGATATTAAAAATCTTTTGCAAGAATACACAATACAACATAGTGTTGTCAAGCTTTTTAAGTGCATTCTTCAAAATTAAGTTACCTGTTAAGCGGCTTTATTTTCTCAACTTAAGCTTAACTTAATTTAATCTATACTTAATTTTTATCTTAAAAAACTTGCATTATTAACTTAAAAATATATATTTTTGCTTAATTTTTCAAAAATGCACAGATACAATTTCATAGAGGCTCCGATCGTAAGTCTGCATAAGACTGCTGTGTCCATCCTTCCCGGTATTGAGAAGGTGGTCACCGTTTTCTATGATGATGTATCGAAAAGTCTCAAAGGGAATATTTCTGAAAAGCAAAACGGCGGATATAGCTCCAAAGACCTTGAAGTCGCCTCTGTTTCCGCTGAGTTGCTTCCTTTCAGAAGAGACAAAACACCTTTCACATGGTTTAACAAGGATAGCATTCCGTTTGAAGTCAAAAACAATACCGGTTCACCGGTGATAGATATTTTCACCGAATTAAAAAATGTCGTGCTGCTGCTCAGACTTCCGGGTGCGGAAAAAGGTCTGAGTGACCTTGCTTTTCTTTATTTCAACGAAAATCCGGGTAATTTCGGAGTGAGCAACAGCGACTCTCCCCTTTCGACCGAAAGTAAAAGCGTTATAGCATTTCTGTTGTACAACACACTAAAATATGATATTGAAACGAAACGCAGGAATAAAAAGGTGCTTATTTTTAATAATGAAAGAACTCAAAAGATAATTGCACAGACGGAAAAGCTGTCGGAGGAGCTGCAACGTACACACGATAATTACGGGTTAAGTCTTGTGAAACTATGCAGGCAATACCTTAAAGAGCACGGCAGGAAAAACAACAGAAGTTATGTTTTCAGCAGGAATGCCCTGGAAAAGATAAGCAATTATAAGGGAGATCTGAAAAATCTGGAACGTATCATTGAGGAAACGGTTGATTACGTGAATAGTCTGTACCCTGATGTATCCGGTGAAATAAAAATTAACGAATGGCATCTCGATTTTGATACTGAACACTCTTTCCCTGATGACTATTCAGAAGAACCCCGGACAACCGATAAATACTCAAAGACTATTTCGCTGCTTAACAGGCTTGAACAGGCAGCGCTGATTGTGAGAAAACAAAAGCTGAAACTTACAGGAACAAATGTAGGTCGCTCCTGCGAAGTTCCTATAAGTGCCCCTGCCATTTCAGATGCTTTGTATAATCATAAAAGCAGAATAACCGTTCTTTTAGAAAAATATCCGGACAAATGGGAAACAATACGGGCAGAATTCAGACCGTTGAAGAATATTCTGGAGAAGAACAGAAAATAACTATACCCTAAAACCTCACATTTGATTTTATACCAAAGAAGATTTTTGATATTTTATGCCATTTCTATGATTACAAAACCTTCATAATTCTCCTAAGCTCCGCAACAGCATCATCCCACTCCTCCCCTTTGATTATCAGCAGGTATCTGCCGTATGGCATAAAACAGACCGGAGTTCCTGACTTATCATTAACCGACCAGCCGTTATCATGTAATTGAAAGTTCCCGTAAATGTCATCATAGTGTTTGAACTTTCCTTTTGCGCTAGCAATCCACTCCCTTCCTTTTCTGCCGTTCTTATAACCTATAATAAATATCTGAGCTCTCTCTTTTTTTCCGACTACCGCCTCATTAAACCCAACAACACTTCCGTGCCCGAAAGCATATATCTGATCCAGTGCAACAATCCCTTTAAGATATTTCACATTATTGTACCTCAGACTATCTTCCATAACGGCAGCAAGCAAAGGCTTTTCTCCTTTGCCGGGAATCTTTTCAGCAACATATTCCGCCATAAGCAGCAGAGTATCAGTCATTCCGAAATGCTTGTTGTTTACTGTCACCCTGTAGTAGTAATCTCGTTTCCAGACATCAATATAGTAATCGTATAACGCACTTTGGTCACCGACATCCGTCATTTTATTCTTTTGTAAAGCCTTAAAGCTGTATATTCCGTAGGCAGCAGTATCAGAGGCCATTTTAAAGATGTCTATTCTGATTGTATTAGCCATATAATTACGGAAAGTGCAGGTTACAGCTTCCTTAAAACCGTATTCTACAAACAGGTCGGTTTCAGCGGGGATAAACGAATACAGATTACCTGTGGAGAATGTTTTTACAGATTTCTTAATTGTCCAGTTCCATATATCATCTTTACCCGGGATGAGGTCTTTGATACTATCCTGTGCGTTCAGGATGTTTGACATAATAACAGCAGCGATAATAAAAACAGATTTTATCATATTTCAAAACATTACAAACTTCTATAATATCCGGGCAAAGATAGTGAATAGATTAGAAAGTCTCCGTGCCGGAAAAATAAAATCCCTTTGACCGGTAGCCAAGCCCGATATCGAAAGTTATATTGGTTCTGAAATACTTATTAATCATTAATCGCAATCCAAACCCCACGCCAGGTCTGACATACTCAAACAGAGGCACATTATTGCTGTTGTTTGAAGCGGTTGTAGCATTAACAAAAAGCACACCTCCGAGAATTTTTGAGCATTGTGATATTGGGAAACGGTATTCCATCTCGGCATATACGATATTCTCACCCCGGTACCTTCCTGCTTCATATCCCCTTCCCGATCTCTCCTTCAGGTCTTGTCCCAGAGCCATCAGAGTCAGGTAAGGCTGGTGACCTGATACCTGAAAATTACCATAAGTCCAGAAACCTATTAAATGTCGCGGTGTTTTTTTTGAAAGCGGCAAATAAGTTCTGAACTCAAGCCATAAAGAAGTAGAATTCCGGTCACTACCAAAGAATACAGGATTATATCTGTAATTTATATTTGCATAAATGCCTTTATAGGGACTTATCATATTATCGCGTGAATCATATACAAAGTTCAGACTCAATCCTGACAGTGAATATTTATCCGGATTAAAACCATACTTTCTACTGTACAAATAGTGAGGTGTCAGCTTTAATGAGTTTGTATCAAGATTAAGCGACTCATCAGTTATCTTACTGTAAATATCCAAATGGTAACCAATTCCGCCATAAAAGTATTTCCTAATCTTGTAATTTACAATTTCATGAATTCTGATATAATTATACGACATTTCATAAATTTCTTCCGGTTCGTCAACTGCATTTCCCTGCCATACAATACACTCCTCAGGAATAATATCTACAGGTGAATTTGTTCCCAGTCCCCAGGTCGGTGCTTTGTAAATATAAAACCGCCAGTCCCCCTGTAAAAACAATTTATCACCGGTTGTATAGATATTTGATTTCGAGTAGGTAATAAATTGTTTTTTGGTTGTGTAAAGCAATGTAAAACCAATAAATGACACCCTCGTGATTTCCTTTGGCCCGAAATACCATCCCACACTGCCGCCTACACCATAATAAAAACCGTTTGCCGGATTTGAGCCGATGTTCGGAAGAATCAACAACATCACTTTTCTTGGCGGTTTCCACGGCTTATCCTTATTCCGAAGAAGGTCTTTAATGTCTTTTTGTTCGCAACCTTTAACCGAAGCCGTATCTGATTCCGGGATGGAATCATTATTCCTGCCATAGCTTAAAAAGCCGCTCATTAACAGCAGGCCTATTAATACCGGTATGATAGACTTTTTACTCACTATTATTTATCCGGTTAAAATACACAAACTCACTTACCAAACTTTATCAATTTGACATCAAAGCCTTTAAAATTCTCGCATTTCCGTTAATATCATCAATAACTTCAACCTCATTAAATCCTGCAGCAATAAAAATATCAGCTGTATCTTCGCCGAGATACTGATTTATTTCGCAATAAACCTTTCCGTTTTCCTTCAGGTGATATTTGGCAAATTCTGCGATAGCATTATAAAAAACAAACGGATCGTCATCATCAATAAATAAAGCAATATCAGGTTCATAATCCAGAACATTTTTCTTCATCCGCTCCTTTTCAAGCTTTCTCACATAAGGCGGATTACTTACAATAATATCAAATTCGGAAAGTTTTTCCCTTGACCTTTCATCCAGAAAATCAATCTGCCTGAAATCCGTTTCAAGATTATTTTTTTCTGCATTCCTTTTTGCAACATTCAAAGCACCCGCAGAAATATCAATTGCGGTAACTTTAGCCCCGGGAATATGCTTTTTTATTGATATTGCAATACAACCGCTTCCCGTCCCTATATCAAGGATGTCAATTCCCTGTTTTGAGATATTCTCCTTAATCACCAAATCTACAAGCTCTTCCGTTTCGGGACGGGGAATCAAAACATCGGTATTAACTTCAAATTTCAGGTCATAAAACTCAGTATATCCCAAAATGTATTGAACGGGTTTGTTATTCAACAAATCTTTCACGGCAAAGTGTATTTTGAGCAATTCCGACTCCGAAACGGTCTTCTCAGGATACAAAACCACATCCGGTTTATTCAAATTCGCAAAATCCGAAAAAAGCATAAACAACAGGCTATCCGCCTCATTTTCACTGTATAAACTCAGCAGTTTTTGTTTGTAAAACTTTCGGATATCCGCTATTTTATTCGATTTAACTTTCACACCCCGAAAATACGGAAAAATTTTATACTTTTGGGTGCTTACAAAAACTAATTCATTTTTATTATGAAAGGCGATATTTTGATAATTGACGAAAATCACAGGAAAGCTGCCGCAGAGGTTGTTGACCTGATTTTTGAAACTATTTGCGGCGGTGATAAAAAATATGTTATTACCGTTGCGGGTGAATCGGGTGCGGGAAAGTCGGAAGTGGCTGCCTCAATTGCAGAAATCCTCGAAAAAGAGAATATGAAATGCTTTATTTTCGGGCAGGATGATTATTTTAAACTTCCGCCGAAGACAAATGCACGTAAACGTGAGGAAGATATTTCATGGGTCGGAATGCAGGAGGTTAAACTCGAACTGCTTGATAAAAACATAAAGGATGTGATTGACGGCAATTATGTTATCACAAAACCTCTTGTTGACTTTGATGCAGATAAAATCGGAGAGGAAACGGTAAACCTGAAGGATTATCACGTCCTGATTGCCGAAGGAACATACACAACAACGTTAAAAAATGCCGACACCCGGGTATTTATTGACAGGAACAAGTTTGACACACTCGAATCAAGGAAAAAAAGAGCAAGAGAGAAGCAGGACGAGTTCCTCGAAAAAATACTGACGATCGAGCACGAAATAATTTCAAAGCATAAGGCTCTTGCCGACATAATAATAACAAAAGAATGGGAGGCAAAGCTAAATAAATAATTATGCTACAGATTCACAGAAGGATAAAGTATCAACAGCTAAGAAATATTCAGGAAATAATTAAAATCCCTTTAGGGATATAGTGTTTAGCCGTCCTTTAGGGCGGAGTAAAAGAAATAAAAAGAATGAATTGCAAAATTTCAAACTAGTGAAAATATGGAAAACAAAATGATAAAAAGCATAGCAATGCTCAGCACACACGGGTATTTCGACCCCGTACCGGTTCTCGGCAGAACCGACACCGGCGGACAGGTGGTTTATGTTCTCGAACTGGCAAAAGCACTGGCAAAAGCCGGAATCAAAGTTGACATTTATACCCGTTGGTTCGACAAAAGTCAGCTTCAGGTTGATCCCGTTCCCGGTCATCCGGATGTAAGAGTAATAAGAATTCATTCAGGCCCCTGGGAGTTTATTCCAAAGGAGTTTATCTATGAACATCTGCCCGAGTTGTCACAAAATATGATAAAATTCATTGAAGATAACGGACTGGATTATGACCTGTACCACGGACATTATGTTGATGCGGGGATTGTTACGCTGGATGTTGCAAAACATTTCAACAAACCGGCTTTCTTCACTGCTCACTCGCTCGGTGCCTGGAAAAAAGACCAGATGGGAGGCGACCCGGACGAAATGGAGAAAAAATTTAATTTTAAACATCGTATTGCCGAAGAGATGAGAATTTTTAAAGCTGTCAACGGACAGACACTCACAACGGAAGTGCAGTACGAAAAGTTAAAAGAACTTTATGGATATGATGCAGACAATATCGAAATTATTGCTCCGGGAGTTGATATTGAAAGATACAGATTACCAACTGAGGAAGACTTAAAAATAGAGACAAACACACCCGAAAAATATATTTTCTGCCTTTCGAGAATTGACACCAACAAAGGTCACGACCTTCTTTTGAATGCATTTGCACTCGTGAAAGACAAAATTACGGATGTTGATCTTGTCATCGGTGGCGGCTCTCCAAATCCGAAACCGCGCGAGCTTGGTGTTTTTGCAAAAATGGATGAGATTATCGAAAAAAATAATATGCAGGACAGGGTAAGAAAAATAGGATATGTGGCCGACGAAATGATGGCTCCTCTGTACCAGAAAGCACAACTTTTTGTACTTCCTTCGCTTTTCGAACCTTTCGGAATGACAACACAGGAGGCTATGGCTTGCGGTAAGGCAGTTATAGCTTCAAAATTCGGCGGAATCAGAAACGTCATTACAAACGGTGTGAACGGTCTGCTGGTGGATGCAGCCAATGCCGGAGAGTTTGCCGATGCGCTGCTTGACCTTTTATCGGATGATGAAAAAAGGAACGCAATGGGTCTGGCAGCACGAAAACTCATTGAAGAAGAGTATAGCTGGGATGCCATTGCAGATAAGTTCTTAAAATTTTATATCAAATATTTTTAACTCATTTTCACAGGCAGCTATGGATGCTTTGTTACCGAAAGAGGAATTTATTGCAAATAAAATTCATATAGTCAGAGATCAAAAGGTAATTCTTGATTTCGATTTGGCAGAATTATATAATGTTGAAACAAAAGCACTTAAACAACAGGTTAGAAGAAATATCGAACGATTTCCCGAAGATTTTATGTTTGAACTCACAAAAGATGAGTTTAAAAACTTGAGGTCACAAAATGTGACCTCAAGTTGGGGAGGGATAAGATATATGCCAATGGCATTCACAGAGCAGGGTGTAGCAATGCTTTCCGGAATATTAAGAAGTCCGGTTGCCATTCAGGTAAATATTCAAATTATGCGTGTTTTTGTTAAAATGAGAAACCTTATTACAAATTATATTGAGTTAAGAGAAAAGGTTGAAGCGCTTGAAAATAACGCCCTTGAGCAAAATGAACACATTATTAAAATTTATGAAATTATTAAAGAGTTAATCGAACCGAGGTACAAAAACAGAAAACCTATCGGTTACAGAGTACAGGAGAGATATGCGGAATATTTTAACAGACATAAAAGAGATAATTAATTCTGGGAAAAAAGCTGCTGTTTGTATAGTTGTGGAAACAAAAGGCTCAACACCCGGAAAAACAGGAGCAAAAATGGTTGTTTTTGAAGACGGCTCCACTGAAGGAACTGTCGGTGGCGGAACTCTCGAGATGCAGGTTATAAAGGATGCTCTGAGTGCAATAAAAGAATCAAAACCCGTAAAACAGGTCTATGATCTTGATAAAGATATGGATATGAATTGCGGAGGGTTTACTGAAGTTTACATTGAACCTCTCGCTCCCCACCTCAAACTATATATTTTCGGTGCGGGACATATCGGGAAAGCTCTTGCCGGACTTGCACCGGATTTCGGTTTCACCGTAACCCTGTTCGACAACAGGGAACTTGTTTTTGAAAACAGTAACGGCTGGAATATTGAATACATTGGAAAAGATTATTTCGAATCAATTAAAAAGGTTAAGTTTGACAAAAACACCTTTATTGTTATTGTTACACCGAAACATTCCTATGATGAGGAGATATTGTCGGTTTGTGCAAAAAAAGAGTTTGCTTATCTCGGAATGATCGGCAGCAAAACTAAAATAGCAAAAGCAAGAAAGCGGCTGGTTGAGAATAATATCCTGACGGAAAAGGAGTTAGACAGAATTGATATGCCTATCGGGATTAAGTTTAAAGCGATAACACCGGAAGAAATCGCACTGAGCATTCTTGCGAAAATGATAGATGTAAAAAACAATTAACGGGGTAACACAATATTTGTTAATTTTGTATTGAACATAGTGCACCGAAGAGAAATAAAGGAAAATATGCCTGAAGCAAAGACAAAAAATACAATTCAGTTTATACTTGATAACAAAATTATTACGGTACAATTCGGAGATAAGTATAACCCGACTACAACCCTTTTGAAGTACCTCAGGTCATTGCCAAACCACAAAGGTGTTAAAGAAGGTTGTGCCGAAGGTGATTGCGGAGCCTGTACAGTTGTGATTGCCGACCTGATTGATGGCAAAATAGTTTACAAGGCGGTTAACTCCTGTCTTGTATTTCTGCCTGCGATTCATGGCAAACAGGTTATTACCGTTGAAAATCTTGCTGAAAGCAACGGAAAAGAGTTACGACTTCATCCGGTGCAAAAGGCTTTGGTAGAATCTGACGGTACACAGTGCGGTTTCTGCACTCCGGGAGTTGTTATGTCACTTTTCGGACTTTATAAGAGTCCTGTAAATCCGACCCGTATTGAAGTTGAGAAATCTCTCGCGGGTAATCTTTGCCGGTGTACCGGATACCAACCTATAATGAATGCGGCAATTAATCTGCCTGAAAATAACAGCGACATTTTTTCGGAAAATGAACCTCAGGTTCTGAAAATGATTGAAAAGATTAAAAATACCTACGGTTCGCTCGAACTTTCAAACGGAGAGCAGCAATATTTCAAACCTTTGACGCTAACAGAGGCTCTTAAATTAAAAGAGAACTATCCTGATGCGGTAGTAATTTCGGGAGCAACGGATGTCGCACTCAGACAAACAAAAAAGTTTGAAAAAATTGATAAAATCATTGATATTTCAGGTATTGAATCATTAAAAACAATTAAAGAGGATAACGGTTTTTATATCATCGGCGCAGGTTCGACACTTGAAGAAATGAGATTGTTTTTCCGTGATAAAATTCCCGCACTTTCCGGAATGCTTGATATTTTTGCTTCAAAACAAATTCGCAATGTTGCAACCATTGGAGGAAATCTTGCAACGGCTTCACCCATAAGCGACACAATTCCGCTGATGTTTGCAATTGAAGCCTGGATAACAATTACCGGCAAGAAAGGTGAAAGAACCTGCAATATGGATAATTTCATAAAAGGATACCGGAAAACAGCCCTGTCAGATGAAGATATCATCAAAGAGGTTATTATCCCAAAACCCAAAGCCGAAAAATATATTGAATTTTACAAGGTGTCAAAACGTAAAGATGTTGATATCTCCTCGGTTAGTGCCGGTTTTTCAACGGAAATTGTTAACGGAGTTATAATTAGTGCTATACTTGCCTATGGCGGAATGGCCGCATATACAAAACGTGCTCAAAAGGCAGAGAATTTCCTTATTGGGAAAGAGTGGAACAGGGAAATAATAGAAGAAGCTGCCGTTCTTGTCCAGGAAGATTTCAGTCCCATATCGGATGTCAGAGCCGGTGCTGACTACAGAAATGAGGTTGCTAAAAATTTACTAATAAAATACTTTTACGATAAAAAGTTTTAAATTTGCAGAATTGATATGGAAACAAGTATAAAAATACCACAGGATGTTTTTAATGCAATGAAGCTTCCGGAAAAAGGAAAAATAGACATAATACTTCTTGAACTTGCACTGACATTGTACGACCGTCATATTCTTTCTTTCGGCAAAGCCAGAGAACTTGCAAAATTGTCTAAAAACGAGTTTCATTTGGAATTGGGAAAACGAAAGATAGAAAGACATTATAATGAAGAAAACTATATAGAGGATTATAATTATGGGACAGATTAAAGTTATATGTAATTCGTCTCCTTTAATTAACCTTTCGAAAATTAATAAACTGGACATTCTCAAAAAACTATTTAAAACAATCATTATTCCAGTTGCAGTTTACAATGAATTAGTTAACGATGTGGTTGAAAAAAAAGGCCAGAATAAAATTGCAAAATTGATTGAGGAAAAAACAATTGTCGTTAAAGAAGTAAGTGACAAAAATTTAGTTAAAGCCTTACGTGAAGATCTAGATTATGGCGAGTCCGAAGTTATTGCATTAGCTCTTGAAATTGGTGCAGATTTAGTAATTTTAGATGAATTAGATGCCAGAAAAAAAGCGGAACTTTATAATTTACAAAAAACAGGATTTATTGGATTACTGATAAAAGCACACTCATTAAAATATATTGGCAATTTTATTGAGTTATTAGATGATGCTATTGAAAAAGGTTTCTGGATAAACAGGAAACTATATCAAAGAATAAAGAATGATTTTACTGACTAATGACGAAATTATACAATGATAAAAACTCAACATCACGATAGTGCCGTAAAGCACGTTACAGGACAATCGGTCTATATTGATGACATTGATA
>CAYOZZ010000427.1:0-7612 GCA_964408535.1 uncultured Bacteroidales bacterium | reverse complement strand
TTGAATGTTTTCTCCTGCTTTTCTTTTTACCTTTGATTTTTTTCTCCTTTATGCTCTTTCCGTTATCATCAATTACATAAATAACATCATTTTCGCTTGATGCTTTCTTCTCTTGGCCTAAAAATGGGCGATATTCCTTTGGTTTGCTTTCTCCGAAAGAGATATTTTTAAGAGCCTTTTCGGTTTTATAAAAAAAACGGCTAAAAAGACCCCGTTTATGTTTGTGCTTATGTGATTTATCTTTGTACTTAGGCATTTTGATATTTAAGAAGGTGCAAAGTTATAAAATATTTTATACTTTAGCCGGCTTAATTTTCATCTTACAAAATTAATATTTTTTTCACAGCTATGAGTAAAACGATAGATTCCTTTAACAATTTTATAAAAAAGTATCATTTAGAATCGTTTAAAGATGTTGCCCTTTTTATGGGCATCCTTCTGTTTTTTCATTTTCTTTACAGATATTTTGCACAGGATTTCTTTGCCGTTGATTTTATCCGTGAGTCGGGGTTGTCCCTGGCAAGAACTGTTTTTCTTGAAAGCAAATGGTTTTTCGAGCTTTTCGGTGTGAACGTAACAAGTTTTGATACTTTGGATATTGACGGCTCGGTAAAAAGTAATGTCTTTTATTATGCTGCCAACAACGGATACACCTCTGTCGGACTTGGTTGCTCAGGATTAAAACAGTTGTATCAATGGACAGTTCTGATGCTTCTTTATCCGGGTTCCTGGAAAAACAAACTTTGGTACCTGCCGGTGGGACTTGTAGTCGTTCATCTTACAAACGTGTTCAGAATAATATTAATGGTTTTCGTTACAATAAATCTTCCCGAACACTGGCACTTCATCCACGATTATATAGCAAGGCCGTTTTTCTACGTTGTGATGTTTGCTATGTGGGTTTACTGGAATGAGCATTACTATCACAAGAAGGGAAAAAAGGTTAAAAGTTAAGGGTTAGCCTGTTTCTTGTATCGTTGAGACAACTCCTGAGCTGTCAGCACTATTTCCTGCTAAAAAGATTATATTTCAATATTGACCAGATGGCTCTGACGCCGTCCTGCCAGTTTATCTTTTTACCCTCCTCATAGGTCCGGCCATAATAGGAAATCCCAACCTCATATATTCTGACTTTCGGTATTCGAGATATTTTTGCCGTAACCTCCGGTTCAAACCCAAAACGCTTCTCCTTCAAATCCAGTCCTTTTATCAAATCAGACCTGAACAGTTTATAACAGGTCTCCATATCCGAAAGATTAAGGTTAGTAAATATATTCGATATTAGAGTAAGAAACTTATTTCCAATTGAGTGCCAGAAAAACAGTATCCTGTGCGGAGTTCCACCCATAAACCGCGAACCGTACACCACATCGGCAAAACCCCCGACTACAGGCTTTAGCAAAAGATTATACTCCTGCGGATCATACTCAAGATCAGCATCCTGAATTATCAGGTACTCACCTGTTGCAAGTTCGATACCTTTGTGTAAAGCTGCACCCTTGCCCATATTCTTTTCCCGGTTAAAAAGCCTAATGTTTGCTTCCGGATGATTGGCTATGTACTCCTCAATTTTCCCTTTTGTATCATCAGTGGAAAAATCGTTTACGATTATCAGCTCTTTTTCAATATCATTGATCAAATTCACTTCAAGAATTTTATCAAGAATAAGATGGATTGTGGCAGCTTCATTGTATGCCGGAATCAGGATTGATAGCTTTTTGAATTTCATTTATTTCTCTTTTGGGTACAAAATTAGTGAAAACAATTTTTATTCGTGATAATAAACCCTTTTTACTCTTCTCGAAATACTCGTGAGTACTTCATAAGGTATTGTTTCAAGATCACGTGCAAGTATCGTAATGGGATGTTCCTTGTCAAAAACAATAACATCATCCCCCTCATTTACATCAATGCCCGTCACATCAATCATACACATATCCATACAAATACTTCCGACAAACGGAGCCGGCTTTCCTTTCACATAAAGTCTGCCCTTGCCATTGCTAAGCCTCCGGTCAAGTCCGTCGGCATATCCGATCGGCACAACAGCTATTGTCATCTCCTTTTCCGCTTTCCAGGTACGGTTATATCCGACCGTTTCGCCCGGTTTTACCCTTTTTATCTGCGAAACAGTTGATTTTAATGTGCTGACATTCTCCAGATTTTTTTCATTTGACCTTACGGACGATACTCCGTAAAGACTTATTCCAAGCCTTACCATATCGAACTGATATTGCGGAAAACGCGATATCCCCGCCGAATTAAGAATATGCATCATAATTTTATGACCGGAACGAGCCTTGATTTTTTCGGCCATAGCCAAAAGCTCTCCGGCCTGAAAATGTGTAAACTCATCATCTGCAGGGTCTTCACTCGAAGCAAGATGAGAAAAGACGGATTGAAGATATACCGACCGAATTTTTGAAAGTCTATCAATCAATTCGTCAATTTCCTCCGGCAGAAAACCGAGTCTGTGCATCCCCGTATCAAGTTTGATATGAATCTTAACCGGTTTGTTTTCAGGGATAATATTACGCCTGATTGACTCCTCAAGCAGATGCAAAGATCTGAAACTGTAAATCTCAGGTTCGAGGTTATGTTTTATGATATCATCAAAACTTTGCTCTTCGGGATTCATAACCATAACCGGTACTTTTATCCCCGATTTTCGCAGTTCGACACCCTCGTCAGCATAGGCAACAGCAAGATAATCAATATGATGATACTGAAGAATATTGGCTATCTCAAAACTACCGCTCCCATAAGAAAAAGCCTTCACCATCGCCATTATCTTTGTTCCCGGGTTAATTTTCCGTCTGAAATAGTCCAGATTATTAATCAATGCATTAAGATTTATTTCCAGAATAGTCTCATGAGCTTTTTGCTGCAATGCCCGGCTTATCTGCTCAAACTCAAATATTCGTGCACCTTTCAGCAGTATGGTTTCATTCTGAAAATTTGCAAAAGAACATTTTTGAAGAAAATCCTGTGTCGTGGGAAAAAAGACCTTTTCAACCGTAAATTTATCGGAATAATTACTGATGGCTTTCCCAATTCCGATAAGTTTATCAATTCCCTTATTATTTATCAGTCCTGCAACCTCATCATAAAGGTCGTCATCATTCTGCCCGCTCTGCAGTATATCCGAAAGGATAACCGTTTTCCGTTTATGCTGGTTTTGCTGGTTCAGGAAATCCAAAGCAATATTAAGCGAATTAATATCGGAATTATAACTGTCGTTTATGACAGAACAATGGTTAATTCCCTCTTTCATTTCAAGGCGCATTGCAATGGGTTGCAGGCCTGTCATCCGCCTTGCAATAACATCATTGTCATAACCGAGAAACAACATGGCAGCCCAGCAATGAATGGCATTTTCAAGGGAAGCATCATCAGTAAAAGGAATTGTTATTTCAATATCGTTGTTTTTATAAACCGCCTTTATGGATAATGAGTTATTCCCGTTTCGCACCGGCTCCCCGATCAGAAGATCCACATCCTGCTCCTGCTTGCGGCTCCAGGTAAAAGTTTTTATATTGCCGAGCATTTCCGATTTAATGATTGTCTCCTGAATATCGGAATAATCGGGGGAGTAAATAAGGGTGTCAACCTTTGTGAAAAGCTTAAGCTTTTCGCCCACTTTCTGTTTAACGGTTATGAAATTTTCGCTGTGTGCCGGGCCGATATTTGTAAAAATACCTATTGTGGGATTTATAATCTTCCGCAACCTGTCCATTTCATCGGTCTCCGAAATACCGGCTTCAAAAATCGCCATATCAAAATCAGGCCGCAACTGCCAGACAGAAAGAGGAACACCGATTTGAGAGTTATAGCTTTTCGGACTTCTGATAATCTTTTTATCAGGACTTAACAATTGAAACAGCCACTCCTTAACTATTGTCTTCCCGTTGGAGCCTGTAATTCCTATAACGGGAATATCAAATTTATTACGGTGATAAGCCGCAAATTTCTGAAGGGCATCAAGGGTATTTTCAACTTTGATGTAATTAGCATCACTGTGCTCAATAATCTCTTCCGACACAACAAAATTCCGGACACCCTTTTCATAAAGTTCATCAATATATCTGTGTCCGTCATTCTTTTTTGAAATCAAAGCAAAAAAAACAGAAACTTCAGGTGTGACAACTCTTCTTGAATCAATAAGGATATCTGAAATTAGTCCTTTTTCCGTATTTCCACCGGTAAGTTGCCCGCCACAGTATTCAGCAACCTCGTTTATGGAATAATTTACCGAAGACATAAGCCGGTTATCTTACCTGAGTTTTATTTCTATCTTCCGGTTTTTTACCGTTTCCATTTATTCCAACCGGAAGAGGATTCTTTGAAATTTCCTCATAAATTTTCCTGTTTTTAAATATGTCAACAGCAAGAAAAAGTGCCTTACGGAACGAATCGGGCGATGCTTTTTTCTTGCCGGCTATATCAAAAGCTGTTCCGTGTGCAGGTGAGGTCCGCACATAAGGAAGTCCGGCAGTAAAATTAACACCGCTGTCGAAAGCAAGAGCCTTAAAAGGCAACATACCCTGGTCGTGATAAAGAGAAATTATACCGTCAAATTTCGTATAAGATGCTGATCCGAAGAACCCGTCAGCCGGATAAGGTCCAAAACATAAGATTCCGTCATCATAAGACTTCTTAACGGCAGGAATAATTATTTCACTCTCTTCATTGCCAATAACACCGTCATCTCCGGCATGAGGATTAAGACCCAAAACCGCTATTTTCGGTTTGCGAATGGCAAAATCCTTTATTAATGAATCATTCATTATCTTTATCTTCCTTATCAGGAGGTCTTCAGTTATTGATGCTGAAACATCTTTTAAAGGAATATGGCCGGTTATTATACCTATTCTGAGGTTTTCGCTGACCATCATCATTAAATAGTCATCGGTATTGAACTTTTTTGCAAGATATTCGGTATGTCCCGGAAAATCAAATGCTTCGGACTGAATACTCTTCTTATTGATCGGTGCTGTTACCAGTACGTCAATAGTATCGTGCATCATATCCGAGACCACTTTTTCGAGGGCAAGAACAGCAAGTTCACCCGCTTTCTCCGAAAGCTTCCCAATCTCAATCTTCACCTCCTGATCATAACAATTAATGATATTGACGCGATTGGGGTTAGCCATATCAGCCTTACGAACGAGATTAAATGATATATCGGTATAATTGAGTGTTTTGCGATAATAGGATGCTATCTTCGATGAGCCGTAAATAACCGGTGTCATCATTTGCAACATCCTTTTATCGAGAAAAGTCTTTATTATAATCTCATAACTGATTCCGTTAAAATCGCCATGCGAGATACCGACCCTGACCTTTCTTTCCTTATCTTTTTCTTTGTTTCTAATCATTATACAAAAATTTACGGTTGCAAAGATAAAATATTGTTTATCAATATTTAAACTTTACTTTTTATAAAATCGAATAATAATCTGACCCCAACACCGGTTCCGCCTGTAGTATTATATTTAAAGGGCTTTCCGAGAAAAGCAGGCCCTGCTATGTCGAGATGAATATAGGGATAATCGGTAAAATGCTCCAGAAACTTTCCGGCAGTGATGGCTCCGGCTTCGGGGCCTCCTATATTCTTAATGTCACCGACCTCAGATTTTATCTCATCAAAATAATCTTCCCAAAGCGGAAACTCGACAAGACGCTCATTCACGTTTTCACCGCTTTTTTTCAGAAGGTTAAACTCTTTCTCTGCACCCGAACACATTGCAACTATCCCGAATTTTCCGATAGCTCTCATAGCGGCTCCTGTCAGAGTTGCCGCATCAATTACAAGCTCAGGATCATACTGTTTTGCATAGCTGAGAGCATCAGCAAGAATCATACGGCCCTCGGCATCAGTGTTTATTACTTCAACCTGTGTTTTATCATACATAGTGATAATGTCGCCGCTGGCATAGGCATTGCCGTCAGGACGATTGTCGGTAGCCGGAACAAGAGCAATAACATGAACCGGAAGTTTGGCGGCGGCAATGGCATAAAGGGCAGCTGATACGGCCGCCCCGCCTCCCATATCGCTCTTCATATTATACATAAACTCACCGGTTTTGATATTCAGTCCGCCTGTATCGAAAACAACTCCCTTACCCACAAAAACATAAGGTTTTTTGTTTATCGCACCTTTCGGCTTCCACTCCATAATTGTAAAAGTCGGAGGGTCAATACTCCCCTTATTGACGGCAAGCAACCCTCCCATTTTCAACGTTTCTATCTTCTTCTTGTTCAGGACTTCGACCTTTGCACCCGATTTCTTACCGAGCTTTTCCATCTCTTTTGAAAAGGTTACTGCATTGAGATAAGAGACAGGCTCATTTACGAAATTACGTGCCGTGTAGGTTGCATCAATAACAATATTCAGTTCGGCTATCAAATCCTCATCAAGATTCTTTGAATATAGATCAATTTCGTTCAGCGAATTCATCTTTTCGGAAGGGTCTTTCTTGTATTTCAGAAACTGATAGTTTCCAAGAGCCATTCCTTCGGCATAGGCAAGCAACTCTTCCTGCTTTCCTTCACTGTCAACAAGTACTACCGAATTGAGTTTATTGCCGTTTATTTTGCTTAGCAGTTTATTTCCCGCACTTCTGTATTCCTCAAGTCTTTTGGCTTTTACCCTCTCCTTTTTCAGGATATTGACAAAAGTCCAGTTTTTAAAATGGTTAAAGGAAAATACATCGCGCTTGTTCTCTCTGTATTGAGTTCTGATAAATCTGATTTCCTCTTTCGACAGGTATTTATCATCAAGGTTTTTCAGGTCGCTAATCAAAAAAACAAGATTTTCTCTTTTTGAAAGTCTTTCAGCTTTATTTATAATTGTTTGCATATCAGTATTTTTTAAGATTTTTCTGTTTGCAAAGATAGTGAGAATAATGAAAAGATACCCGGGTTTTTCAAGTTTAGTTCTTATCAATAATATTCTTGTATCGTTTGGCAAAAAATTTCAAAATATGTATAAAAAGAAAAAAAGATCACCGGGTTTTGACATTCACCTCAATAACTACCTACTGTTTCCGGCAGACCTGAAACAAAACCTCATAGAAATTCGGATAATTGTAACAATAACCCGACAAAAGGAAACTTTCATCGCACGGAACAACTCTGTGAAAGTGCCGGAGACAGGCTCTTTTTGTAACACCGGACGCTGTCCGCAGGACAGGTCCGGTGGAAAAATATAAACAGACAAAGAAGTCCCATAGGGACGTCCTATCCTCACAATCCTTCGTTTAAACTACGGATGTTGAGAAAGGAAAGGGTCAGGGTGAGGTGGGCTTTTGTGTTTCCCGGTGTCTTCGCTCCGAGAATTTTCGGAGTTGTGGCAGAAAACAAAATGTCCGTTACGGGACTATAAATGCCACGAAGACACCAAGCCTCAAAGGTTCACAAAAGTGGATATTTCTTATTGCAGACGGTATTCAACCGTACATGTCCGCCCCTCAATTCCTCACTTTATTACAGGCTTTCCTAAAATATTACGCCTTCTCATCAAATTTCATAAGCATACAAATCAAATCAACCACCCTGTTGGAATAACCCCATTCGTTGTCATACCAGTTGAGTGTTTTGATAATACGTT
>CAYOZZ010000426.1:0-7178 GCA_964408535.1 uncultured Bacteroidales bacterium | reverse complement strand
CAAGACAATATAATAAATGAACTAACAAATTTTATTACTACGGCATTTGAAGTTAATACTGAACTACGCAATGAAGATATTGACAGAAAACTCAAAGAAATGAAGGAAATGAGTGATTTCGGCGTAAAAATCAAATTAGCAGTTCCATTGTTGAAACAATTAACTTTAGGTGCAGTGAGTATTGAAGGGGAATTTGATATAAAAGATTGGAGTGAAAAAATGTACAGAAAATATGAATATAAAATATTTAAAATGTTTGGTGGTATGTATTAAAAACAATGTACAATAAATAGCCTTCAAACGGCACTAAGTGCCATCCCGGAAGCTTCCGGGAGAAGTCCTTGATAGTTTTAACTGTCGGGATTGAACTAAATCCCGGTCCTATGTTCCGATAGGCATCGGAATTCAATAGATTTTTGCGAGGGATGAACAAGGATTTACAGGACCCCGCCTTATGCAATAGCATAATTCGGGTTAACTTATCGGGAGCCTCGTGCTTCCGTTCAGTATCTTTTACGTATATTTGCACTTCAATATTATACCAATAGCAAGCAATCTGATACCGGTCGTATCGTACCGAAAATATTATTTTTTCGTAATTATTTAAGTTGTCTTATTTCAAAAAATTGTAATTTAGCGCTCGGTTATCATTTATGGTTGTTGAGAATTACATAAGCAGGTTATTATACACGCACGATTGTGTCATTCTGCCCGGTCTTGGCGGGTTTGTGACCGATTATGCCCCTGCTAAAATACATCCCGTAAACCACACTTTTTATCCTCCGTCGAAAAGCATTCTTTTCAATTCGAAGCTTACAGGCGACGACGGACTGCTGATTCATGAAATTTCCGTTTCCGAGAAAATTTCCTATGAGCAGGCAAAGAGTGATGTTTCGGAGTTTGTTGATTCTTGCCGCAACCAAATTGAGGATAAGGGCTTTGTGGAGTTTAAGGATATCGGGACAATAACGAAAAACGGCGAGGGCAATCTTTTATTTGAGCCTGATACATCTGTCAATTATCTTGAAGACGCCTATGGTCTGGCAACTTTCGTCTCACCTCCGGTTGACCGTAAACCGCTGCATCGCAGACTTGAGCGGAAGTTTACCGACAGGAAGCCGGTTCCATACGAGGAGCGCAAAAAACGGAAAGCTGCCTATGCATATCTTGCAATAATTCCGGTTATAATACTCATCGGATGGCTTATTTTCAATACGAATTTCAGGAATGATGATATTCAGCAGAGCGGAATAGTTAATGTGCCTGAGCGGTTTTCTGCCGGAAATGAAAATCGGGAAGCCGCTTCTTCAAAGATAACCGGCACCGGAAATAATGTTTCCGCAATAATTTCCGAAGACGATATACCGGAACCTTCGGCCGAATCGGTATTTGAACCGCCGAAGCCTGTTTACTATATCATAGGAGGTGCTTTCCGGTATGAGGAGAATGCAAGAAAATTAGCGGCAACATTGCGTTCCAAAGGATACAACGCAAAGCTGGCGGGTTTAAGCCGGCGGGGACTGCACATTGTAAGTTATTTCGATTCGTCCGACAAGTCGGAGGCACTTATGAATCTTGCCCTCATCCGCAAAAATGATAATCCGTCAGCCTGGTTGCTAAAAAAATAATCAGAAAACAAGCCTGCCGTGCCGAAAAATAAACTTAAAAGATTTAGCGAGAACCTGACCTTTCCGAACTTTTTTCAACCCACAATTGAAGAGGCCGTTAATGGTTTTCATCTGAAAGGAAAATGGAGCAGCGGTTTTTTTAAAAATAACAATCCCGTTGTACTTGAACTTGGTTGCGGGAAAGGAGAATATACTGTTGCCCTTGCCCGGAAATATCCTGACAGGAACTATATCGGTATTGATATAAAAGGAGCCAGAATGTGGCGCGGATGCAAAACTTCCGTCGAGGAGGGGATGACCAACGTTGCCTTTATCAGGACCCGTGTTGATTTCATATCCGGTTTTTTTGAAAAGGATGAGGTTAGCGAGATCTGGATTACCTTCCCCGACCCCCAGCCGAGGAAGAAACAGGTGAAAAAGAGGTTAACGTCACCGCGTTTCATTGACCGTTACAAGCAGTTGCTGGCACCGAACGGAATAATCCACCTGAAAACCGACAATACGGAAATGTACCTGTTTACCTTGTCAATTATTGAGCAGGAGGGATATAAACTGATTTATCAGACTGCAGATTTGTACGATTCCGGATTTGAAGGAGACGCTGTTGAGGTCAGGACTTTTTACGAGGAAAAGTTCCTGAAAGAGGGGAAGGCTATTAAATATATTCAGTTCGGTATTGACTGAGTTTTATACAACAGTGGGAAGTAGTTCCCTGGCGTGAATATCCTGTGCATAACGGTTTTAGATATGTAAGTCTGACAATAAAATGGATTTTGCAAACTGCCGTTTAAAATAATAACTAATTTTGCCACGGATAATCAAATGGGCCCAATGCCGGATTCCGGAAGGTTCATTTTTATACATTATATAATATGCCGGTAATAAGAGTAACGAAAGAATTTACGTTTGAGATGGCTCATGCCCTATTGGGATACGACGGCTCCTGCCGTTTTGTCCATGGCCATTCGTATGGTCTTACGGTAACGGTTATGGGTGAGACAATTGAAGACAATACAAATCCGAAGCTGGGGATGGTCATTGATTTCGGCGATCTGAAGAAGATTGTCAGAGAGACAGTCGTCAATGAGTTTGATCATGCTTTGGTACTCAACAGTAAAACGCCACATGATGCGTTAAAAGGCTCAAACGAAATGTTCGACAAGATGATATTTGTTGATTTTCAGCCTACGAGTGAGAATCTGATTGTTGATTTTGCAGGAAGAATAAGGGAAAAACTGCCCGAGGGTATCGGTTTGTACAGCCTCAGGTTGCGCGAAACAGCCACCTCTTATGCCGAGTGGTTTGCTGCCGACAATCTATGATAATTGATTGAAAACTTCGGAAATCACATCGCTGTATATGGTTCCGAAATTAATAATACACCAGGCCTCAAGAAGAATTATCTCATCCCTTTTCAGCCATTTTACCGACTTTTTTAATTCTTTCTTAAACAGGTATTTGTTAAAACTAACCTTTTGCAGGATTGTCTTTGTGTATTTCAGCATATTATGAACTTTTTTAAATCTCCTTGAAGTTTAAATATAAAACCAATTTACATTTGTAACGTAGAAAAACAGAAAAGCTTGTATTGAAATGTCAAATTTAACAAATAATTAACCTAATTTAACATATTTAGCTGTATAAAATGTGATGGAATTTAGAAGTGTGTATAAATTAGGATTTACTCACTTTTTAATGTTAAAAAATTGATAGATTTCTATGTTTTTAACAAAATAAATCCTTTACCTTTGGCGCGATTTTTTAAATCATAAACTATGACTACCAAAAAGAAAAGTGTGGTAGATTTGGAAAACGTAGTAGTACGGTTTGCTGGCGATTCCGGTGACGGGATGCAGCTTACAGGTGCACTATTTTCAGATGCTGCCGCGATAGCGGGAAACGATTTTGCAACATTTCCCGATTATCCTTCGGAGATAAGAGCCCCGCAGGGCACGGTTGCAGGAGTCTCGGGATTTCAAATCCATTTCGGACAGAAAAACATCTACACCTCAGGTGACCTTGCTGATGTTTTGGTTGCGATGAACCCTGCACCGTTAAAGAAAAATCTTGAATGGGTTAAACCGGGCGGAACGATCATTGTTGATACGGATACTTTTACCGAAAAAGCTTTGATCAAAGCCGGATATGAAAGTAATCCTTTAACTGACGGAAGTCTGGATGATTACAATCTTATTAAGGCTCCCATCAGTACATTAACAAAAAATGCCGCTGCCGAGCTTGGCCTTGACAACAAGATGGTGTTGAAAAGCAGGAACATGTTTGCCCTCGGGGTGATGTTCTTTATTTTTCATCGCGACTTCAAGTCGGCTGATGAGTATTTTGAAAAGAAATTTAAAGCCAATCCGCTTGTTGTTAAGTCAAACAAGTTGGTTATGCGTGCCGGATATAATTATGCCGACACCATTGAAGCTTTGAGCCGGATAACATACAATGTTGAGCCTGCCTCCTTAAAGAAGGGAAGGTACAGGAATATCACGGGTAACATGGCGACGGCCTGGGGGTTGCTTGCCGCTTCCGAGAAATCGGGGAGGCCGTTGTTCCTCGGGTCATATCCTATTACTCCGGCCACAGATATTCTGCAGGAGATAGCAAAGCATAAATCACTTGGTGCCAAAGCTTTTCAGGCTGAGGACGAGATAGCAGGTGTTGTCTCTTCAATCGGGGCAAGTTTTGCAGGTGCTATGGCTGTCACCACTACATCAGGCCCGGGATTATCGTTGAAAAGCGAAGCTATCGGCCTTGCTGTTATGACAGAGCTTCCCCTGGTTATTGTTGATGTTCAGCGTGGAGGTCCTTCAACCGGATTGCCTACCAAATCGGAGCAATCCGACCTTATGCAGGCAATGTATGGCCGTAACGGCGAAGCTCCTGTTATTGTTCTTGCAGCTTCAACATCTTCAAATTGTTTCTATTATGCTTTTGAAGCCGGAAGGCTTGCTATGGAGCATATGACTCCGGTTATTTTACTGACAGACGGTTATCTTGCAAACGGTTCAGAGGTATTTAAAATTCCGGATATGAACCGGTTACCCGAGATTAAACCGCCTCTCGCAAAACCCAATGAACCGGGTTATCAGCCATACAAAAGAGATCCTGAAAAACTCAACAGACTTTGGGCAATACCGGGTACTGAGGGCTTGCGTCACAGAATCGGCGGTCTTGAAAAAGAAGACGGTTCCGGTAATGTTTCTCACAATCCGCTCAACCACCAGGTTATGACGGAATACAGAGCCGAAAAAGTTAAAAGAGTAGCCAATTATATTCCCGATCAGGAAATAATCGGAGAAAAAGAGGGCGACCTGCTTGTTGTTAGCTGGGGAGGAACCTATGGAAATATGATTGAGGCTGTTAAAGGCCTGCAGGAAGAGGGTAAAAAAGTGAGTCTGGCTCATTTCCACTACATCAATCCGCTACCGAAAAACACAAAAGATATCTTTAAGAATTTTAAAAAGATTATCGTCCCCGAACTTAATCTCGGACAGTTTGTGTTGTTACTGAGAATGTATTTCCCGGAATTTAAATTTGAGCAATACAATAAAGTTCAGGGACTTCCATTTATGGTAAAAGAGCTTGTTGATAAATTTAACGAACTTTTAGAGGAGGAATAGTTATGGCAAACGAAGTAAAAGTAAAAGAATTGGAACTGACCAAAGATGATTTTGTCAGTGATCAGATGGTTAAGTGGTGCCCGGGTTGCGGCGACCATGCTATTCTTGCTTCTTTTTTGAAGGCTCTGCCACAGTTGGGATTTAAAAAAGAGGATATTGTCGTTGTTTCAGGAATCGGATGTTCTTCACGATTCCCGTATTATGTTAAAACTTACGGTTTTCATGGTATTCACGGGCGTGCTGCACCGTTGGCATCCGGTATCAAAATTACCAATCCCAAACTTAACGTCTGGATGGTAACCGGCGACGGTGATGCTCTTGCTATCGGTGGAAATCATTTTATTCATGCACTCCGCCGTAATCTTGACATAAACATAATGTTGTTCAACAATAAGATTTACGGGTTAACCAAAGGGCAGTATTCACCGACAACGCCTTTGGGGCAGATAACAAAAACATCTCCACAGGGAACCATTGAACATCCTTTTAATCCGGGTGAGCTTGCAATCGGTGCTCAGGGAACATTTTTCGCAAGAGTTACGGATACAAATCCTAAGCTTATGACGGAAATAATGGTTGAAGCATCCAAGCACAAGGGTACATCGCTGATAGAGTTTTTGCAGAATTGTGTGATTTTCAACAATAAAACACATAAACTGATAACTGCCCGCGAAACAAAAGATGAAAACCAGATTCATCTGAAAGCCGGAGAACCGATGATTTTCGGCAAAGAGAGAGATAAGGGTATTATTCTGGACGGCACAAAGTTAAAGGTTGTCAAACTTGGTGAAAACGGTTATACCGAGAAAGACCTGTTGGTTCATGACCCTCATGAATCGGATCCCGGTATCCATATGATGCTTGCCAAGATGGCTCCGCCCGAGTTGCCTGCTGCAATTGGTGTAATACGCTCGGTTGACCATCTGACTTATGAAGAACAGGTGGAAGCTATTGTAAAACACGAAAAGGAGGTTAGCTCCATTCATACGGTTAACGACTTGTTGAATAGCGGCAAAACCTGGGAAATTTAAATTTTATATTTTATATATAAGCCTTGACAGGTTGAAACCTGTCAGGGCTTTTTTTATATAAATTGAGTATTGCTGTATATATTTCAGATGCCGGCACAAAAAAACTCCATCATTTTTAATGGTGGAGTTTTTAAGATAAAAGTTTTAAGTGTTAAAATTTCTTCTTGGCATCATAAACCTTTTTACCGCCATATATTCCACTTAAGGCAAGCATAATAACTAAGCCGCCACCAATGGGTGCCCCACCTCCAACAGGTTGATCTCCGCTTCCAGGTCCTCCGCCCGGATCAGGTGGTGTATCCGCAAATACGTTATTCATAGTTAGGGAGAGAGCAAAAACAAATGCTAAGGCTATAATACTTCTGATAATTTTTTTCATCTTAGTGGTTTCGTTTATAATATTAATAAAAAACCTAAAATTCAAATAAATACTACTTTTTATGTAGTATTAACGTGCAAAAGTATATCATTTTTCTACTACATGCAAATAAATTTTTAAATTTTTTTTAAAAAATTTTTAACTAAAATATAACTGTAATAAAAACAGGGAGTTGTATTTTTATCTCTCTGTAAATTTTTTTTAAAATTCAAAATAAACAATATTTTATCTATTGGATACTTTATAAGTTAATCCGATACCTAGAACCTGTCTGAACTGTGTTCTTGGGCCGATGCCCCCGTCACTTAGAATTATTGGCGTATCGTCATCATAAACAAGTTGCCATCCAAAGTTTGCGGAGAGCCAACTGTTAATGGTAAAATCAAACATACTATCCCAGTTAACATCAATGTTTTGAGGATTTTGCAGGTAATCGGAATAAAGCTCAAGCTTTGTGGAAAATTTAATGCCTTTTGTCAGTTCTTTTGAGAAAATAAATCTGAAATAAGCA
>CAYOZZ010000425.1:0-3119 GCA_964408535.1 uncultured Bacteroidales bacterium | reverse complement strand
ATATTATTTTATCGGTTATTCTTATGGTATTCTATTTCACTAATAATGAACCAGGATTTCCATATTCAATAATACCTTCTTATTTTTTTGGCGTAATAGCTGCAATATTTACAATGTATGTTGTCCATCCGAGAGTCAAAGCCGGAAAATATAATCGCAGATCATTCAGGGTTTTTAATATTGCAATACTATTGTTATCTGTCTTAATTATCGCATTGTTAATTGTGTATAAAATTTAAACAATATGAGCCTAAATAATTCACGTTTGGTAACATTTTGTATAAATAATGGCAGGGAAAGTGCAGATATCAAGGATTGTAGCCCGCTCAAACTACATAACGGTTTGAAAGGGAAAAACCACGCAACCTGCCACTACTCATACAATTCACCGTTGTAGTACATATTAAAAAGGACCAAATAATGAATGAATTAGAAGAGATAAATAAGCATTTAGAAAAAATACAGAAGGAACGTAATAATTTAGGAATTTCTGATTTTGAAGGATATTCACCGAATGAAATGCAACTTATTATTTATGATGTATTCGGAAATAATAGTCCAATACAATTATCAGAATTATGTGACACAGACTTTAATAAAATACCTTTTTTGAACCAGGTAAAATACTTGTTGCAAATTATTAATGACAGCGGAGAATTAAAACTGACAGCGAAAGGATTTTTGCCGCCTAAGATCGTTTCTGATATTTACAATCAAGGGTACATTAAAGAAAAAATGATTGAATCCGGAATATCAAAACTTTATAAAGAAACTGACGCAAACACAATAAATCTGACAAGAATTATCCTTGAATTATCAGGACTTGTAAAAAAGAGAAATCAAAAATTATCTCTAACAAAACGAGGAAAAGCTGAAATACACGACAATTTCAAGCTTCTGCAAAGTGTCATAAAAGCATTTGGAACTAAATTTAATTGGGGATATTATGATGGATACGGAGATAATGAAATAGGACAACTCGGCTTTGGTTTTTCGCTTATTTTATTAAACAAATATGGCAATGAACAACGACAAGATTTATTTTATGCAGAAAAATATTTATCAGCTTTCCCGTTATTAATTGAACGGTTAGAAACTACAGGTTTTAGAACCAGGAAAGAACAATTTTACAAATGCTATTCTCTACGAACTTTTGATAGATTTTTAGACTATTTCGGGTTAATTGAAATTGAATGTGAGAACAAATTTAATTCCGATAAATTTATTAAGAAGACAGAATTATTTGATAAATTGATAAAAGTACGACCACACAGTGCATAAGGCATACTGCGGGAAGTAGTAAAACCAACACCCTGGTAGAAATTGAAACAAAAAAATTATTATTTTCAAAAATGTCAAAGGTGTAAAATACGGTGAACAATAAAATTTCCAAATACAAAAACAAATACCGCACAGATTCGCACCGTTTACGGGGTTGGGATTATTCCGCAAACGGAATGTATTTTATTACATTGGTAACACAACACAGAATTTGTAATTTGGGCGAAATTGTTAACCAACAAATGCAATTATCCGATTTTGGTAAAATTGTTGATACCGAATGGAAAAAATCATTTGAAATCCGCAATGAATTGTTTTGCAACGAATATATAATAATGCCAAACCATTTGCACACAATAATAATATTGAAAAAACCGGATGAAATTAATACGGCGGACGGTCGTTTTGGTATTGTTGCAACGAACGACCAACCGATTGTGGCGGACGCCACAATCGTTGTAGAGACGGACGGCCGTCCGTCTCTACAACGGGAAAACGATATATTGGCAAACAACACGAAAAAACAACCAAATTTTGTTTGTTTACCAAAATCAATATCATCATTTATTGCGGGTTTTAAATCGGCAATAAATTCAAAAATTGATGATTATATTGATGAAAACAATTTGGATATTCCAAAATACAATCGTAACAATCATTTTTTTCAACCCAATTATTACGACCATATAATCAGGAACAAAACAGAATTTCTTCGTATAAAAAATTATATCATTAACAATCCCCAAAACTGGGAAACAGATACATTAAAAGGATAACAAATAAAATGCCCGAAACCAACCACATAGTATATAAACAGGATGTATTTGGATACAGTGTACATCCTTGAATATAGTTGACCGGTTTGTAAATAAAAATACATCGGATAAATATGATCCAACGGTAATATCCATGTTAGAACATCTGAAAAAAATGAGGTTAGGCAGACAGATCACACCGGCTCATACAGACATACCTGTTGAAGTGATGCGGCGTATAGCGCGTATGGAGAGCAAAAACATACGGATACTGTTTTATGCTTTTATGATCGGGCTGATTGCAGGGCTTTTGGGTGCTTTCTTCAGAACTATCCTTATCTATGTTGAGAATTACAGAAACACCATATTTGCGAATGCGGGCCATTCAGGGTTGATGAGCTGGGTATGGCCGTTTTTGTTTGCCGTTGCGGGGATAGGTATTGCACTATTTCTGGTCAGGCGGTTTGCTCCTGAAACAGCGGGCAGCGGGATACATGAGATAGAAGGTGCACTTGACGGGATACGTCCCATGCGGTGGAAAAGGGTCTTACCCGTAAAGTTCATTGCATCGCTGTTCTCTCTCGGAAGCGGCCTGTTGTTGGGGCGTGAAGGGCCTACCATTCAGCTGGGTGCCAATGTGGGTAAGATGGTCAAGGACACGATAGGCCAGAAAGACATTGAAAACAATCCGTTGATATCTGCCGGTGCCGCAGCAGGACTGGCCAGTGCTTTCAACGCACCTTTTGCAGGCATTATTTTTGTTATCGAAGAAATGCATGAGCATTTCAAATTCAATTTCTATTCGGTGGCCGCCATAATGATAGGTGCAGGAACCGCCGATTTTGTTGTACGGGCCATCATCGGGTCAAAGCCGATAATAAAAATGATGGTCTATTCCAGTCCCGACTTAACTGCATTATGGCTGTTCATTGTTCTGGGACTGATCTTCAGTGTGGTCGGGATAATCTACAACAAGCTGCTCGTCTTTTCGCTCGACCTGTTCCATTTCACGGGAAAAGTACCACTCATCATATTCGGGGTGTCATCAGGACTGATCATTGCAACCATAGGGATCTTCTCACC
>CAYOZZ010000424.1:0-1774 GCA_964408535.1 uncultured Bacteroidales bacterium | reverse complement strand
GGATGTTTTTCGGTTAACTCCAAACCATAAGATTGTGCAATACTTCTTAGTTCGTCATTTATTGCAGTAGTAAGACCTTTTTCATTTACTGCAATATTTGAAAAAGAAATCTTAATAACCGGATACTTCTCCCACTCAATTTTATCATATATCCACAAACCCTCAAACAGCTCCTTGTTGCCTTTGAAAACTTCTTTAATTGTGTTTAAAAGCAACGACTTTCCGAAACGGCGGGGACGGGAGAGAAAATAGTATGACGCGGAATCAATGAGCTTATAAACAAATTCCGTTTTGTCAATATACAGAAAATCTCCTTTCCTTAACTTTGAAAACTCTTGTATGCCGATTGGTAGCTTCTTCATTGTTTGTTTTATTATTTCTTTTTGTTATATATCCGGTAATTTTAAATTGTTTCTATCAAATAATCATTAATACTCTTGTTTTCAATATCAAAGTTTATCCCAAGCAGAGTTACCGGCTTTTTCTCAGGCAGGTACTTCTTGTGATACTCTTTATCTTTTATTTGTTGCAATGCCGTTTTTGCATCCTGTCCCGCCTTGAACTCTATCACGTAAATGTACTTGCCGGTGTTTATCACTGCGTCAATCCTTCCGTCAATTGTCATAACCTCCGTTTCTATCGTAAATCCGAGCATCTTGACAATTATGTAAAATATCGAATGGAAGTATTTTTCCTTATTATCCGCAATAACGTATGATATTCCCTTGAAAAGGCTGTTCATCAGCTCTATGAACTTTTCAATATTATTTTCGCGCAGGGCAAACCTCATTTCAATAAGCAGAGTGTCGGCCTTGTCAATATGACCGTCGTTGAGCGAACCGAGTAAATATAGTGTGAATGAACTCTCAACCTCACTGTTCGGGAAATCCATTTTATAAGACATTTCACGCAGGTAAACCTCTTTTATCGTAAGATAACCCGTCTGAAACAACAACGGTAAAAGCGAGATGGAGGTTATTTCGTATTTATCAAGGGCGTTTTGCGATACGATTCTGTTTTCAAGGTCGAAGATTGTATATCTGTTTTGTTTAATCATTTTTATCAGGAATGTGGGTGTTCCCGTGCTGAACCAATAATCGCGGAATGCTCTTTTATAGAAAAAATTCAATATCGAAAACGGATTATAGACAAAATTGACACCGTCCCACGAGTAGCCGTTGTACCATTTTTTTATCTCCTGCATAATATCATCGAATACACCTTTGTAATCCTCTTCAACTTTTTCGATGTATTCGGGAAAATAATGTTCGAGTTCTTCCTGTGTATATCCGGTAATTGTTGCGTAGTTTTTATCAAGGGTAATATCGTTCAGATTATTCAAATCCGAAAAAATTGATACCTGACTGAATTTTGAAACTCCCGTCACGAAAAAGAACATTATGTAATCGTCGGAATCTTTTATTACCGAATAAAAATCTTTCAGTATTTTCCGGTTTTTGTCAGCCTGTGGTATATCGTCAATATAATCAATTATCGGTTTATCGTATTCATCAATAAGGATGGCAACCTTTTTCTCCCGTGCAAGCTTAATAATCAGCTCTTTGAAAGCTGCGCCGGGATGCTTCTCTTTCAGTGAAACACCGTACTTTCCGGCAATACTATCCAGCTCGTCGCAAATTGCAGTCACGAGACCCTTCTCATTAACCGCAATACTTGAAAAGGAAATTTTAATAACCGGATACTCTTCCCACTGAATCTTATCATAAATCCAAAGTCCTTCAAAAAGTTCTTTGCTTCCTTTAAAAACCTCTTT
>CAYOZZ010000423.1:0-5368 GCA_964408535.1 uncultured Bacteroidales bacterium | reverse complement strand
GTTATCATTATTACACACCGAGCTGGCAGGAGTGGGACGAAATTACGTCAAAGTAATATTACAAAATTATATCCGGAACCATCACCTTCCTTATTTCTTTTAACCTGTCCGTCCGGAAAAATTTTCCGGACGGATTTTAATATTAACTTGCTTGTTTCTTTTTCTCGGGCTGTCCTGAAAGTTAAAATTGGTAAGTGCGGTAGTTAATTTCGAATGTGTATATCCCTTATTACTTTGTAAGAAGCAGCTTGTGAAGTCTGAGAAAATATCCTGTCCATCGGTAAAATCAGGAATAGCATAAGATGAGAGTCCGGTTTATTTGCTTTGCTCTTCAGGTGCAAACTCCTTTGAGTAATATCTCATAAAATACTCCGCCTTTTCGACCATATGTTTTGAACCCACGAAGAACGGTGTTCTTTGATGGATCTCTTCCGGCTGAATATCAAGAATACGTCTAAAGCCATCTGAAGCTTTTCCACCGGCTTGTTCGGCAAGAAAAGCTACCGGAACATTTTCGTACAGCAATCTTAATTTGCCGTCCGGATTCTTTCGTGTGCCGGGATACATATAAATGCCGCCTCTTATAAGGTTTCTGTGGAAGTCGGCAACCAGTGAGCCGATATATCTTGTGGTGTATGGTCTTCCGGTTTTTGCGTCATCTTCCTGGCAATAGCGAAGATACTCTTTTACGCCGTCGGGGAAATAGATGTAATTGGCTTCATTGATAGAGTATATATTCCCGCCGGCGGGAATTTTCATATTTGGGTGCGACATCAAAAATAAACCGACGGAAGGATCAAGCGTAAAACCGTTAACTCCGTGACCGGTTGAATAGACAAGCATTGTGGATGATCCGTAAATAATATAGCCGGCGGCTACAAGCCGGTTTCCGGGCTGAAGCAAATCATCAACAGTTCCCGGTTGTCCTTCATCGGATTTTCTTTTAAAGATAGAAAAAATTGTCCCTATGGAGACGTTCACCTCAATATTTGAAGAGCCGTCAAGCGGATCCATTGCAACTACATATTTTCCGTTATTCGAAAGTTTATTGGTAAATGTTATAAGCTCGTCATTCTCTTCCGAAGCTATTGCACAACATTGTCCGCCGTGTTTAATTGCCTCGATAAACTGCTCATTTGCAAAAACATCTAACTTTTTCTGGTCTTCACCCTGAACGTTCTGTTTCCCTTCGTATCCCATTATGTCGCCAAGCCCGGCTTTATTTATCTCGCGGTTTACGATTTTTGCAGCAATTGTAATGTCATTTAGCAACCTGGAAAATTCTCCGGTAGCATTTGGAATGTGAGCCTGTTCTTCGTTTATAAATTCTATAAGTGTTTTCATATTTAGATTTTAGTCAGGCTGCAAAGATACAAATTGGATTGATTGGGTGCACGACAAATTGCAATATCTGAATTTGGTCAATGATAATACCGCACCTACGGCGCCTGCCATATCCGAGGAAGCTAATAGTCCATCCCAACAGTACATTATAAATGCGTCGTAAATTCGACATTATGGTCATTAGTCAGTTGCAATGTTAACATAGTACCGTAGATAAACATTGTATGATTGTGCAATTTGTCGAACACCCGATAATATTGAATCAAAATCCGATTTTCCGGACTGTTCGGGATTTCCGAATCCCGGACCAGATATCCGCAGGGTATCCTCTGCTTTTTCTTGCATCAAGCCTATGGGTTTTGCCGATCTTTCGCGTTTTGAGTTTTGGTGGCAATAAAAAACACTATTATTTATTTATTGTATCTTGCAAGCTGAATTATTAAGTCTCAGGAGTATGGCATATTTAGATATTGAAAGTAGCAGCATCTATTTTGAAGAATATGGAAAGGGTAAACCGTTAGTATTAATTGCAGGTTTGGCTTCCGATTCGCAAAGTTGGTTGCCGGTTATTGATAAATTATCAAAATATTTTCGGGTAATAATTTTTGATAGCAGGGGATTGGGGCGCTCGTCCAAAGATAATTCGGATATTTCAGTTCGAGCAATGGCAGATGATTGTATTAAATTAATAAGGCATTTAAAATTGTCATCTGTTTATCTGCTTGGCCATTCGATGGGAGGGATGATAGCTATGGATATGGCAATCAGGTATCCCGGTATGGTTGATAAACTTATCCTGGAGGCTACAACACCGAGAATGAATAAACGGAATGCTGAGTTGCTTAATGACTGGGTTTCATATTTAAAGACCGGGATGGATAAATTCTTATGGTTTAAAAATATTTTTTACTGGGTTTTCTCATCTGATTTTTTTGAGAATAAAGAGATGCTTACGCAGGTAATAAATATGTCAGTTAATTATCCCTACCCCCAGTCAGATGAGTCATTTGAGAATCAGGTTAAAGCTATTTCTTCATTTGATTGTGTTTCAGAATTAAATATGATTCAGGCACAGACTTTAATTATTTACGGTGAAAAAGATATTCTGTTTTCACCATCGGATAACGTAAAACTATTCGAGCGCATTCCGGGGGCACAAACAATAACAATTTCAAAGGTCGCACACTCTATTCATATGGAGAATCCTGATGAATTTTTGGAATGTGTAATAGATTTTTGTAATTAGAGAATGCTCTGCCGGTATCATTTTTGCAAATAGGTTCTGCGGCGCTTGTTTCGACTGTTGCTGCCTCCGGTATTAGCCGGTTTTTTGAATCTCGCTCGTTGCTGTTGCCTTTGTGGCTTCTCAGGATTTTTTGATGAATCTTCATCACAACAATTAAGAAACGGATGTTCAGCTATTACAGGAATTTTCTGATTAATCAGCTTTTGGATGTCAAGTAAATACGCCTTTTCCTCCGTATCACAAAATGAAAGCGCGATTCCACTGGCTCCTGCCCGGCCGGTCCTGCCAATACGATGTACGTAAGTCTCCGGGATGTTTGGCAGGTCATAGTTTATCACGTGCGACAATTCCTCTACATCAATACCGCGTGCGGCAATATCAGTTGCAACAAGGACTTTTGTGTGACCACTTTTGAAATTGCTTAGTGCTAATTGCCGGGCACCCTGGGATTTATTGCCGTGGATTGCATCGGCACTGATATCTGCTCTTCCCAGCAACTTAACAATTTTGTTAGCACCATGTTTTGTTCTTGAGAAGATCAATGCGGATTCAACCGGCTCTGTTTGTAAAAGATGAACCAATAACTTTATTTTACCTTTTTTACTTATGAAATATACTGACTGATCTACCTTTTCAGCAGTTGTCTGCTCCGGTTTCACAGCAACATATTCAGGATTATTCAGAATTTTTCTTGAGAGAGTCACGATATTCGGAGGCATAGTTGCCGAAAAAAACAGGGACTGTCGTTTTGCCGGTAATTTGGCAATTATCTTGCGAATGTCGTGTATGAAACCCATATCAAGCATCCGGTCAGCTTCATCCAGAACAAAGTATCTGATATCCTTCAAATTGATAAAGCCCTGATTCATCAGGTCGAGTAGCCGCCCCGGTGTTGCAATAAGGACTTCAATACCATTGTTTAGTGCCTGTGTTTGCTTGCCTTGTTTCACTCCGCCGAAAATAACCGTATTTTTAATTCCGGTAAATTTTCCGTAAGCCGAAAAGCTGTCTCCTATCTGGATTGCCAGTTCACGTGTTGGTGTAACAACGAGTACTCTTATCTTGGATGGGCCACTATTTCGTTGCCGGTCAAGATAGAGATGCTGAAGAATTGGTATTGCAAAAGCAGCTGTCTTGCCCGTACCTGTTTGTGCGCTGCCGAGTAAGTCCTTTCTGCGTAGCAGTATTGGAATTGATTGTTCCTGGATTGGTGTAGGGTGAGTGTAACCTTCAGCTTTGAGTGCTTTCAGGATGGGTTCTGTAATTCTTAAATCGTTAAATGTCATATATTCTTTAATATGCGGCAAAGGTAGTCTAAATGTTTGGATATGTCACTTTTATTGTTAGTTGATTGTAAGGAGCAAAAAAACGCTTAATAATCCGCCGTTGTTTCCGTTTTGAGGATTCTAATAATCCAGTTCGTCAATTATCACTCTTTTTCCGTTTTCATATTTAACGACAAAAGCTCCTTTCAAGCCTTTTTCCGCCATTTTTTTCCTTAGTTGGTTGGCTTCGGTAAATGTTTTAAAATTGCCGACAGTATATCTGCTCCATTGGAATGATTTCTCTTCATTTATATCTTCGTCAATATTGTATGCTTTCCGGAGGACGGAGATGTCAACACTACCGTTTTTTACAGCATAAATCTGAACACGGTAAGTACGGCCCATATTAAATTCCGGAGTAATATTCTGTTTGACAGGTTGTTTATGTTTCTGTCCGGGTATTTTGTCCGGTGCTATTTGATTCAGTTCGCTAAGTGAATTAAGCCTTGTACCATTTAAATAGGCTACGATAAATGCATCTTTAATATTGTATTCCTTTCTGACTTTATCACGATATTCCTTTGCTTCATCATAAGTGGAAAATGAGCCTACCGAGTAGCGATACCACTCATCATAATGATCTTCCGTTATTTGTTCGGATATATGATATTTGCTTGCGAGGCGTTGAGCCGGTATCCTGTTGTTTTTCTCGGCACGTATTTGGATTTTGAACTTTATATTTTGTGATTTTTCAGTTTTGTTATCATTAGCCGGTTCAGATATTTTTTTATCTCCCGTATTACTTGCATAAGTGTTTGAAGGAGGTTCAGCTTTCTCCACAGTTATTGAAGTTGTAAATTTGTATTCTTTTCCCGTTTCTTCAAGATAGAAAAGACTTACTATTGGCAATAGTCCGTATATTCTGTCAATCAGTACTTTATAGCTTATGTTGATTATTGAATCTTCAGGAAGTTTATCCCAGAACATATTTAGCGTATAGTTTCTGTAATCTGCTTTTGTTCCTCCTGCAATTGTGTCAAGCAGTTCAAACCCGACAGGCAGTATCTGGGTAAGTTCTGCCCGTCCTCTGTAATTACCTGTATTTATTGCACTATGAATTGTCAGCGTGTCGAATGTTTTTACTTTTTGGGGAATAAGATATTTAAATGATACCGGATCTTCTTCTTTTGGCGGTTGCACAGCCGGCGGAGGTATTTCGGCAACAACAGGACGTTGTGGCATTATCTTTCTGTTAACCTTTGGTTTAAAATCAAAATTGTATGAAAGTCCGACGGATGTATAGTAATATGCATCGTGATGATTACCACTTTCCTTTGCATCAATATTATCAACATTTGTAAATCTAAGTACAGATTCAAAATTAACAAACCACCGGTCATTAATCTTATAATCGAATCCGAGGCCGATTGGCAGTACAAAGGCGGTATTACTATACCTGCCGTTTTCGTTTGTTGAATATCCAAATTGGGTAACTGTGGCACCCGTACTTTCT
>CAYOZZ010000422.1:0-8616 GCA_964408535.1 uncultured Bacteroidales bacterium | reverse complement strand
ATAGCTTTTTCAGATTTCGGGGTTTTGGTACATAAGGACGCTTTTTAGCGTCCTGTACCATTTTTAGGAGGTCTGTTTACTAAAATAAAACAGCAGGCGATTGAAATGCATTTTGACTTTGAATGTGGCCGGCATTACTTTTCGACAGGACTCATTCCCAATACTTCCTCAGCAAATTCAAAGGTTTTCTTCTCGACACCCTTAACATCTTTTGATAATATTCCGGATGCTATAGGATGAACACCCGCATCGGGAAATGCAACTTTCCATTTTTTAGACTCAGGTGTTGATATCTGATCGAACATTTCAAGTATCCTCGGTACCGAAACCGTAGGATCCTGATGCTCATCATCTTTATAATAATATCCTACAAACAAAGGTTGGTGTATCTTTTCAAAGGTTTCACGGGTCATCGTTGCATTCACAAGTCTTTTCATTGCCCTGACAGCCTCAAGCCTGTATTTCGACTGCCAGTACTTCTGAACTTCCGGCGGATCGTCATAAACCATATACTTTCCATGGAACAGCTTACCGAGCCAAAGTCCGCAAGGCTTTGTGAGAAAGTTTGCCGACTTGCTGTCAACAACATCAATATTGGGAGAGTAGAGAATTAAACCGTAAATCCAAGGATTTTCAGCAGCAATTGCAAGTGAAAGTGTTCCTCCCGTCGAAGTGCTCATCAGGATTACTTTCTCTCCGAGTTGCCTCCCGATAGCAACGGCTTTCTTTGCAGTTTCAAGGTAGTTCTCAGGAGTAAGGTCAACCAGCGCCTCTGTAGTATCAATCCCATGACCGTAAAGCCTGGCAAGATACATATTACAACCGTAACGTTTAGCAAAATCAAAATTTACAGGATAACCTTCCATCCAGCTCGCCGAAAAGCCATGGATATAAACCAAAACATATTCCGTCTTCTCCTTTTTGTCGGGATTAGCCCAAACAATCCTCGCTGCATTATCCTTTTTGATGTTTGGACTAACTGCTTCCATTCTGTTAACATCCTCTTCAAGTTGCAAAAGGTTTGTTACAACAGTATCAGACTCAATTTTTGCAGATAGTTGTGCCGATGCCGGTTTTAAAATCATAAGACTGGTAATTACAATAGCAAAAATTACAATAAATACTTTCATCCCAAAATACATTTAATGTTGTCATATTTTACAAAAATAGTCTAAAATTTCAATAATTGAATTTTGTAAATCGTATTTTGAGATTATTTATAAAAAAATATTGTATTTTTACACTGTTAAATAATATAATGATATATGAGTAATTTTACAAAAATTTTATTGCTATCGGTTTTTATAATTACCGCAATTATATCCTGTAAAAAGGATGATGATAAAAACAGCGATCCGACAATCAGTCAGATAACAGTCAGTCCGACACAAACAGAAACAAACACTAACGTTGCCGTTACGGTTACCGCTTCCGATCCCGACGGGGATTTGCTCAGCTACAGCTATACTGTGACTGGCGGGGTTATCACCGGAAACGGACCTGCCGCAGTATGGATGTCGGCCGGCCAGCCGGGGTCCTATACCGTAACAGCTACTGTTGATGACGGGAAGGGTGGTACTGCAAGTGCAACTGCCACATTATCGGTCATACAGGGGAAATACAAGGTTGTGAAACTGGAAACAGATTTCGGAGATATGATGATATGGCTTTACAACGAAACGCCAAACCATAAAGCAAACTTCCTGAACCTTACGGGTATGGGCTTTTACGACAGCCTTATCTTCCACCGGGTTGTGTATGACTTTGTTATACAAGGCGGCGACCCCGAAGGAACAGGTTACGGTGGACCAGGTTATACAATACCCGCTGAAATTGACTCTTCATTACATCACGTTTACGGAGCAGTGGGCGCAGCACGCCTGCCTGATAATATTAATCCTGACAGGGATTCCAACGGTTCGCAGTTTTATATTGTAACCGACCCCGACGGCGAGTCATTTCTGGATTATAATTACACAATATTCGGATATGTATTCTCCGGAATGGATGCTGCCTTTGCAATTTCGCAGGTTGCCGTTGACAGCCTTGACAAACCTTTGGAAACAGTTTATATGAAAAAATTAACTGTTGAGGAATATACCGAGGATGAGTTGTTGGATTTATTCGGATTTGAAATTCCATAAAACAAAAGCGGGTAATATTTCGTTATTTTTCTGATGACATAAAAAATAAGGGCTATGAAACGAAATCTGTTATTAATACCGGTACTGCTTTTTGTTATAGCCTGCTCCTCAACTAAAGACGTTGAAAGCATAAAGGATATCAAGGCTCAAAGTTCAAAAGATTCTACCGAATATGAACTGGTGGTTTTTGATCCAGGATTTACATCCTGGTTTGCAACAAACAGAAAGCCGAAATGGTATCATTCGCACACATTTTACAGAAACTGGAATAAGATTTATGTAAACGAATGGAATTTCAGGGCGACAACCCGGGGATATGCCGAACCATACGACTTTATAATCAACTATGATTTGAGTACTGATTACGGACTTGATGTTGACTATGAGTTGTATTGGTGGTTTAAGTTTATGGAAGAAAAATACAATATAAAACTTGCCACCTTTGAAAGCAGATGAGATGTTGACAATATAAGAAACAGTATATAAATGAAAAATGAAGTAATTCACGAAAACAATAAATTTTACACTATTGTTGAAGGTCAGGAGTGCCACCTTGAATATATGATTGAGGGTGATGACACTATGGTCTTTTATCACACTTACGTACCACCGTCATTGCGCGGACGCGGGCTTGCAATGAAGATAATAAAAGAGGGGCTTGATTACGCAATATCTAATAATATGAAATTCGTTCCCGCCTGCTCGGCAGTAAGGACTTTTGTAAGAAAACATCCTGAATACGGGGATAATGTAAAGTGATTTGGAGTAGTATTTTACACTAACTTTTCCCTGTTCTATCAGTTTTGCCTTTCTCATTTGAAGGCTGTACTGAATGTCCTCTGTGTTTTTCTCTGTTTTTTCATACACCAGATTTATTAGTTTTCAACCAAACTTAGTGTAAACCTATTTTATGAACTGACAAACCCTTAACCCATAACTCATAACTCATACCCCATTCACCTACCCAAACAGCTTCCCAAATACCTCTTCAATCTTTCCCACTGCAACAATCTGCAATTTGTATTTTTTTGCATCTATCCCTTTTAGATTATATTTTGAGATAAATATTTGTCCGAAACCAAGCTTGTCGGCTTCTGCAATTCGCTGGTCAATTCTGTTAACGGGTCTTATTTCTCCTGAAAGTCCAACTTCTGCCGCAAAACAGACTTTTTGATCAATCGGAATATCTTCATTTGATGAGAGGACTGCACTTACGATTGCAAGGTCAATTGCAGGGTCGTCAACTTTAAGTCCGCCGGCAATATTCAGAAAAACATCTTTAGTCCCAAGTCTGAATCCGCTTCTTTTTTCGAGAACGGCGAGCAGCATATTCAGTCTGCGAATATCATATCCTGTTGCCGAACGCTGAGGAGTTCCGTAAGCTGCCGAGCTTACAAGAGCCTGAGTCTCAATCATCATAGGTCTCATTCCTTCCACCATTGCCGCAATGGCAATACCACTCAGATTTTCATCACGGTGCGAAAGCAAAATCTCAGACGGATTTTCCACCTCCCGGAGCCCTGTTCCCTGCATCTCGTAAATACCGAGTTCGGATGTGGAGCCGAAACGGTTTTTTGTTGAACGTAAAATCCTGTAACCGTAGTTTCTGTCACCCTCAAACTGCAAAACCGTATCAACCATATGTTCAAGTACTTTCGGACCGGCAAGCGACCCTTCTTTGGTAATATGTCCGATAAGAATTACCGGGGTGTTGGTCAGTTTTGAGTATTTCTGAAACTCCCCGGCCGTCTCTCTTATTTGTGAAATACTACCGGCTGAGGAATCAATAATATCGGTATAAGTTGTTTGAATAGAGTCAATTATAACAAGGTTCGGAAGAAGTTTCTCAATATGCTGAAAAATACTTTGTGTATGGGTTTCGGCAAGTATATAACACTCCGGATTGTTCATCCCTATTCGTTCCGCTCTCATTTTTATCTGCTGCTCGCTCTCCTCACCTGTTATGTACAGGACTTTCAGCCCTTTCAGGTTAAGTGCTATCTGAAGCATAAGAGTTGATTTCCCTATTCCGGGTTCACCTCCTACAAGTATCAATGACCCGGCAACCAAACCGCCCCCGAGAACCCTGTTAAGCTCATTATTATGAGTATTAATTCTGTGTTCTGTTCCCGATTCTATTTCCGAAATCCTTTTTGGTTTGGAGGCAACTTTTTGTGTTGCAACCGGAGATTTGTTTTTCCCCTTATCCGACTGTATAACCTCCTCAACATAAGTATTCCATTCACCGCAAGCCGGACACCGGCCAATCCATTTTGCCGACTGTGCACCGCAGTTCTGACAGAAATAGACGGTTTTTGCTTTAGCCATAATTGTCTTTTGTTATCCGTAATTAAACAGTACAAAAGTAAGAAAAATCGGGGAAATGATTTAGTGAGAAAATGCAGGAATGGTTGAATTGCGTTTGCAGGGCAACCGGTAACCGAAAGAGGTAATTAACACCGGCAAATTTCCTTTTGATTAGAATGGATAATGATGTGGACGAAAAAGCTACTATGCGACCGTGACAACCGGATACCGACTGCCAAGGCTACTCCCTGATTCTCTCAATAATACTGCTCGTAGAATAGCCTTCCAAAAAATCAATTGTCTTTATCTCCCCTCCTTTTGCGAGAACGATATCGGCACCGACAATATCTTCAGGTTTGTAATCGCTCCCTTTCACAAGAATATCAGGCTGAACCGTTTTTATCAGTTCATATGGTGTATCTTCATCAAACAAAACAACAGCATCAACAAACTGCAAAGCGGCAAGAATTATTGCCCTTGCATTTTCATCATTAACCGGCCTGTTTTCTCCTTTCAGTCTCCTGACGGAGTCATCAGTATTAAGCCCGATAAAAAGTTTATCTCCAAGGTCCTTTGCTTTTGAGAGGTAATCAATATGACCGGCATGAATAATGTCGAAACAGCCGTTTGTGAAAACTATCTTTTTATTCTGAAAACGCCAGACAGCAAGTTGCGATTTTAACCCATCGCTATTTAATATTTTCCGTTTCAGGATTGAGAGCATCTCCATTTTTCTTACTGTTTATTAAAGGTAAAATAATCATAGAAACAAGACCCGACACAATAATCATCAGGGTTTGTCCCGTCCAGAGCAGCCACCCCATAGCATAACCTTTTGTTTGAGGGATGTAAAAGATGACAAGTATTTCAGCCACAATCCAGGGATAAATTCCTATTCCGCCCTGAACCACAATTATTCCAATGGAACCAAAAGCTAATACTGCAAGGGCAACGTTAAGCCCAAGGTTACCGGTTTCGGGGAGACTGAAAAAGACCACCCAGGCCATCAGCAGATACATAAACCAGATAAAAACGGAATGAAAAAAGAACCAGAACGGTTTCTTTATCTTCGTAAGTGACTTCAGGCCTTCTATAAAACCTATAATTATGCTTTTAATGCTTTTATAAAACTTATAATGAGATATTTTATGTCTGAATTTAATAAATAAAACTATTAAAGCAACTATTACCAAACCTGTCACAATATATAGCCTGCCGGGATGCTGGAGGTTATGATACTTTTCAATGGCATTTTTTGCAATTGAAGTCTCTTTGAATTTTGCAAATTTATCAAGATTAATTATAAGATTGAGTATGAAGACGATTAATAACGATATCATATCAATAGCCCTTTCGGTAACAACTGTTCCAAAGGACTTTTGCATTGGGATTTTTTCATATCTTGTCAGCACTCCGCATCTTGTGACCTCACCAAGCCGTGGCAGTGCAAGATTTGCAAGATAACCTACCATCAATCCGAAAAAAGCATTTTTGAATCTCGGTTTATACCCCAACGGCTCCATAAGAATCATCCAGCGCATTGTTCTGCTGACGTGGCTCAATAATCCGATTACCATTGAAACCAGTATCCAGTAATAGTCTGCATGAAAAAAGGTGTAAAAAATCTCCTTTTTATCCTCCGGTGAGATGTTTCTCATAAATATCCAGATAAAGAACACCCCTATCCCGAGGAAGAAAAATAGTTTGGCAGCTGTTAACAGACCTTTTTTCAACTGAATTACTTTAGGTTATTATTATCGTCAGGGAATACAATCACCGGCTTGAAACTTTTTGCTTCCTCAAAAGGCATCAAAGCATAGGAGACTATTATCACTTTATCGCCGACAGCAACCTTTCGTGCTGCCGCACCGTTCAGCGAAATAATTCCCGAGCCTCTTTTCCCTTTTATTACATAAGTTTCCAGTCTTTCACCGTTAGTGATATTGTAAATACTCACCACCTCGTTCTCAATAAGGTTCACGGCATCCATCATATCTTCGTCAATGGCGATACTACCTACGTAATTCAAGTCCGATTCCGTTACGGTAGCCCTGTGGATTTTAGATTTTAAAACTTTAATTTGCATAACGGTGCAAAGTTACGAAAATAAAATAATATTGTCAATTAAACGAACATTTCCAACATAAGCGGCTATACAGGCAATGACATTCTTGCTTCCAAGCCATGTTTTTAGCGGCTCAAGTGTGTACATATCAACTATCTCGAAATATTCAAGCTTTATATTTTTACGTTTAAACTCACGCTCAACATAATTTTTCAACTCATGGATAGGTTGAAATCCTGCCTGAACCTTAACAAATTTCAAAGTTTTGTATATCAATGATGCCTGCTTTCTTTCCGATTTTGACAGCAATTCGTTTCTGGAACTCATTGCAAGTCCGTTTTTTTCTCTCACGATTGGGCATGGCACAAGCTCAACCGGCAGGTTGAAACTTTTAATCATTTTATGTATGATTAGAAGTTGCTGATAGTCTTTCAACCCGAAATATGCCCTGTCGGGTTCGACTATTTCAAAAAGTTTCTTAACAACAGAAGCGACACCATTAAAATGTCCGGGTCTGAATTTCCCTTCCATAACCTTATCCAGTCCGCCAAAATCAAATTCCGTATTATCAGGTTCGGGATACATCTCTTCGACTGTCGGGTTGAAAACAACATCACAACCTTCCTCTTCAAGCATCTTCAAATCTTTTTCCAGAGTCCTCGGATAATTTTCCAAATCCGAACTATTATTGAACTGAGTCGGATTAACAAAAATACTTCCGACAACAATATCATTCTCATCCTTTGCTTCCCTGAAGAGTGAAAGATGCCCCTCATGGAGCGCTCCCATTGTCGGAACAAACCCTATTGCCACTCCGTCCTTTTTTTTCGCTTTCAGGTATTCCCTAATCTCACCTTTCGTTTTAAATAATTCCATATTCTTTTTCAAATTCAGCATTTAATTATTCAATATCTCCAGCATATCCTTTTCAAGTGTCTCTTGCGGCGACTCCACAATCCTGCCTTTCTCCTCACCATCTTTCATAAAAATGAATGTCGGTATCCGTTCAATATTCAGGCCAGAAATATCATTATTCCCGGCAGTTTTATCTCTGTCAACACAATATACTTTTATTGAATTTGTATTGTATTTCAGCTTATCCAGTATTTTATAAAAACGCGGCACATCTCTTTGACTGTCAGAGCACCAGGTTCCGAGAACAATTATAATATCGTAGCTGTATATTTTATTTTTCAGATCGTCAATTACTTGCTGATCAGGAGCGTAATTTGTGTAATTATATGAAAAATATTTACCGAACTCTCCCGACTGTAACCGTTCCCGTGTGACTTTTCCGACAGGCATATCCTCCCCTTCCGCCTTTTCAGAAACCGAACCGGTTTGTGCCGTAGCGGGATGCTGCAACAATAATACAAGAAATGCTACAATTAAAAATGATGATTTCATCGTAAGATTATTTTTAAAATTGGGTGCAAAGATAATATAATATTGTGCCTGACATAAATTTCGAGCATCAAATAACCTAATTTAAACCGGAAAATTTTGACAAACACAGATTGCGCTTAAACTCAAACCGTCAGGATTCACAAATATTACAGACTAAGTAAATTTTGTATGGAAAACAAAGACAGCTATTCAAACTCAATAAGAAGCTGGCTTTTTGAAACCATATCACCACTTTTAACCAACACGGTTTTAACCGTTCCCTGAGTCGGTGAAAGGAGTTCGTTTTTCATTTTCATAGCCTCAAGTATCAGCAGTTTATCACCCTCTTTCACCTTTTTACCGGGTTTTACATAAACTTTCTTTATTGTTCCCGGAATAAAAGCAGTGATTTTTTTTATGTCTTTTTTCTCATAGGGTTTCCGCGACTGATACTTCTTTGTAAGTAATGTCCGGTACTTAATATTTTCGATGAGCAGCGACTTGTATGACACTTTTTTAACTTTCTTAGTTAGTACATCATTTTCTTTCATAATACATTATTAAAATGGGGGGATACCATGTTTTTTATCGGGAATATGTTCATGTTTTGACTCGGAAATTTCAAGAGCATGAACCAAAAAATTCCTTGTTTCAGAAGGCTCAATCACGGCATCAATATAACCATAAGCAGCAGCAACATAAGGATTTGCAAAT
>CAYOZZ010000421.1:0-6325 GCA_964408535.1 uncultured Bacteroidales bacterium | reverse complement strand
AACCATCACTTTCACTTTTGAATTATCTGCATTTATCAGAGCTTCCTTGCTACGCAGTCCTTTATTTTTTGATTTGTCGAATTCAAGGCCGAGAAACTCAAAGTCCCTGCAAATAGCCTCTCTGCTTAAATCCGCATTTTCGCCGATACCTCCGGTGAAGACAATCAAATCTACTCCTCCCATTGCGGCAGCATAAGCGCCAATATACTTACGAATACGATAGTGGAACATATCAAGTGCCAGTTGTGCTCGCTCATTTCCTTTTTCAGCAGCATTCTCAAGCTCGCGCATATCCGGTGATACTCCCGAGATACCGAAAACACCGCTCTCTTTATTGATAAGCTTGTTCATCCCGTTAAGATCAAGCTTTTCCTTATCCTGAATAAAAAGAACAGCACCTGCATCAATGTCGCCTGTTCTCGTTCCCATTATCAGTCCTTCGTTGGGCGTCAGACCCATTGATGTATCAACCGATTTGCCGTGTTTAATTGCGGCAATGGAGGAGCCGTTACCAAGGTGACATGTGATTATCTTCGTTTTGTCATAATCAAGTCCGAGAACTTCACAGGCACGGTGTGAGACATATTTATGACTTGTTCCATGGAAGCCGTAACGGCGGATTTTATAATTTTCGTAAAGCCTGTACGGAATGGCATACATATATGAATGCCGGGGCATTGTCTGGTGAAAAGCCGTATCAAAAACTCCAACCTGCGGCACTTCCGGCAACAATTTGTTAATTGCGTAAATACCTTCAAGATTCGGCGGATTATGAAGCGGAGCAAGATCAATATTTTTAATCAGGGCTTTAATAACTTTGTCGTCAACCAAAACGCTACCGCTAAAATCCTCACCTCCGTGAACAACCCTGTGACCAACAGCCTCTATCTCGTCAACGTGTTTCAGACTTCCCGTTTCATCGTTGGTAAGTATTTCAAAAACAGTTTTTATGCCTTCGGTATGGTCTTTTATCTTCTTTTCAAACTTTATCTCCATTTCGTTTGCCTTATGGATGACCGCCGAACCTTCCAGACCGATTTTTTCCACCAGTCCTTTTGCAATTACCTCTTTCTCCGGCATCTGTATCAGCTGATACTTAATTGAAGAACTGCCGCTGTTTAATACGAATATTTTCATGTGTTTAATGTTATTTTAACCGGTTGACTTGTTGAACCGGTATTTCCCAATTCATTAATTCACTAATTCCCCACCTATTCACTCCCTCTTTGCCATCCCGGCAACTAACTTAATCACCGGGCAATGTATTTGTGCATTCATTGCGGCAAAGGTCTTAACTTTTTTAATATTTGAAGGTTAAAAAACGAAATTCTTTAATGTTAATCAATCCGTATAATCTATCGGAACTCGTTTTCGAGTATTTTTTTCAATTACAGATTGTAATTCGGGTAAGTCATTTTTAATTATTCCCCAAACAGCATCTAATTTTATATTAAAATATTCGTGAGAAATTAAATTTCTAAAAGACCGAACTTTATGCCAAGGATAATTGTATTTGCCAAGTATTGACTCGTCAACATAGATTATGGCTTCTCCGATAACATTAAATTGATATAAAACTGCACTCGAAAGAAGATTATCAGATATAAATATATCTTTTTCAACATTATCTGTAAATTTGACTATATCATCTATTGCTTTCCGAATATGCAATAGTCTTTGCATGCTTCTTTTTCCCGTCTCTTTCATAAATAATTTTTAAATCAGGTTTTAAATTTTCATAAATTCCGGGTTTGAACGAATCAATAAATCCGATATCAATCTTTCTTTTTACACTTTTTTCAAGAGAATACTTAATATCTGCCAAATCAAAATATGTAAATCCGTCATCCGTCTTAACTGCAATATCAATATCACTTTTCGGATTATCATCCCTTCTCGAAAACGAACCGTAAATCCAGGCTTTCTCAACTTTTGAGAACCCTGAAATTATCCTCCTTATCTTTTCTATAATTGTTGCTCTGTCTATTTTCTTAAACAACTTATATTCAATTTTTTCTTCGGCTACCATTAGTGCCTCTTTTGCAATAATGTCGTCACCCACTTCACTTAACACTTTATCACTAAGATAATTAACTAACAACTCCTTTTTATCGTAATTAAAAAGCTCTGCCAGTTTAATTATTTGCTCCTTATTAAAATTTCGATATCCCCGCTCCATTTTGCTTAAAACAGCCTGGTCAACATCAAGAAAGGCGGCAACTTTTCGTAATGGTAACCCTTTTTGCTTCCTTAACATTCTTATCAATTCTCCTGTTGTTTGCATTTTGAAAAAATATTTTTGACAAAAATAGTCAAAATCCGGATAAAGAGCAACTTTTTACTGTTATTTCAAAAAACCGTTAAAAACTTTTTAACTTCAATACAAATTTATAACCTATTTTTATCTCCAAATTTTCAGGAATGCGTTTTATAGCCGATTTACATATACATTCTCATTTTTCTATAGCAACAAGCAAAGAGTTGCGGCCTGAGTTTTTGGATTATTGGGCAAGAATAAAAGGGATTAGAGTTGTCGGTACGGGTGACTTTACACATCCGGGCTGGATTGCCGAACTGAAGGAAAAGCTGGAGCCTGCAGGAGAAGGCTTATTCAGAGTGAAAAAGGAGTTTAAGAAGGCTGTTCCCTTTCAAACGGATGATGATGTAAGGTTTATGCTGACTGCCGAAATCAGCAATGTTTACAAAAAAGCCGGAAAGGTACGCAAGGTTCATAATGTGGTTATGGCTCCGTCATTTGAGATTGCCGAAAAGATACAGGCAAAACTCTCGGGACTCGGTTTTAACATAACTTCCGACGGAAGACCCATCCTCGGACTTGATTCGCGCGACCTTCTCGAAATATGCCTTGAGGCCTCCGAAGATATCTTTTTTGTTCCGGCACATATCTGGACGCCCTGGTTCTCGGCACTTGGTTCAAAATCGGGCTTTGACTCCATCCGGGAGTGCTATGATGATCTTGCACCGCATATCTTCGCCGTGGAAACAGGTCTTTCGACCGACCCGGCAATGAACTGGCTTGTCAGCTCTCTCGACCAATATACTCTATTGTCGAACTCAGACGCCCATTCTCCCGAAAAACTGGGAAGAAATGCCAATATTTTTAATACGGAACTGTCGTATCCTGCAATAATTGAAGCTATGAAAACCGGAGACAGGGATAAGTTTTCAGGTACAATTGACTTTTTCCCTGAAGAGGGTAAATATCATTACGACGGCCACCGGAAATGTAATGTCTGCTGGAATCCGTTAGAAACACTTGAACATGACGAGGTTTGCCCCGTCTGCGGCAAAAAAGTGACGGAAGGTGTTTTGAACCGCGTGGCTCAACTCGCAGACAGGGATGATATCGAAACCCGTCCCGACAGACACCCTTTCCACTCGCTTATTCCTTTGAAAGAGTTGCTTTCGGAATTGGAAGGTGTCGGTCCGGCATCCAAAAAGATTACTAAACAGTACGACACACTGATTCGTAAAGCGGAAACCGAATTTAACCTGCTTCTGAATTATGACATCGAAAAAGTCAGGCAAATAGCCGGAAATATTATCAGCGAGGCAATAGAGCGAATGCGCAACAGGGAGGTTTTTATTAAAGAGGGGTTTGACGGTGAATTCGGTATCATTAATGTCTTCGGAGAGGGCGAAAAACCTCAGGAAGCAATGCAGGAGGCACTCTTTATGAACGAACCCGGAGAGCAGTATCATCAATCTAATAAACCCAGACCGCTCATAAGCTTTGATATAAAGAAATTTCAAAAGCTGAAAAAGGAGAAAGCCGCTCTCCGGAAAAATTCCGAACCCGCCGTTTTCGACCTTTTCTCGGCAATACCGGATATTACCGGCAATCTTAATCCCGAACAAAAGGAGGCGGTTAACCATTATAAAGGGCCGGCACTGATACTTGCAGGTCCGGGTACGGGAAAAACAAAAGTGCTTACTACCAGAATTGCAAAACTTATTCAGGACAAAAAGGTTCGTCCTGAGAATATACTCGCGGTAACTTTCACAAACAAAGCAGCAACCGAAATGACCGAAAGATTGTCGGATTTACTGAAAGATAATGAAGTCTCCGTAAAGGTAAAAGCCGGAACATTCCATTCATTCGGCTTATCGGTGCTGGAAAATTTGTTTGAAAAAACAGGAAGGAAGAAAGATTTTATTATCATTGATGAAGATGACAAAAAACAGATAATGCGCCGCATCGGAGTCGAAAAATCCGAAATTCAAAAAGTGATAAAATACATTTCAAATCACAAACGGCAAATTTCTCAGGATGAAGATAGCAGATTGCAAAACCTGGCAGGTAAATACGAATCGTTTCTATCGGAATTAAATGCTTTTGATTTTGACGATTTAATAAGGTGGCCTTTAACTCTTATGAATGAGAATGAAGATATTCTGAACGATTACAGGGAAAAAATTCAATGGCTGCTTGTTGATGAATATCAGGATGTGAATAATTTGCAATATCAGCTCATCAGGATACTTATGCCGGATAAAAACTCCAACCTGTTTGTTATCGGCGACCCCAATCAGGCAATATACGGTTTCAGGGGTGCCGACATACGGTTTATTGAGAGTTTTAAATCGGATTTTCCGGAAGCAGCAATCTATAATCTGAAAAAAAGTTACCGTTGCTCCGGCTCCATACTTCAGGCATCAGGAAATATTATTGATAATCAGGGCGGTTTCCTCGAAGGAATCCGGCAGGGAGTAAAAATAAAAATTGCAGAAAACCCGACAGATAAAAGTGAAGCGGAGTTCATCGCACGAACGGTTGAAGAGATGATTGGAGGTGTGGGGTTCTTTTCAATGGACAGCAATATTTCGGCAGGACACAAGGATAAAGAGATAAACAGCTTTTCGGATTTTGCTGTGCTTTGCCGAACCGGAAAACAGATGAAATCAATTGAAAAGGCCTTTAAAGACCATAATATCCCCTATCAGAGAGTCGGGGAAGAACCCTTTTTCAGACAGGAGCCTGTTAAAAGCGTTATTGATGTCCTGAAAATCATCCATAAAGGAGCCGGTATTTTTAAGGAACGGATTGAAAAGGAGAGGCGGATTGGTGAAACGGAACTGATGACTATGAAGGATGAGACTGAGAATAAATCCGTTAGTGACAAAATTAAGTTAATAACAGCTAAATTTTTCGGGAAAGAGAAAGAGCAAAGCCCGCTTGCTTTCACCGCACTGACAGAACTGGCAGGAAATTACGGAAATGACACCGGAAAATTCCTGAAGGAGATTGCTTTAAGAAATCCGATAGATACCTGGAAAACCGGAGTTGAAGCCGTAAACCTGATGACGCTACACTCATCAAAAGGACTTGAGTTTAACTGTGTTTTTATTGCAGGGTGTGAAGAGGGACTGATACCATATTCACTTTTTGAAGATAAAAAGGCAGATGTTGACGAAGAAAAAAGATTGCTTTACGTGGGAATGACACGTGCTAAAACACACCTTTTCCTGACTTATGCCAAAAAACGGTTTTTAATGGGAAAAACCTTACAGTCGGGACGCAGCCATTTCCTTGATAGTATTGAAAAGGAATTACTGGAGCAGACGAAGCAGCAATACAAAAAGAAGGTAAAAAAGGATGACGGGCAGTTGGACTTGTTTTGAAAGATATCAATACATTGTCATAACCAACTCAGGGGATAGTTATTCGCAGAGTTGTGAGTCATCTCCTTGCAATTGCGACAGTCGTTTATTGTTTGGTTATCTTTTATCGCCGGGGGATAAACTTTAACCCGGAAATTCAGGAGTACCCTCTCAACAGTCTCTCCATTCTGCGCCTCGCCGATGTTCCAAGCGTCCACGCATGGAAATACAGGCCTATTCCACCACCACCTTCCCGCTTCCCAAGCTCCTGCCGCCGGCACTCATTCGTATATAATATATCCCTTTCTGCCAATTTCTTGTATTTACCGATACCGGCTCATTATTGCAAACCGGTTTTATCTCTTTTACTCTGATTCCTTGAGAGTTATAAACAACAATACGGACGGATTTCCCCCTTTCAGGGGTGACCGGGGGGGCTATCCGAAACTCCTCTCTCGCAGGATTGGGCCATATTGCCAGCTCTCCGGCACTTCCTGCCTGTATAGGCAACTCCTTAACAAACGTACCGGTAGCGCAACCCGGTGTGTCGCAGCCCATATTGTCAACTTTTAGTACCCACATATTTGCCTGCGTAAATCCTTCGTTTGAACGGCCTATACATACATAACCGTCATCCTGTGTAGGGGTGACATCATATAACATATTGTAGGCATAAATTTCATTGAAATGATTATATTCTCTC
>CAYOZZ010000420.1:0-3343 GCA_964408535.1 uncultured Bacteroidales bacterium | reverse complement strand
CTCAAACTCTTCATCTGTTGCAGGACGTCCGGGTTTACTCCAGTCTTCTGCGGTTAAAGGTTTTGTGGTTTCATCCACCTCCTCGACTCCGTGGACGAAATCAAGTTTTTTTACAAACTCCAAAAATGCCGAAGAAACTTTATTGTCTGCCAGAGTTAGTATGTATTGTGTCATTGTAGTTATGTTTTTTACAAAAATACAAAATTATAAAAATCGGAATCAAAATGTTTAAAAATTATTTAACGACAGCATTCAGAACTTTGCTGAGAAACAAAACTTTCTCGCTGATAAATATTTTCGGACTTGCCTTCGGTATGGCCCTGAGTATTTTAATCTTTATGTATGTTTATAATGAACTTACTTATGACGACTTCCATAAAAACGGGGATAATATTTACAGGGTAGCTTTGAAAGAGGAAAGCAAAGACGGTGAATCAGGTATCTCGGCAATCACCAATGCGGCAGTGGGGCCGTCAATGGTGAAAGAGTTTGCCGAAGTGAAAAATACGGTTCGTTTCTCCAGCCCGGTGGGCGGTTTTTTTAATAAGGGCGAAAAAAGTTACAAAGTTGACAATATATGCTACACCGACTCCTCCGTTTTCACTGTTTTTTCTTTTAGGCTGATATCGGGCAATCCGAAGACAGCGTTGAAAGAACCCTTTACGGCAGTGCTTACCGAAAAAACGGCTGAAAAAATGTTCGGAGATGAAAACCCTGTCGGGCAAACCGTTAGATACAACAATAACGACAGTTATCTGATTACCGGTGTGGTGGAAGACCCACCCGAAAATTCGCAGCTTAAATTCGGGGCATTGCTTTCGTTTACAACCCTTTATAAAATGCCGAATATGTATCTCAACTGGGACGGAGGTTACAATTATTACACTTATCTTCTTTTGAATAATAACGTTTCAATTGAAAATTTTGAAGCAAAATTTCCCCGATTTATGGAGGAGCAGATAAACCGCGAATACAGGGATGTGGGTTGGTTTGTAACTTTGATTATCGAACCTTTGAAAGATGTTCACCTCTATTCGGTTGCCGATTACGATTTGCCTACAAAAGGTAGCTTAAGCAGACTCTATATTTTTGCAAGTATTGCCGTTTTTATCCTGCTGATTGCCTGTATTAACTTCATTAATTTGTCAACCGCCCGCTCCGTGAAGAGAGCAAAGGAAGTCGGTATGCGCAAAGTTACGGGAGCCACAAGAGGTCAGCTAATCTCACAATTTCTCGGTGAATCAATCCTTATTTCAATAATCTCATTAATTTTAGCTCTTCTCATTATCGAACTTGTTCAGCCATGGTTTAACGGATTAATATCGGCAAATCTCGATTTCTTCAAACAGTCGAATTATGTTTTGATTTTCAGTTTAATGGCGGTTACTCTGTTTGCCGGACTCATAGCCGGCAGTTTCCCGGCCTTTTATATGTCGGGATTTCAGCCTGTTGCAATTCTGAAAGGCTATTTTAATACAATGAAAGGGAAGCCCGTTTTGAGAAATGTACTGGTAACCTTTCAGTTTTTTATTTCGGTTGTCCTGATTGTTTCAACAATAATAATAATTCGTCAGTTGGATTTTCTGAACAGCAAAAGCCTTGGGTTCGACAAAGAGAATGTGGTGCTTGTGGAACTTGGCAGCGAAACTGCAATGAAAAAAGCAATGGTTATTAAAAATGAATTCAGGAATGTTGCGGGTGTGACGAGTGTAGCCGCCTCAACATCTTATCCGGGAGTCGGACTGACAAAGAACGGCTATTTCCCTGAAGGTTATGATAATTCCGTTATGATTCACGTTATGGATGTTGATTATGATTATCTCGACCTGATGAATTTGAAAATTGTTCAGGGACGGAATTTTTCGCAGGAATATGGTACCGATTCAACGGCATACCTGATTAACGAAACCCTTGCAAAGCAACTGGGATGGGAAAATCCCATCGGAAAATATATCAGAAGAGGAGGAAAGCACAAAGTGATAGGGGTAGTAAAAGATTTTAATTTCTCCTCACTTCACGATAAGATAGGACCGCTCATAATTACAATAAAACCATGGGATTATTACTACTATCTTTCGGTAAAAATAAACCCTGAAAGCAGGGAGAGCACAATAAAAGCCCTTGAAAATACCTGGACAGGAATTGTAAACAACGAGCCGTTCAGCTACTATTTTCTTGATAACGTTATTGTTGCAAATTACAATATGGAGCGGCAGATAGCAAAGGCTTTCATCTATCTGGCAATAATATCAATATTTATTGCCTGTCTCGGTTTGTATGGTCAGGCGGCATTCAGTACCGAGCAGCGAACAAAGGAAATAGGGATAAGAAAAGTATTCGGCGCCACGGCAAAAAATATTCTTTCGGTTCTGTCGGTGGGTTTTGCGAAGATAATTCTGATTGCAAACCTGATAGCCTGGCCGGTTGCCTGGTATTTTATGGATAAATGGTTGCTGACATTTGCATTCCATATAAATATTGTGTGGTGGTTTTTTGCCGTTGCCCTCGTATTATCTTTGATAATAACTGCCGCAACAATTATTTCACAGGCAATAAAAGCCTCATACACCAATCCCGTAGAAGCCTTGAAATATGAATAAAACCGCATTAAATGAGCAAGCGTCCACGCTTGCATTGATAAATAAAAATAATTAGGCAAGCGTGGACACTCGCTAATAAAAAAAGAAATATGAACCTTATGGGAGGATTTTTACACCTTCCTGTTTAACTATTTCTATTATCGGGGAACCGTCATCTGAAAGAAATCTTTTTTCTCCCACAAGGTATGGCTTAATTCTGGAGTCAACCATTGCCGTTAATCGCCAGGTTTTACCGATTATCTTACTGTCCCTTTTGTCAAAAACATCCGAAATCAACATTACATCAATATCACTTTCAGGTGAAGCTTCGTTTTTAGCGTAACAGTCCGTCTAAAAACCTCCTAATTTTTCAATATTCAGGCAAATAAACCGATTTTTCCGGAAATTTCAAATCCTGTAAATATTTTATTCGGGATTCGGAAATCCCGAACAGCCCGTGTGCGGAAACTGTCATAAAAGATGTAGTTTGCCGTTGGGATACCGCAAATTTACAAAAATAAATCGAATTGTGATACGGTATGATACGGAAATATCCGGTTATGATACGATTTTCTATAATACTGCTCAACGGTGGTAATATGGTGCGTGCCGTAGTTTGAAACGATTATTTTTCAATTTACGACAAACTTTATCTTGTGTATTAACTTTAATTTTTACAACTAATCGCGGCATGCCCTATATTTGTTGAGCCGTCGTGCTTTATTCTTTTAATCCAAGTCCATAATTATTTTTATGTTCTCTTT
>CAYOZZ010000419.1:0-4815 GCA_964408535.1 uncultured Bacteroidales bacterium | reverse complement strand
GAAAACTCCGGTAATTGATATGCCCTGGATGGATCAGATGTTATATACCTTGCTGTTGACTATGGTTGTCATTGCAGGTGTCAGTCTCACATCATCAAATGATGTTGATGACCCGAAAGGTATTCCGCTCACTGCCGAAACGTTTAAAACCGGAAAAACTTTCAACATAAGTGCATATGTCATTATGATAATACTTGTCGTACTTTACGCAGTTTTCTGGTAACAAACAATAACTATTTTAAAAACGGAATAAAAAGAACTGACAAACAGAGTTTTACGAACTAATGGATTAGGCGGGATAACCTCGGTTTAGTGCAATTTAGCTGGTCCCGTTTATTGTTTCACATACAATATTTTACCCCGAAATTTTGACATTTCAATAAAAAAATATGATTTCTTAAGTAATCTTTTCAAGTAATGTTATTTGTTGCTATTTTTGTCAGCAAATGAAATTAGAGAGCAATAAAGAACTTGACCTTGCCTACAACTTTGTAGAATTTACGAACAGAAACGTTTTTCTGACGGGAAAAGCCGGAACCGGAAAAACAACTTTTCTGCATTCACTTCGTGAAAGTTCGCGGAAGCGTATGGTTGTTGTTGCTCCCACCGGTGTTGCAGCCATTAATGCCAAAGGTGTTACAATACACTCATTTTTCCAGATGCCTTTCGGACCTGTGATAACCGAAAGGGTCTCAGGAATTAAACAGCCTTTGCTCAATTCGGACAGCGTCAGAAAATTCAACAAAAAGAAGATTAAAATAATAAAATCTCTCGACCTGCTCGTAATTGACGAAATCAGTATGGTGCGTGCCGATTTGCTCGACGGCATTGACGACGTGCTGCGGCAATACCGGAACAGAAACCTCCCTTTCGGTGGTGTTCAGTTGCTTATGATAGGTGACCTCCAGCAACTTGCACCTGTGGTTAAAGATGACGAATGGCAGTTATTGCGTCAATACTATGATACCGTTTATTTTTTCAGCAGCAAAGCCTTGAAAGAATCAAACCCGATAAATATTGAACTTAAATTCATTTTCAGGCAAAGCGATGACAAATTTATCAAAATACTCAATGAAATTCGTGACGACAAACTTTCGGAATCTTCAAAGGAGGAACTGAATAAACGATACAAACCGGGAGTAAGCTCCAATGCCGAAGAGGGGTACATAACGCTAACCACACATAATGCAAGTGCCGACAGAATTAACAGTGAACAACTTTCGAGAATAAAAGGAAAGACCTACACCTTTATAGCCGATGTTGAAGGTTCGTTTTCCGAATACAGCTATCCGACCGAATATGAGCTAAAACTAAAGAAAGGTGCGCAGGTAATGTTCATTAAAAACGACAGTTCGCCTGAAAAGCTTTATTATAATGGAAAAATCGGTATTATTACGTCAATTGACAAACGCGATATAGAAGTGAAATGTGAAGGTGACGATGAGCATATTGTATTACACAGAGAGGTCTGGGAAAACATCAGATACTCAGCCAACAGTTCGACAGCACAGATTGAGGAGGAAATAACAGGCTCGTTTACACAGTATCCGTTGAGGCTGGCATGGGCTATTACAATCCACAAAAGTCAGGGGTTAACTTTTGAAAAAGCAATAATTGATGCCGAAAAAGCATTTGCACACGGACAGATTTATGTTGCCCTGAGCCGCTGTAAATCACTCGAAGGATTAATCCTGAGCAGTAAAATTTCAGGCAGGGGAATTATATGCGACCGTCAGGTTATGTCTTTTAACAGATACATTGAAGATAATCCTCCCGATAACCGGGAATTGGACAAATCCAAACTCGATTACCAGCTCTATTTGTTATCCGAACTTTATAATTACAAACCTCTGTCATATCAGTTAAACCGTTGCAGGAAGATTATTTCGGAAAATAAGACGGTCGTTGAAGGTAACCTTGCCGGAACTATAGATAAAATCATTCCCGAAGTATCTTCTCTTATTGACGTTTCAGGGAAGTTTACAAAGCAGATACGCCATTTGTTGTTTACCGGAGGTGATGCGGAAACAAATAACGAACTTCAGGAAAGGATAAAAAAAGCAGGTGAATATTTTAAAGAAAAAACAGAACTGAAGATAGTTGCCCCGCTTGAAGAGGCCGTATTCGAAACCGACAACAAAAGTGTAAGAAAATCAATAAAGGAGATATTATCAAAAATTAACGAGGAGTTGTATGTGAAAATCGAGTGCCTGAACGAGACAATTAAAAAATTCAGGGTTTACGACTATCTTGATGTAAGGGCAAGAGCATCATTGAAACCTGCAAGAATCAGAGTTAAACAAAAGGTGGAGGTAACTGACTCAACCATCAAACATCCAGAACTTTACAAAACATTGCAAGAGTGGAGAAAACGTATTGCAGACGAAGAGGGAGTACCGTTATATTATGTTGCCCATCAGAAACTTTTGCGGCAGATAGCCGTACTGTTACCGGTCAATGACAGGCAGTTGAAAGCCATTAAAGGGATGGGGTCAAAGAAACTGAAAAAGTACGGAAAAGAGATAATTGAAATGGTCTCGGACTACCGTGAAGGAAAAAATATTTTATAGTTCTTTACTATACACTATTTTTGCCCACATTCAAATTTAATAAAAACACCAAAATATGTCACAAAAAGTTGCATTAATTACCGGAATAACCGGACAAGACGGAGCTTATCTTGCTGAGTATCTGTTAAAAAAAGGATACATCGTTCATGGGCTTAAGCGCAGGGCTTCTCTTTTTAATACCGACAGAATTGACCATTTATATCAGGACCCGCACGTTGAAAACAGGGATTTCTTCCTACACTACAGCGACCTGACCGATTCTACGAACCTTATCAGAATTATCAGTGATACAAAACCTGACGAAATATACAATCTCGCGGCTATGTCGCACGTTCAGGTCAGTTTCGATACACCGGAATATACGGCAAATGCCGACGGAATAGGAACATTAAGAATGCTTGAAGCAATAAGGTTTCTCGGTCTTGCCGAAAAAACAAGGTTTTATCAGGCCTCCACGAGTGAGTTATACGGGCTGGTTCAGGAGGTTCCGCAAACCGAAAAAACTCCTTTCTATCCCCGAAGTCCCTATGCCGTTGCCAAGCTTTATGCATACTGGATTACCGTGAACTATCGCGAGGCATACAACCTGTTTGCAACAAACGGTATTCTGTTTAATCATGAATCTCCAATCAGAGGGGAAACTTTTGTCACACGTAAAATTACAATGGCTGCAACAAAGATTGCTATGGGGTTACAGGAGAAGATTTATCTTGGCAACCTTTCGGCAAAACGTGACTGGGGGCATGCAAAAGACTATATCAGGGCTATGCATTTGATTCTTCAGCAGGATAAACCCGATGATTATGTCATTGCTACCGGAGTTACTACCGAAGTAAGGGAGTTTGTCAGACTTGCTTTTGCGGAGCTTGGGATTGAAATTGAATTCAGGGGAGAAGGAATTGATGAAAAGGGATATGTTGCCAAATGCACTAACCCGAAATACCGGCTTGAGACCGGAAAGGAAATTCTGAGCATTGACCCGAGATATTTCAGACCTACTGAGGTCGAACTATTGATAGGTGACCCGGCAAAAGCAAAATCCAAACTGGGATGGGAACCTGAGTATGACCTTCAGGGACTTGTCAGCGATATGATTAGCTCCGATATCAAACAGGTTGAAAAAGATAAATACCTGAAAGAGGGCGGATATACTATTATGAATTATTTTGAATAAAAGCGGAGATATATAAATGAATAAAGACAGCAAAATATATGTTGCCGGACATGACGGACTTGTCGGCAGCAGCATCGTTAAAGTATTAAAAAACAAAGGATATCATAATTTCGTTTTCAGACATTATACCGAGGTTGACCTGAGAGACCAAAAAGCAACGCAGGAGTTCTTTGAGGAGCAAAAACCCGATTATGTTTTTCTTGCTGCTGCAAAAGTGGGTGGTATTTTTGCAAATAATACGTACAGGGCGCAGTTTATCTACGAAAACATAATGATACAGAGCAATGTTATTCATTCAAGTTACCTGAATAATGTAAAAAAATTGTTGTTTCTCGGAAGCACCTGTATCTACCCGAAAATGGCAAATCAGCCGATGAAAGAAGATGAACTTCTTACAAACACCCTGGAATACACCAATGAACCTTATGCCATTGCAAAGATTGCCGGTATCAAAATGTGCGAATCGTACAATTTGCAATACGGAACAAACTACATTTCGGTGATGCCGACAAACCTGTATGGATATAACGACAATTTCAATCTGGAGAACTCTCACGTTCTTCCGGCACTTTTAAGGAAAATGCATCTTTGCAAATGTCTCGAGAACAATGACTTTACGGCAATAAGGAAAGACCTGGACAAATATCCTTCCTCAATTGAAAATTCGGCGACAAATAATGAAATTATCGAATATCTTGAAAAATTCGGTATTAAGCGAAACGGGAATCAGGTGGAACTGCATGTATGGGGAACCGGAAGTCCGTTCAGAGAGTTTCTTTGGGCTGAAGATATGGCCGATGCCTGCGTTTTCCTGATGGAGAATGCCGACTTCGACGATATGGTCAGAGTCAGTAATATCGAAAACAATGAAATCCGTAATACACATCTTAATATCGGAACAGGTAAAGAAATCAGGATTAAGGATTTGGCTTACCTTGTAAAAGATACAGTGGGATTTAAAGGTGAGATAAAATTCGACCCTTCAAAACCTGACGGAACACCGAGAAAACTGACTGATCCTGGCAAACTGCATGCTTTGGGATGGCATCATAAAATAGAATTACAGGAAGG
>CAYOZZ010000418.1:0-3700 GCA_964408535.1 uncultured Bacteroidales bacterium | reverse complement strand
TCGTCTTTAATGATCCTTTTTATCTGAAAATCTAACTCTTCCAACTCGTTTTCAATAATATCCCAAACTAATTCATAATCAACACCAAAATAATGATGGATTAGCTTGTCCCTCATACCAGCCATTGCACGCCATTCAACTTCGGGATATTTGAATCTAATTTCTTCCGGAATGTTCTTCACTGCTTCTCCGACAATCTCAAGACTTCTTGAAAATGCTCTTTTCAGCGTCTCATCATTACTGAATGAATCAAAATCTAATCCTTGAGATTTTTGTAAAAGATAAGTTAATTCATTGTTAATATGTTCAAAATATTCAATTATTGAACGAGACATAAACAGCTTCTTTTTCAATTTTTGATTTCATATACGGGCTTATTGCTTTATCTGTCAGAAGATCAACTTTTTTATCAAACAGTTTTTCTAAATAGTCAGATAAGTTGATAAACTTCATATAGCTTTTTTTCCCTTGTTCAAATTGAACAATCAGATCAATATCAGATTCTTCATTTTGTTCATTTCGGACAAATGAACCAAACAAACCAATCTTAGAAACACCAAAGTCACTAATTCTCTTTTGATTATTCCGGATCATCATCAATATTTGATCTTTATTGTCAATTGTTTTTTTCATATTTGCAAATATACAATTTTTCTGTTAATCAATGAAAAATAAAAATTTCAACAAAATCTAAAATATAGCCAAATACCCCAGCCCCAGCTCTTCCAGTTTCTCATCAGTAGGCCGTGAGGTTTTTTTATCCCAGCCTCTTTCTTCGTAGTATTTCTCAAGCCGGCCGGCAAACTCTTTACGGTCAACAATGGCACCTTTTTTCGGGCCTGTTGTGAATTTGTGAGTGTAAAACCGTTCGGGAAGGATGTCGTCGTTTTTATCGAAGCCCTCGCGATAGTTCATCATCTTTTCAAGATTAAATATTCTTTCGCCTGCTCTGTCGAATTCCTCCTCACTCCATTCAATTCCGGTGACAGCCGACAAGAAATGGCGGTAATGCAATTCATCCTTGTACCATCCTTCGGCAAAGGCGCAGGCTCCGAGTGAGTCCATCATCGCAATACCGTCCTGCTCGCTGATATCACCACCGTTAAGATGGCAGGCACCGCGGTTTGCGGTAACATACGATATTCCTGTCTTTTCGTGTGCGGGTACGTTCCATGCAGCCAACTCGTGACCTTTGACCTGTATGGCAAAATTTTCCGAACCTTTTCCTATTTTCTCGGCAAGCGGTTTTACCCCTTGTGCTGCCAGTTTGCCGACTCCTTCCATTTTCCCAATTTTATGGAGCATTTGCAAAGAGGCATCCACACTTCCCCATTTCAAATCAATACCATCAAGGAACTCTTTGTCAATAAGACCTTTGTCGTAACACTCCATCAAAAACCCGATTGTGTTTCCGGCACTTATTATGTCCATTCCGTAATCATCCGCCACAAAAATCAGTTTCGACAATCCGTCCAGGTCGTCAATCATCAGGTTAGCACCGAGCATTGTACCTGTCTCATATTCGGGTGCATCGTGGACCATAACACCGTATGCTCCTTTGGCATAACCGCTTTTTTTGCAGGAGAGTGCGCAGGAAAAGCAGGCAAAATCACGTTTCCAGATTTGCTCCCGCGAAGCTTTTGCACCGATTTTTTCGATTCCTTCAAATGTTCCTTCGCTGTAATTTTTTACTGCCTGTGAACCTTTTTCGGAAGAGTATTCCAAAGCTCCAGCCGTTCCCGATTCACGCCAGTTTGCTTTTGAATTGGAGTCTTCTTTGAATGAGAGTCTTGCCTTTTCAAGCAGTTCAAGATATTTTTTATGATTTGCAACCGGTGGCATTCCTGAGCCTTTCACAGCAACCGCTTTCAGATTTTTTGAACCCATAACGCAACCTACTCCTCCGCGTCCGGCAGCACGGGCAGCAGTATTAATAACCGAAGCATACGGAACGAGGTTTTCGCCTGCCGGGCCAATGTAAAAATATTCAAAGCGCCTGTCGCCAAGGTCTTCGACAAAATACTTGTCAAACTTATCGGTTCCCATTCCCCAATATCTTTCCGCACTTTTTATTTCCACTTTATCATCATCAATAAATATGTAAACCGGTTTTTTGGCTTTTCCTTTAACAAGTATTCCGTCGTAACCGGCAAAACGTATTTCAGGGCCAACGAATCCGCCCATATTTGAGTAACTTACGGTTGAACTGTGCTCATATTTTTTGTTTAAAGGGGAAGTTCGCGGCGATTTGGTAACTACACAGGTTCTTGATGATGAAGGTATCGGAAAGCCGCTGAACGGTCCGGGCATAAACAAAATAGGATTATCAGGAGATAACGGGTCTGTCCCCGGCTCAGGCAAATTATCATAGAGAAGTTTCATCCCAAGTCCTCTGCCGCCAATATAATTCTTTAAGTCATCCTCAGGTATCTGCTTCTTATTTATTGTTTCATTTGTGAGGTCTATTTCGAGTATGATTCCGTTGTATCCTTTCATAAGAGTCGGGTTATGAATTTATTAGCTTGTCAACTTCCATTTTTAATAGTGGTAAATGATTTACTTTTATTGCCCAGACAATTGAATCATCAATGCTGTCATAAAGCAATAATTTTGAATTTTCAATATCCTTTATTAAATATGGATTCTTTATTTTTTTTTCAGTTAATAAGTCAACTCTACGATTAAAAAGTTGTTCTAATTCAGACCATAACTTTAATAAGGTCTCACCTTTTTCAACAGGATTAAGATCTTCCATTTCAACAATTAAATCCAAATCACTCGTTTCAGGGTCAAAATTTCCTTTAGATACCGACCCGAAGACAAACAATTTTAAGACTTTGTATTTATTGCAAAGTTCAAAAAGTTTAAAACGTTTACTTTCTATTTCGACAGGCAGATTCATATTCCAAAGGTATATATTTTTATAAACTAATTGCAAAAAAAGTTTAATTCTGATAGAAATGCTCAATCATCTTCTCAGCAATATTGTCAGGTGAAGTATTCCTTAATTGCAAATCGTTAGTGATTGTCAGATATTGCAAAGCACCGTAAGGGCAATACTTAACACACTGAGGGTCACCTCCGCAAAGAGTGCACATCCGTTCGGGTTTTCCGGTTTCCCTGTTTGGAAATATCACACCCCCTCTCTTTTCGCGACAGGCTTTTGAACATTTCTCACAGCCAATACATCTATCGAGGTCATTTATAATAGTGTGAAGAGTTTCATCGCGATAGAGTGCTTTTCTTCCTGTAACCGGATCGGGTTCAACCGGACAGGCTTCGATGCAGGGCGAGTCTTCACATAAAAAGCAGGTGACCGGTATGTCAACATCGGGATTGTAATGCCATACCTTAATATTTGAAAGATCGGGATTTCCAAGCCCTTTTAACAATTCCCCGTTAACTTCAACTTTGTGATTGTTGGCAGAGCAAACGGTTTCACAGGTTCGGCATCCTGCACATTTTGTAAAATCAACAACAATGGCTTTTACTTCTCCGTCGGGCATTTCCTGAGGAAAGATAAATCCGAAATTTCCCATTACAGCCATTCCTCCTGCACCGATAGCAAGGGTTCGTAAAAAGTCTCTTCGTGATTGTTCGGTAGTTAAATCCATAGTAAAGGAAGTTTTATTCTTTCCAAAAGTATGAATTTTTGAGGTGAAAGGTAATTATCCGACAAATTTGTAATAATTCTAAATAA
>CAYOZZ010000417.1:0-5488 GCA_964408535.1 uncultured Bacteroidales bacterium | reverse complement strand
GAGCTTCCGGATTAAATATTTTTTTTATATTATCAGCTGATATGCCAACACCTGTATCCTTAATTGTAATTTTAATCAGCTCACCTTCGGCTCTGACTATCGCTCGCACCTGCCCTCCCCTGTTTGTAAATTTAATTGCATTGTAGATGAGATTACGGATCACAGTCGTAATCATCACCTCGTCGGCAAAAGCTATGACATCATTGGATATATCAAATTGTAATTCAATATCTTTCTCGGTAGCGGTTCCTTTAAGTAAATTTATATTCTCGAGAATAAGATTTTTTACATTAATTCTTATCGGATTGAAATTAAGTTCATTTTTTCTTAACCGCGACCAAAACAGAAAACTATCTATCATTTCATTCATCGAATCGGCTGAGGTGCTTACGTTTGACAATAATTTATGAGAAATTTCCTCATCAAACAAATCCGGGTCACTAGTTAATGCCTCCATCAATACTTTAATATTGCCAATCGGTCCTTTAAGTCCATGAGCAAGCATTTCATAAAGATCGTCATCTGCTACAGAAAAAAAACTTTTATCACTTTTAACTTCTGTTTGTTTGCTTAATGTATTATCCGAATTATCTGAGTTAAATATATTTGTGGAATTTTCATTCTTGTCATATTTTGCTTTGAATTTATCATTGCTATAAGTAACAATTGCCATTTGAACAAGATCTATCAACCTGTCCCGAGCGTATTCAAATTCAGAATGCCTGTTGATTTTATAAGATGATGATGTCATTTCTATAAATGGCTTTGGAGATGCTCCGTTATACCTAAAAATAACCTTACCGTTTTTTTTATCAATATATTTTCTCAGCAAATTCATAAAACCACTTTGCCCGTTTATCCCAAAAACCATTTTATTAAAAATGATAAGAATTATATTGTCCGTATTATTAATAATTTTTTCTGCGTCACTAATAGATGAAGATTCAAGAATATTTAACTTTTTACCGTTAAATGAAAAATACTCTAATGAATTTGCAAGTACGGACATAAAATGATAATCGGTATCTATTATTAATACTTTACAAATGCAATTATCAAACGAATAATCTCCTGAAGGATTTGTTTCCGTATTTTGCTCAATGTTGATATTTTTGGCACTTTCTGAATTCACAATAAAAATTCTCAATTAATAAGGATAAAAACTTATTAGCAAACACTATACCAAGCAATATATTTTAACTAATAATCAAGCTGTTAACAAAACAAATATATTTTTCTCAATACTTATATCATACGAAACCGGATAATCAATCAACAATTTCATAAACATTTTTCAAAAAAAATTGTATATTTGGGCTTCATAAAATCATAGAAATAATGAAAGTAACCATCTCCTTATTTCTGGTTTTTATTTCGACTTGTAGTTATTCGGGTCACTACAATGTGCTTGGTGCGCGCTCCAAGGGTCTTGGAAGCAGTTCCGTTACCCTGTCCGGTTTCTGGTCAGGATTTAATAATCAGGCTTCTCTCTCCGACTACAACAAACTTGCGGCAGGAATTTATTACGAAAACCGTTTTATTGTCAAAGAAATGAGCCTTGCAGCGGGCGGATTTATACTTCCGACAAAAACCGGTACTTTCGGACTAAATTTAACCTGGTTCGGTTATTCAAACTACAATGAGAAAAAAATAGGACTCGGATATGGCCGGAAATTCGGAAAATCGTTTTCGGCCGGTGTTCAGCTCGACTACTTATCAACATACATCGCAGACGATTATGGAAATAAAAACCTTTTTACATTTGAGCTTGGATTTAAAGCAGCAGTTGGTGAAAATATTGTAATCGGAGGTCATCTCTTCAATCCCGTTCCTGTTTATATTCAAAAGGAATTTAACGAACGGGTACCTACAGTATTCACAATTGGTGCGGCATACCATATTTCAAAAAAATTATTTATAACTCTTGAAACGGAAAAGAATTCGGAGTTCAAACCTTTAATACGCGCAGGCATTGAATATCAGATAATCGACCGCGTTGCTGTCAGGACAGGTTATTCGACACTCCCTTCACAAAACGGGAGCACAAAATTCAGCATTGCATCATTATATACTTTCGGATTTAGCCTGAATTTCGAGAAATTAGATATTGATTTTGCTTCATCATATCATAATATTTTGGGTTGGTCACCTTCGCTATCGGCAATTATTAAGTTTAATTAGCGTGAAGACAAAAAGACATATCACAGAAAATCCATTGAGATTATTTCTAATAATCCCGTTTTCCCATTTTCTGATATCTTTCACATTGTATTCCCAGGAACCTGAAAAGCAGATAAGACCGGATGAGACAGACCTTATTGATAAAGTGGAAAATATTGCAGAGAATAGTGATGTTTCGCTTGACTACACTGAACTTTTATCCGATCTTAAATATTATAAAGAAAATCCTCTGAATCTGAATTCGGCAACAGCAGATGATCTCAAAAAGTTAATCTTTCTTAACAATATTCAAATTTATAACATTCTGGCTTATAGAGAAAATTATGGGAAATTTGTCTCAGTTTATGAGCTTCAGGGTATTGACGGTCTTGATAAAGAAACAATTTTAAAAATCCTTCCATATATTACTGTCGGAACAGTTAAATCAACATATAAACCGACGCTAAAAACCACATTGAAATCATTAAAAAGCGAGTTGTTTGTCCGGTACCAAAGAGTATTGCAAAAACAGCAGGGATATAATGAAGTAACCGACTCCGCATTTTGCCAAAGTCCGAATTCATACTATTTTGGCAGTCCTGATAAAATTTATATCAGATACGGGCTTAATTATCACAACAAAATAAACTTTGGTATAACAATGGAGAAAGATGCGGGAGAACCATTTCTCAAAAGCCCGGTAAATGACTCAGTTGCAAGGTTATTCAACATTAAAATTCATAATGGATTTGATTTTTACAGTTTGCATTTCAGCCTTTCGGAATTCGGGCATTTAAAAGCACTTACAATAGGAAATTATCAACTTAAATTCGGGCAGGGCCTCACAATGTGGTCGGGGCTTGCATTCGGTAAGTCATCGGATGCAACAAACATCGAGAGGTTTGCTTCCGGTGTAAGGCCATACACCTCAACAGACGAAAACGGTTATCTTTCGGGAGTTGCTTCGACATTCAGATTTGGAAAATTTGATATTACCGGATTCTATTCGAGTAATAACATTGATGCAGGAATATCAGAAAAGGACACAATGCCCGACGGCCAAAATATTGCAACAACAATTCCAGAAACAGGATATCACCGGACAATTTCGGAAATCAGGAAAAAGGATGCTCTGAACCTCAAAGCTTACGGCGGCAATCTCACTTACAGAGCAAAAAGATTAAAGCTCGGATTCACGGCTTTCACAACACACTTAAGCTATCCTTTCCTGAAAGACCTGTCAACTTACAATAAATTTGACTTCACCGGTTCGCAAATATACAATGCCGGAGTAAACTTCAATTATATGACACAAAAAGTTACCATATTCGGAGAAGCGGCATATAGCGACAACGGAGCAATTGCACAACTTTACGGCATTACTGCATACCCTCATAACAGAGTCTGTATTTCACTTTTATACAGAGACTTCCCAAAGGATTATCATAATATTTTCAGCAATCCTTTCTCAGAGTCGGGTCACACCTTCAATGAACAGGGAATTTATTCGGGAATTAACATTTTATTACATAAAAACTGGACTCTGTCGGCATACATTGACAATTTTAGATTTCCCTGGCTCCGCTACCGGGTAAACAGTCCGTCAACAGGCAACGACAATCTTGTTCAGCTAAATTTTAATCCATCTCGGTTGGTGGAAATGTATCTTAGATTCAGACAGAAAAACAAACAAATTAACACTCCGAATGACAAGATCAGGCAACTATATGTCATTAACACAAAGAAAACATCGGTAAGATATAACATCCGGTACCGGATATCGCCGACAGTTGTAATGAAAGACAGGATTGAGTATTTAATCTACAGGGAGAGTGATGTTTACAGAGGGACGGGTTATCTTATTTACCATGATTTAGCCTGGCGCCCCGTTAACGGCAGGTTATCAGTAGTTCTCAGATATGCTCTGTTCGACACCGATTCGTATAATGAACGAATTTATGCTTACGAGAACGATGTACTTTATGCTTTTTCGGTTCCGGCATATTATTACAAAGGGAGCCGGTTTATCATCTTATTAAAACTGGCACCTGCCAAAAATGTCACTATTTGGTTTAGATTTACAAATACATATTTCAGTAATATGCGCTCTATCGGCTCCGGCCCCGAACTTATAGACGGGAATAACAGGTCGGAGTTAAAAGCACAGGTCAGAATTAAATTTTAAGAAAAAAACCGTAATGTGGAGGCATTACGGTTTTTCATTTTATCCGAGGTCATTATCAATGATTCGTATTTTAGCTTTCAGAAGCTCAACCTCGGCTTTTGCCTTTTCGATTTTCTTCTCAAACTCCTGTTTTAAAAGCGAGGCTTTCTTTGATGCAGCGAGGAAACCAAGGTTATTCTCCCAAAGATTTATCTCTTCCTCAAGTTTCTTGCTTTTATTAACGAGAAAATGACGCTCATTATTTAAAATCCGTCTTTTATCAGGATTATTTTCAATATTTTCAAAACGCTGTTTGTAATTCATCGTCTGAATCTCAGTCTGGCTGATTTTTAATTCATCAAGTTTTTTATTGATAGCCTTTCTGAATTCAGATTGCAAGCGGTCTTTATCTTTCATCGGGACATGTCCGATACCAGTCCATTCGCGCTGGAACTCCTTAAGGATATTAAGATTTTCATTTTTATCATCTCCAAACTCATAATTTTCAACTTTAGCAATGAGTTCTTCCTTCAGCTTTTTATTTTCCGCTTCATGTTTATCAATATTTGCAAAAAATTCCGATTTTCTGTTAAAGAAAGTGTCGCATGCAGCCCTAAAACGTTTCCAGATTTTATCGGAATGCTTACGGGGAACCGGCCCGATTGATTTCCATTCTTTCTGAAGATTAATAAGGTCACGGGTAGTTTTGCGCCAGTCGGTGCTATCCATCATACTCTCGGCCTGAGCACATATATCCAGTTTTAAGTTATAGTTATTAATTTGCTCCTCCTTAATTTTTTGAAAAAACTCCTTCTTATTTGAATAAAAAGTATCAAGGGATGTTTTGAACCTTTCCCAGATTTCATCATTATTTTTCCGGGGAGCCCTTCCTATTGTTTTCCAGACTTTCAGCAACTCCGAAATTTTTTCCGATTCAGCTTGCCACTCTTTTATTGTATTCAGCTCCAAACTCAATATTTCTTCGGCTTTTTCACAAAGAGCGGTTTTGGCAAGAAGATTATTTTTTTGCTCCTCCTGCAATTTACTATAATGTTCGCGACGCCGTTCATTTATCTTTTCCGTAATGGATTTGAATCGTTCCCAGATTTCATCATTTTTATCCTGTGGTACAGGTCCTATTTCTTTCCATTTATGATGAAGGTT
>CAYOZZ010000416.1:0-5313 GCA_964408535.1 uncultured Bacteroidales bacterium | reverse complement strand
GGCTGGTGACGGAATTATAATGGCATTTACACACAAGAAATACGATTGCAAAGGATTGCAGTTTCATCCCGAATCGAATATGACGAGAGTAGGAGAGAAGATTTTGAGTAATTGGCTGAACAAAGATGATAAAATAAAGTGATATGATGACATAATATTTCTTTTCCTTTTCTCTTTATTAAAATTAAGTATTTTATTATCTGTGGTTCAAGTTAGGATAGTTTAACGATTTATGATATACATATATTAAAATAAAAATATGCATATTGATAAATTTTATAAAAAAAACACAGGATTTCTTGATAACATTTTATCTTTGCTTCCAAATAAATCAGTGTTATGTTCATTAGAGATGCTATAATTCTTGCCGGAGGACTTGGAACACGACTTCAGAGTGTTGTGGATGACGTGCCGAAGTCAATGGCTCCTGTTAACGGAATACCTTTTTTAGAGTATCAGCTAACCTATCTTTCGGATTGGGGAGTTAAGAATGCTATTCTTGCCGTCGGATATAAGAAAGAGTTAATTATGGATCATTTCGGTCATCATTATAAAGACCTGAAAATAATTTATGCGGAAGAAGATGAACCGTTGGGCACAGGAGGCGCAATAAAAAAAGCAATGGAATATGTTGTGGCGCGAAATGTGCTTATCCTAAACGGTGACACCTATTTTAAAGTCAGTTTCGATAAACTTCTTATGATTTACCAGATAAAAAAATCGAAAGTGATGGTTGTCCTGAAAGAAGTACCGGATATCAGCAGATACGGAACCGTTAAGATTGATTATAATGGAAAGGTTACCGGTTTTTCCGGAAAGGGGAAAAATAAAGGCAAAGGATTTGTGAATGGCGGCGTTTATTATATAAACAAGGCATTTTTCGAATCGTTTGATTTCCCTGAGAAATTTTCTTTTGAAAAGGATTTTCTTGAAAAGTACTATCCCGAATACGAATTTCACGGTATGGTATGCAATCAGTATTTCTTGGATATAGGAGTCCCCGAAGATTATAAAAAAGCACAGGATGATTTTAAAGAATTTGAACATTAACAAAGAATGGTCACTGTTTCTTGACCGTGACGGTGTAATTAATAAACGTATTATCGGTAATTACATTAAGAAGTGGGATGAGTTTGAATTCCTTCCCGGTGTACTTGATGCCATAAGCATTTTTACTGATGTCTTCGGAAAGATTTTTGTCGTTACTAACCAGCAGGGAATAGGGAAGGGGTTAATGACCGAGATGGACCTTGAATGCATTCATGATAAAATGACGGAAGAGATTGGATATAAGGGAGGAAGAATTAATAAAATATACCATTCGCCGTACAAAGCCGAGGAGAAAAGCATATTTCGCAAACCCAATCCGGGTCTGGCCCGCAAAGCAAAAATTGACTTTCCGTCAATAGACTTTGATAAGTCAATAATGGCCGGGGATTCAATCAGCGATATGCAATTCGGGAAAAACGTGGGAATGAAAACCGTTTTTATAAATGATGATAAAGAAATCATCGAACAAAATATGGAGCTGATTGATTTTGTATTCCCGGATTTGAAAAGTTTTGCCGAAATTCTTACAGATTAACAGACGTAAATAAATTTATTGTGTCGCCTCATTTAATACTTCTGGATTTTCTTTCATATACGGTATTGCTTTTTGCCGTATCCTTTGTCACTTCACGCAAAGCCGATAATCAGTCATTTTTTGTCGGAAATAAAAAATCGCCGTGGTTTGTTGTTGCTTACGGTATGATTGGCGCTTCATTGTCGGGTGTGACTTTTATTTCAGTTCCGGGCTGGGTCGGCAAAACGCAATTCTCTTATATGATGGTTGTGTTTGGTTATATTATCGGGTACTATACAATTGCTTATGTACTGTTGCCTATGTATTATAAGCTGAAACTCACTTCAATATATACCTATCTTAATATGAGATTCGGGTTTTGGTCATATAAAACCGGCTCTTTCTATTTTTTACTTTCACGGATTATCGGAGCCTCATTCAGAATGTTTCTTGTTGTGAATGTACTTCAGATTTTTGTTTTTGATGAATGGAATATTCCGTTCGCCTTCACTATCAGCCTGTTCATAGTTTTAATATGGTTATATACTTTTAAGGGCGGAATAAAGACTATCGTGTGGACCGACACACTTCAGACTACCTTTATGCTGCTTTCCGTTGCAATTTCCGTTTTTTTGATTGTCAGGGCATTGAATATTGATTTCGGTACACTTGTGAATATGGTGGCAGACAGCAATTATTCAAAAATTGTTTATACCGACTGGCACAGTAAACTCTTTTTCGGAAAACAATTCATAAGCGGAGCTTTTATAGCCATCGTGATGACGGGTTTGGATCAGGATATGATGCAGAAAAACCTCAGTTGCCGTACCATAGAGGATTCTCAAAAAAATGTAATCACATTAAGCTGGGTTCTGGTTCCGGTTAACCTGATATTTTTGTTTCTCGGAGCCTCATTATTCATTTTTGCTGAAAAAACCGGAATAACCATACCTGAACTGACCGATAATCTTTTTCCCACTATTGCAGTTAAGCACCTCGGTGCTTTTGCCGGAATAACATTCATAATAGGGTTGATTGCTGCTGCATATTCGAGTGCCGACAGTGCGCTTACAGCTCTGACTACATCCTTTAGCGTTGATTTTCTCGGAATGGAAAGAAGAAAGGATGTTTCCGAAAAAACGAAAATCAGAATCAGAACTTATGTCCATCTCGGCATTTCATTAATTGTCCTGTTAACAGTCATTCTTTTTCGCGAAATAAATGATCAGGCTGTGATTGCAAAACTGTTTACCATTGCAGGATATACTTATGGACCGCTGCTCGGTATGTTTTCTTTCGGATTGTTTACAAACTACAAAGTTAAGGATAAACTTGTTCCCGTTGTTGCTGTTTTATCACCCGTCATTTGCTATTTGTTAAGTGCATTTTCCGAACAGCTTTTTAACGGATATAAGTTCGGGTTTGAACTGCTTGTGGTTAACGGATTATTGACATTCTCAGGCCTTTATTTGATTGTTAAAAAATAATAATATTTTACCCTGATGATTTGGTTGCTTCTGTTTATTTTTGCATCTTTTAATCAAGCGAAATAATTTTTAACATATAAAGCAAATGTCGAACATTAGATTTATTGCACTCGAAGCAACACTAAACCGTAAAAGAAGTGATTTTAAACTTCCCACAAGAAAGGTTTCCGAGTATTTTGGTGAAATGACCTTTAACCGTGAGGCAATGCAGGAATACCTTACACGCGAAGCATACCAGAAACTTATTAACACTATTGAAAAAGGTGAGACAATAGAACGCAAAATAGCAGACCAGATAGCTGCCGGAATAAAATCCTGGGCGATAAGCAAGGGAGCAACTCATTATACTCATTGGTTTCACCCGTTGACAGGTTCTTCAGCTGAAAAACATGATGCTTTTATCATTCCTGTTGAAGGAGGAAAAGCAATTGAAAATTTTCAGGGAAATGAGCTTATTCAGCAGGAACCGGATGCTTCGAGCTTCCCAAGCGGAGGGATAAGAAATACTTTTGAAGCACGCGGATATACTGCATGGGACCCGACATCCTATGCTTTTATAATGGAGAATACCCTTTGCATTCCGACAATCTTTGTTTCATATACGGGTGAGGCTTTGGACTATAAAACACCGCTGCTTAAATCAATTGCTTCTCTTGATAAAGCTGCAACAGCAGTTTGCAAGTATTTCGACAGAAATATAAATAAAGTTTATCCCACTCTGGGTTGGGAACAGGAGTATTTTCTTGTTGATGCTGCATTATTTAAAGCAAGACCCGACCTTGCACTTACAGGCAGAACTGTTTTCGGACATGCGTCGGCAAAAGACCAGCAATTGTCGGATCATTATTTCGGAACGATTCACGAAAGTGCTCTCGTCTTTATGCAGGAGCTTGAATATGAGTCGCACAGGCTTGGTATTCCTATTAAAACAAGGCATAATGAAGTTGCTCCAAATCAGTTCGAGTGTGCTCCGGTTTATGAGGAGACAAATATCTCGGTTGATCATAACCAGTTATTAATGCACCTTATGGAAAAGATTGCCCGTAAGCATAACTTTCAGGTTCTTTTACACGAAAAACCATACAAGGATGTGAACGGTTCGGGTAAACACAACAACTGGTCGCTTGCCACCAATACCGGGATAAACCTACTGTCGCCGGGAAAAACATCTACATCCAATTTCAGGTTTTTGGTATTTCTTGTCAATGTTTTAAAGGCATTGTCAGAATATTCCGATATTTTGCGGGCACATATCGCTTCGGCCGGAAATGACCACAGGCTTGGAGCTCATGAGGCTCCGCCCGCAATAATTTCAGCCTTTATAGGAACACAGTTGACAGAGACTTTGAATCTTATTGAAAAACAGACTAAAAAAGGGAAGGTCAATGCCAACGGATTTAATCTGAACATCAACATCCCGAAAATACCTGAAATTTTGCTTGACAATACCGACCGTAACCGTACATCCCCGTTTGCCTTTACTGGTAATAAGTTTGAATTCAGGGCAGTTGGCTCATCGGCAAACTGTGCCGGACCGATGATGGCTTTGAATACTATTGTTGCAAATCAACTTAAACTGTTTAAACGGGAAGTTGACAGTCTGATACAGAAAAACGTTAGAAAGGATGATGCAATATTCCAGGTGGTAAAACAGTATATAAAGGATTCAAAAAAGATACGCTTCGAGGGAAATAACTATGGAGAAGAGTGGCTGGCAGAAGCTGAAAAGCGTGGATTGCCGAATGTAAAAAACACCCCTGAAGCACTTAAAGCGTTAGTTTCAAAAAGAACAGTTAAGTTGTTTGAAGAGTGTAAGATACTGACGGAAAGAGAACTTGATGCAAGATATAAAATCCAGCTTGAAAATTACACAAAAAAGATTCAGATAGAATCACGTGTTCTCGGTGATTTGGCAAAGAATCACATTATCCCGATTGCCATCAGATATCAAAATACTTTAATTGAAAATGTCAAAGGATTAAAAGACGTTCTGGATTCAAAAACCTTTGTAAAACTCTCAAGAAACCAGATGCAAACAATCAAAGAGATATCGGAGCATGTGGAGGAGATAAAAACACAGGTTTCGCTGATGCTTGACGAAAGAAAGAAAGCAAACAAACTTGAGGACGAAGAAGCTGCATTGGCTTACAACAGGAATGTTTTACCCTACCTTGAAATTATAAGAAGACACATTGACAAGTTAGAACTTATGATTGATGATGAACTCTGGCCGCTGCCCAAGTACAGGGAGTTGTTGTTTAT
>CAYOZZ010000415.1:0-11313 GCA_964408535.1 uncultured Bacteroidales bacterium | reverse complement strand
TAATAAAATTTGTCAATACTATTATTTTTTCATATTTTTGTATCGTATCTATATATACGGATACTGTAAAGCAACCCTAAAAACAGATATTATGAGAACTTCCAAATCGTTATTTTTCGGCGTGGTTTTGTTTTTATTATTTCCATTTTATCTATTTTCGGCAAATATAAAAGTTCAAACCGCAAAAAATGCAGCTGTTAACCTTTATTCGGAAAGATACGGCTCAAATCTTGTACCACCGCAAATTTCAGAAACAATTTTCGTAAAAGAAAAATCTGAAATAGTTTATTACATCTTCAATTTTACAAAACCCGCTAAAGGATTTGTGATTGTATCGGCTGATGATGTGGCAATACCAATCCTTGGCTATAGTTTTGAAAATGAATATAATGCTGAGGATATTCCTCCCCAGCTTGAGTTGATTCTAACTGAATACCGGACTCAGATATTTAAGGCCAAAGTAAAAAAAACGGAACCGGATATAATGATAAAAGAAGAGTGGCAAAGATTGTCGGTATCCCCAGAAAGTTTTAAAGGTTCAAAATCGGCAGATTTGATTGGGCCGTTATTATCAACAAAGTGGAACCAGAACTGGCCATACAATGAAATGTGTCCGGCAGATGCAAATGGCCCCGGCGGCCACGCTTATGCAGGTTGTGTTGCAACTGCAATGGCTCAGGTTATGAAATACTGGAGCAATCCGGAACATGGGACAGGCTCTTATGGGTACAGTCACTACCTGTACGGCTATCTTTCGGCAAATTTCGCAAATGCAACATATAATTATGCCAATATGCCCGCATCAATATCATCTTCAAATACCGATGTTGCTACACTTATGTATCATTGCGGAATTGCAGTCGAAATGAATTACGGACCGTCCTCATCGGGTTCCAACCTTGATGGTTACCACGGAGCACGCAACGGACTTGTTAATTATTTCAAATATGATGAGGATGCTCTCTATGCGGAAAAAATTGACTTTGAGGATACGGTATGGAGAAGTATGATTCTTGATAATCTGGAGCAAGGCTATCCCATAATTTACGGGGGCTGGAACCCTTCAACATGGACAGGTCATGCCTGGAATCTTGACGGCTTTGAAAAGGTTGGCGACCTGTATCATTATCATATGAACTGGGGCTGGGGCGGAAGCTATAACGGTTATTACTACCTTGATGACCTCACACCCGGATCGCAAGAATATACACTGGGACAGGAAGCTATATTTAATATCCATCCCTATGCCTCCAACCTCGCAGTCTGCTATCCGCAAAACTCAGATTACTGGACAGGAACCACAAACACAACTGCAAAAACGCAAAACAGCCTTGCTATTGCAGCAACTCCCGAAGCTGGCTGGATGTCATTCGACGTATCCGGAATCCCTGACGGAGCTTTCATTTACGCAGTAAGTTTCAACGGTTATGTTTATGAAAGAAATAAACCCGACTGGTACATAACACCGGTATCCGGTGATCCGGTAACAATGAGTGCAAGCGATCTTCACAGCGATATCATTGCGGAACAAGGTGCAGGATATTATTTCCATCACGATGAAACCATAATAAATTATCCTGTTGACTGGAGACAATATATGCTCGGAGGAGATGCCTCATCAGACCTGAACTCAATCCTGTCATCCGACAAATTCACCGTGGGTATTGCAAACGATTACGGTAGTGCGGTACGCTATATTCGCTTTCACGGATGGAATGAAACGAACAAACCCTACCTGTACGTTTATTATGCTGCTTTCGGAAACCTTGAAGGTTATGTAACGGAATACGGAACATCAACACCTGTAGCAAATGTAATGATTAACATCGGACATTTTTCGGTTTTATCCGGATCAGACGGACATTTTCTAATCGAAAATATTCCAATAGGTAATTATGATGTGACGGTTGATGCAAATGGAAGTTCAAACGGAAACGGAAATCCTTTCTTCAATGACACCATTCCGGCCACTATTACCTGCGGTGAGACAACGCAATTAAACATTGGAATGAAATGGGCGGAAATAGATGTAAATCCTGCCTCAATAAATGTCCAGATTGATCCTTATGAAATAAAAACGGAAACTTTCACCATAACAAATAACGGCCCGGGAACCCTTTCATACACAAGTTTTGTGGCACCACCTTTGGGTGATATTCTTGCCGATTTAAATATTGAGGAGACTTCGGGAGATGATGTTCTTTACGGAGCTGAATTTGACGGGACATATATCTGGGCTACCGGCCGGGTGGCAAGCAATGCCGATCATCAGTTATATAAATTCGACAGGGATGGAAATCTGATTACCCAGTATTCACAGGGAACAACTTCGACATTCGGAATGAAAAAAATGACCTTTGACGGTACATTTCTCTACAGTTATGATATGAACGGTTTCTACAGGATTAATCCTGCCGACGGTTCAGTAACGACACTTTTTACCGACTTTCCCGATGAAATATTTGAGCCGGTCGGGATAGGTTGGATTCCAGGACTTGGATTTATCACATTTAAGAATGGTAGTGATTTCATTATTTTTGATGAAACCGGAGCTTTGGTAACACATTTGAATAATCCGACAAGTACATATTTCTCAGATATTACCTACGACAGTATTAACGACTGTCTTTGGTTTGCCGGTCAGCCGAATTACACAATTTATCAATACGATTACCACAATGAAGTATTTACAGGGCTGTCATGGTTATTGCCTAACCTTGAAGGTTCCACCTATCAATCGGCTAACGGAATCTGCATATCAAATACTTTTATTGAAAACACATTAACTATTTGCGGTGTAACACAGGCAAACCCGGATAACAGGTTTTTCGCTCTTGAAGTTGAAAGCTGGTTAAGTATTACCGGAAATCGTACCGGCTTCGTCAATGGCACCACAAAAGAATCCACAGACGTGACTCTCAGCATTGATGCCGGCGCATTAACGGTTGCCTCAAAAACATCAGAAATTGCTATTACCCACAATGCCGGTGAAAATGTTACCGTTTACGTTACTATAACAAATAATTATACCCATGGGAGCATAAGCGGATACATAACAAAATTCGGGACTTCAACTCCGATTGCTAATGCAACCGTTTCAATAGGCGGACTTTCGGATATCTCGGATGCAACAGGTTTTTACGAAATAGACAACATTCCGGTCGGAGTTTATGATTTGACGGTAACACATAATGACTATATAAACGACACGATTACCAACTATCCGGTTACCGGGCTTTCCGACCAAAAAAATATCGGATTAAAATGGATTGAAGCTTCGGCAAATCCTTTGACATACAACACAACATTACCACCCGGAAGTACATTTAACACAATATTATCGGTTTCAAATACCGGAACCGGAGAAATGAATTATTCTTGTTCGGTCTCTTATCCGGAAAATAAAAGCGATGTTAGCATACTCGTAGTTGACAGGGATATGAGTGATTTTGATTATTTTGGAGATGAGGAATATCCTTATGATGAATGGGGTGCATATCAGGAAATGCTTGAAAACAATGGTTTCACATACACATATTATAAGGTTTGGGTTCCGTGGGATAATGGCCCTCCTCTTGCAACACTGCAAAATTACGACCTGGTAATATGGTTTACCGGAGAGATTAACGGAGAGGATGTTCTGACACCTGACGACGAAAATAACCTTGGAACATATCTCAATAACGGCGGCAACCTGTTTTTGGCGTCATGGTCATATATCAACTATTACGGAGACGGGGGCCCTGTTTCATTTAATCCGGGAACTTTTGCCTATGACTATCTTGGGATGCGAAATGCCGACCTCGAAGCACTTGAAATTTACTGGACAAGTAATATGACAGGTGTGGCAGGTTCATTTGCCGAAGGCTATTCAATAGATATCGAAGAGGTCTTTTATATGGCATCGGTAACACCGGCAAGAATAACAAATCATACGGGCGATGACCTTTTTAATGTAATAACTCCTGAACCCGGCGGTATTGCAGCTACACAGTTAGATGCCGGGAACCACAAAGTCGTATATTCGGGTGTTTCATTTTCAATGTTTGAGAATGCAACCGTCCGGGATAATGTTTTTGCCGAGATGATGGATTATTTCGGAGGTGGCGGCTGGTTACATATTACCTCAAACGGTTCAGGAGTCATCGAAGGCAATTCAAAAGCATCTGTGGATGTCGGGCTGCTGTTTGACGCAACTAACCTTACAGTCGGAACATATACGGCCGATATTGTTATTAACAGTAACGACCCGGATTCACCTCTAACAATTCCCGTAACACTTAATGTGTCGGATGCCCCGGGTATTGATATTAAAGTTTTCCTTGAAGGGCCGTTTAACGGAACCGCAATGAATAAAAAGTTATCGGGATTATCAGCATTCCCGCTTTCGCAACCATATTCCGTTTCTCCCTGGAATTATTCCGGTACAGAGACGGTTACAATCGTTCCGCCAAACGTGGTTGACTGGATATTGGTCGAATTCAGGGATGCAGCGGATGCAACATCAGCCAACTCCTCAACGAGGATAAGCAGGCAGGCGGCATTCCTCCTTTCGGACGGAAGTATAAGAGGTTTGGACGGTGTATCGTATCTCCAGCTTAACGGCTCTGTTACACAAAATCTGTTTGTTGTGATTTCACACAGAAATCACCTTGAAATTCTATCGGCTAACGCGGTAACAATATCAGGAGGAAATTACTCTTATGATTTTTCGACCGGAGCTGACAAAGTATATGGAGGACTGACGGGATATAATGAACTTTCAGCCGGAATATTCGGTATGGCAGCAGGAAACGGAGTACCGGATTTCTTAATTAACATCAACGACAAGACAACCTGGGCTACTGAAGCCGGCGAATGGGGATATTACCAGGGTGACTTTAACTTGGACGGTAATATTGACAACAAGGATAAAAATGACTATTGGACTGGTAATGAGGGCAAAGAGTGCCAGATGCCATAGTAACAGGAAAGGATTTGGTTATAAAAAATCTTTCAAGTTGAAGCAGGCCTGCACACGGAAGTCTTGAAAGGTTGAACCCGAATTATGCAATAGCATAATTGAAAAAGTGCAACTAAGCTTTTAACAAAGGATACAAATTCCGGAAGGGTTACACTAAATCAGGATTATCCCGCCTAATTCATTAGTTCGTGAAACTCATAAAGCATAAGGCGGAGTAAAATAAAATCATCCTAAATAATTAAGCCAATTACTCAAAATCTTCTCTCCTACTCTCGTCATATTCGATTCGGGATGAAACTGCAATCCTTTGCAATCGTATTTCTTGTGTGTAAATGCCATTATAATTCCGTCACCGGCCTTTGCGGTTATTCTCAGTTCTTGCGGAAAAGATTTTTCATCAACAGCCCAGGAGTGATATAATCCGCCGGTAAACTGCTCCGGTAAACCGGTAAAAAGATAGTCGGCAGGCTTTATTACATCGGTTGTTTTTGCAACGCCATGAAAAACTCCGGGCAATTTTCTGAGCTTTGCTCCGTATGCAAGAGCTATTGCCTCGTGGCCAAGGCATATACCCAAAAAACTCTTTCTGTTTCCGAACTCCCTCACCCACTTCTCAAGATTGGGAAAATCCTGCGGAATTCCCGGTCCGGGCGACATTAAAATTTTATCAAACCTTTCAACAGTATCGCTGTCAACCTCTCCATATTTCAAAACTTCGTACTTCATAGTACTGTGTTCCTCAACTATTTGCAGAAGATTGTAAGTAAATGAATCATAGTTATCAATCAATAACAGCATTTCGGATGAATTAAACAACAAAAACAAAACTATTCCCTATTTTTGCACCGGAGATGCAACGCAACAAAGATATATCAAAACTTATGAATGAATACGGCAAAAAGGGAATTCCTTTTTTGTTTGTAATTGATTTTGATAATTCGGCACCTGAAGTATTCATGATTGAAGAACTTAGGGATAAAGGTATTTTTGCCGACATAGGTAACCTTCAAATCTATCCTGAAAAGAGTGAGTTGCCTCAAGATATTATATTTCAGAAGATTCCGGTATCCTTTCAAAGATACAAGCAGGCCTTTGAAACAGCAAAAGATTACATTTTTCGCGGCGACTCTTTTCTTCTTAATCTCACTTTTCCTACCGAAATTGTAACAAACCTGTCATTAAAAGATATTTTTATTCACAGCAGGGCAAAATTCAAACTTCTGTACAAAGACCGCTTTACCGTTTTTTCACCTGAGCCTTTTATAAGGATTTCGGGGAATAAAATATCCTCTTTCCCGATGAAAGGCACTATTGACGCCTCACTTCAGGATGCAGGAAAGAAAATTATGGAAGATATCAAGGAGATTTCGGAGCATAATACAATAGTTGACCTGATAAGAAACGACCTGAGTATGGTTGCAAAAAGAGTCAGGGTTGACAAATTCAGATATATCGAAAAGGTAAAGACGCACGAAAAGGAACTGCTGCAAACCAGCTCCGAAATATCGGGTATTTTACCGGGTGACCGGCAACAAAATATCGGTGATATTATTTTCAGGATGCTTCCGGCCGGATCAATCAGCGGTGCTCCGAAAAAGATGACAATACAGATTATTAAAGAAGCCGAAAAATATGAACGCGGATTTTTTACAGGTATCTTCGGGTATTTTGACGGCAAAAATCTTGAAAGTGCCGTGATGATAAGGTTTATCGAAAAAGAAGGTGATAAAATGATTTTTAAAAGCGGCGGCGGAATTACTTATTTCAGTAATGTGGAAGATGAATATAACGAATTAATTGATAAGGTTTATGTCCCGATTGTTAGAAACAGTAAAGATTAAAAACAGGCAAATACTGAATCTGTATTATCATAACGAACGTATGAACCGTTCGCGTATGGAGTTTTTCGGCTGCACTGAAATAATTGATCTTAAAGATATTGTTTCGGTTCCCGGTTACTTAACCGATGATGTGTATAAATGCAGAATTATATACAATCCTGATATCGAGTCAGTTGAATTTGAAAGATACAACCCCAAAAAGATACAAACCCTGAAAATAGTTGAATGCAATAATATTGATTACAGTTATAAATTTGCCGACCGTTCCGTATTTGCCGAATTGCAAAAGCAAAGAGGCGGTTGTGACGATATTTTGATAGTAAAAAACGGGTTTATTACAGATACATCATTTTCAAATATTGTTTTTTTTGACGGGGAAAAAGCGGTTACACCTTCGACTCCTTTGCTTAAAGGGACAATGAGAGAAAAGTTGATTAAAGATGGTAAGATTAGTGAATCTGATATTTGTTTAAAAGATTTGCAAAAATTTCAGTCGGTAAAACTTATCAATGCAATGCTGGACCTTGACGACAGCGAATCAATAGATGTTAATAATATTATGATATAATTTCCTTCAAACGTATTAATCTGCGACAGGCTTCCGCGCCCGGCACTGCAATTTCAATACACCTGTCACTCATAGAAATCATCCGCCAGTCTGTAAACCACGTTTTTTTCGGAAAACTCAATATCTATCAGATTAAGTGCCAGAAAATTGGTAAGAACATTTTCTGCTTTATATCGTGAAAGACCTGATATTTTTCTGAACTTTGTAACGGTAATAACATCATTTTCTTCAAGGTACTCAAGCAACAAGCGCTCTTTTTCGGTGTAACGGATATAGGTTCCTTCGGGCTTTTGCTTTCTTTTCCAGGCATTGACCCATACCCTGTTAGCCAAAATATTCCTGTCGTCAACCCTGACATACGCAAGCCATTTTCCATTCTCGCTTTCAGCAAAATACGGCTTGTTGGGTCCTTCGGGAATGGTTATTTCCAAAACTTTTTTCCCTTCCACGTTCCATTCACGGGTTTCAAACTCCACTGCCGGGCTTGAGTACATTGTGGCACCGGCTTCGGCCATAAAATATTCCTCCATTGACTTCACACCCTTAATCGCACCGTTATCCTTAACACCAATCAAAAGTCTTCCACCATCAGTATTGGCAAAAGCAACAAAGGTTTTTGCTATTTTCCTGGAATCGGATATCTCAAATTTAAAATCCTGAGACTGATGCTCTCCCTGTTCAATAAGTCTTTGAATATATACCGGTTTCACCTCACAAAATTTTTACAAAATTATGAAAAACCGTTAGAAAAATGAGATAAAAAATATGCTTACGAAAGGTCGAATTTTTTCATTCTTCTGTCAAGCGACTGCCATGAAATGTTAAGTAATTCAGCAGCCTTCGATTTATTGTTATTGCACTTCTCAAGAGCCTTTTTGATCAACCTTTTTTCCGACAATTCAAGATCATACACCTGAATTTCAGGCATATTCACTTCGGCGGATTCCATCATTTCCGGAGATTTGTTTATCATAAAATCCGAAAGTTTCAAAACACCGCCTTCACTCAGGATAAGTGCTCTCTCAACGAGATTCCTTAATTCTCTGACATTACCGGGGAATGGATAATTAATTAGTTCTTTTGAAATTGCCGGATCAATCTTTGTTATTTTTGTTCCCAGTTTTTCAATATAATACTTGATAAAATAATCCAGCAGAAGCGGGATATCCTCTTTGCGCTCTCTCAAAGGAGGCAGATGTATAACGAATGAGCTTAGGCGATGATAAAGGTCAAGCCTGAATTCCTTTTTATGAGCCATACTTTCAAGTTCCATATTTGAAGCGGCAATCACTCTGACATCCACATCCAGTTTATCATGCGACCCAATTCTTGAAACACTTCTCTCCTCAAGTACCCTGAGCAACTTGGCCTGCTGGCTGAGAGGCATATCACCAATCTCATCCAGAAAAAGAGAACCATGATTGGCTATCTCGAACCAACCGGCTTTATTCTCAATGGCACCTGTAAACGACCCTTTCTTATGACCGAAGAATTCACTTTCAAACAGTGTTTCGGGAATTGCCGAGCAGTTTACGGAATGGAAGAATTTTTTCTTCCGGCTGCTCATAAAGTGGATTCCTCTTGCGACAAGTTCTTTACCGGTACCGCTCTCTCCTGTTATCAAAACAGTTGTGTTTTCAACATTGGCCACCTTTGTCATCATTGCTATCACATGCTTCATCTCCTTACTTTTGCCGATAAGCTGAACACCGGCATTTTTCTGAATCTCATTCGAAAGCAACGAATAATTCTTTTCAAGTTGCTTATATTTCTGATTAAGAGTTATATACCTTGTTGTTCTCTGAATGGCAAGATTTATATCCATAAGTCTGAACGGCTTCGGAAAAAAGTCGGCCGCTCCGTAACGCATTGCTTCAATAACGCTTGACATATCGCCATGCCCCGAAATCATAATGACCTCAATCTCCGGAAAGTTTTCTTTCACCCTTTTCAACACCGAGAGGCCATCCATTTCAGGCAGCCTGATGTCAAGAATCATTATGTCAACGGATTTTGCATCCAGTATCTTGAAAGCCTCTGAAGGGGCTGCAGCCTTATAAACCTCAAATTCATTATTGGCAAGAAACTCGGCTATCTCTTCTCTCACCCTTCTCTCATCATCAACTACAAGTATTTTTATCTTTTCCATCAGTCAGTTTTATTAAAGATTGGCAACTTCTTTTATATTTTTATGTTTTGGTAAAACAATAGTCATCTTCGTATATTTATTTAATTCGCTTTCCACATTTATATCACCTTTCATCTCTTTAACGATACCATAAGTTATAGAAAGACCTAAACCTGTTCCATTTTCAACATCCTTTGTAGTAAAAAACGGATCAAAAATATTTTCCTGTGTTTCCGGTGAAATTCCTGTTCCGTTATCTATTATCTCAATATAAATATAATCCTTATCAGAATAACTGTTAATCCTGATAACTTTCCTGAACTTATTCCCTTTCATTAATGCCTGCTTTTCATCAACAGCAAACTTTGCATTCGACAACAGATTTAAAATAATCTGTTCAAGCCTGTATTTATTACCTTCCGTTTTACACTCATTTTTGTCCAGATTTAATTCTATTTCAACATTATGATTTGCATATTGCACTTTTACAAGTGACAGAGCATTCATAATTACATCATTTACATTTACAGTCTCAGTAGCTGCAACTTGTTGATCTCTCGAAAATACTCTAACATGATTAATAATCTGCCTTATCCGGTCAATATCATCAAACAGGGCATTTATCTTTTTAATCAAATACTCCTTATCCATACCGTCAACAGAAAGCTTAAACAGCATATTGTCAAGCCCCATTGAGATACTTCCGAGCGGTTGGTTAATTTCGTGAGCCATTCCTGCAGAAAGTTCCCCCATTGATTCCAGCTTCGATTTCTGTATTAACAGTTGTTGTTGTTGTTCACGCTTTTTCAGTTCCTCTTTCACTCTGTTCTCAAGGGTCATATTCAACTGTTTAAGCTCTTCCTCAGCCTGAATTCTCTCCTTGATCTCGCGTTGAAGGTCTTTGGTTCTTTCTTCGATTATTTTTTCAAGTTCCTCATTAAGTTTCCTTAAATTCTCTTCGGCCTCCTTACGCTTTAACTCCTGTGCCATCAATTCCTTTTGCAACACAATACCCTTCCCAAGTTCTTCAACAAGCGATATCAGTTTCTTGGTTTCCACAGGCTTTATCAAAAAGCTGTTGACTCCAATCTTGATGGCATCCATAAAATATTCGGTCTCACCGTAAGCACTCAAAATAACAAGTCTGATATGCTGATCTCCCTTTCTTATCTCCTCAATCATCTCAAGGCCATCCATTACAGGCATCTGAATGTCGGTTATTATCAGGTCGGGTTTAACCTTTTCATAAACTTCAAGTCCCTCTTTTCCGTTTTGAGCAACATAAAGACGCTCGACATACTTTTCGAGAATACGCTCATATATAGCTCTTAAAAGCTCCTCATCCTCAACAAATAAAACAGAAATATCTAACTTGCTCACTTATCTCATTTTTAAGATTAAATTTTCGCAAAAATACTGATTATTTCCAAACCTGAATTTTCACTGCGTAATGTATTACAAGTAATTATAACGAAAAAATATAAAGATGGTTGCAAAATTCTATTCAAATGAAAATGCTTATACTTGCAACGGAATTGTACCCGGTGGAATTGCAAGCACATATTCCACAGTTTTAAATTGTTAAAGATGAAAAATGGTAAGCTTTACATAATACTTATAGCACTTTTTATCAGTCAGGCAGGTAATGGACAATCTTATCCTAAAGATTATTTCAGGTCACCTCTTGATATACCTCTGTTCCTTTCCGGAACCTTTGGCGAACTCAGGTCGAATCATTTCCCTTCAGGAATGGACATCCGTACACAGGAGAAACCGGGTTTTAAAGTTTATGACATAGCTGACGGATATGTTT
>CAYOZZ010000414.1:0-3368 GCA_964408535.1 uncultured Bacteroidales bacterium | reverse complement strand
AAGATTGCAAGGTGAAAAGGTCCCGAACTCGTACCACTTCAGGCTTATTAATAAAAACGGTAATGTTGTTTTTGTTTTAATAAGTGTCGGCGTTATAAGTTATCACGGACAAAAAGCAATTCTTGGTACTCTTAAAGACATTACAAGTCAAAAGAAATATGAAGATGCCCTGATACGTGAAAAGAGGCAGGCTGAGCAGGCTACCGAGTCCAAGTCAATGTTTCTGGCAGGTATGAGTCACGAAATACGGAATCATCTTAACAGTATTATGGGAATTGCCGGTGTTCTAAAGGAAACCGATATGGATGAGGAGCAGAAAGAATATCTGAATATTATTGATGTTTCGGGAAACAATCTCCTGAATATTATTAATGAAATTCTTGATTTCTCGAAGATTGAAGCCGGACAAGTAGTGCTGGAGAAAGAGGAGTTTTCAATCTCAAAGGTTGTTAAGGATGTTATTTCTCTTCATGAAATTAATGCCAGGAAAAATAATCTTTATCTAAAAGCAGATATCTCAGATGAAGTTCCCGATATAGTAATCGGTGACCCGGTTCGTGTATCACAGGTTTTGATAAATCTTGTAAGCAATGCTCTGAAATTTACCGACAAGGGAGGAATAACAATTAAGATAATCCCTGAACCCTTGTCTAAAACAAAAGAAGCAAAAAACGAAATTGCAGTCAGGTTTATGGTAATAGATACCGGTATTGGCATTTCCAAAGAAAGTCAAACCAAGCTGTTTAAACCCTTTTCTCAAACCCATGCTGCCGTTGAGCGAAAGAAAGGCGGTACCGGACTTGGCCTTGTTATTAGTATGCATCTTGTTGAAATGATGCAGGGGAAAATCGGGATTATTTCGGATATCGGGAAGGGCTCAACATTCTGGTTTACTGCAAAATTCCAGATATCGGATGAGCAATTTGTAAAAGGTAAATCAAATGAAGAAAGGACTAAAGATAAAATAAAAGTTTTACTGGTTGAGGATAATGTTTTAAACCAAAATCTTACATTAAGTATATTAACAAAAGACGGTTATGTTACCGATGTGGCTGAAAACGGTAAGGTCGGGCTGGAAATGTACAGAAAGAATTCATATAATGTTGTCCTTATGGATATTCAGATGCCGGTTATGGATGGAATTGAAGCTACACGGATGATTAGGAAATTTGAAAGGTCGGCATTAGGCAAAGGGAAACGGGCAAAAATAGTTGCTGTTACAGCTCACACTAAAGACGGTGAAAAACAACGGCTTTTTGAAGCGGGAATGGACCTCTATCTTAGTAAACCTTTTAAAGCATCCGACCTTATTGGCCTTATTAAAAAAATCGAAGAGAGTTAAAATGGAATTATGAAAGAAAAACTTGCAGCTTTTGAGCGTCTATTGGTGATAATGGATGAGTTGCGCGAGAAATGCCCCTGGGATAAAGTGCAGACTTTTGAAAGTCTTAGACATCTTACTATTGAAGAAACTTACGAACTTTCGGAAGCAATACTCGATAAGAAGATTGATGATATTAAAAAGGAACTTGGCGACCTGATGCTACATATTGTTTTCTACTCAAAGATAGGGTCGGAAACCGGTGACTTTGATATTGCAGATGTGTTGAATTATATCAGCGATAAACTGATTTTTCGCCATCCTCATATTTACGGGGATGTGGAAGCCAATGACCCGGAAACGGTTAAGGATAACTGGGAGAAGATAAAACTCAACGAGAAAGGGCGTGAATCTGTCTTGTCAGGAGTGCCTATGGCTTTACCTCCTTTGATAAAAGCATACAGAATACAGGAGAAAGTAAGCGGTGTGGGATTTGACTGGGAAGAGCCTCACCAGGTTTGGGATAAAGTAACGGAGGAGCTTGCCGAACTGAAAAAGGAGGTTGAAACATCATCGGATAAAGAGAAAATGGAAAACGAACTCGGCGACCTTATTTTTGCGATTATCAATTACGCCCGTTTTATCAATGTGAATCCCGAAGATGCTCTTGAAAAAACCAACCGTAAATTCATTAAACGTTTTCAGTATCTCGAATCTAAAGCCAAAGAACTTGGAAAATCGCTGAAAGATATGACCCTTGCCGAAATGGATGTCTTTTGGGAAGAAGCCAAGAGGATGGAGTAACCGCTCCTTGATCAGCACTGAACCTTGCATATTATATTGCTTATTGCATATTGAATATTGCTTATTGAATGTGGCTCATTGCTTGTCAGCATTTCACCCCGCCCTATGTATCAGTAGTTTAACAGAATTCCCGCCCCCTGATTTTAATACAATAATGTATGTCCCCGGTTTTATTATACCTATATCTTTTGTCAGGATAAGCAAATTGTTTTCTCCCGCAAAAAGATGTCCGAAGCTCTTACTGAAAACAGGCCTGCCCTGCAAATCATACATTTCTACTGTTACATTTGAAGAAACACTAAGATAAAATGAGATATTCAATTCGTCAATAAAAGGATTGGGACGGATATTCAGTTCCGGTTTTATCAAATCGTTCTCTTCTGTTGCAGTTGGGTTTACTGCATTGTAAACGGCCTGCCACCCCTGTTCGGTTGTGGCTCCGTCCGAATAAAATTTTAGAGTCAGATAATTTCCGGTTGAGGTAATTGTCCCGGGTGTCATATTTCCCGAAACAAATCCTATCAGAGTTGAGTTAATGTCAGGTCCGTCGTAAATCCACAATGTATCGTAGTTTGCTTCAAGGTTTAGGTAGTCGAAAACGAGGTCAATTTGTTTGTCTCCGGGGGCGGAAATGGTGTAGGTATAAATTTCGTTATTAAAATAGTCGAATGCCGGTCCTCCCGAATCAAATATTGTGTCGGATATAATTGGTGGAGAGGAGGTCGTAAATCTGCCGGCAATAAGTTCCCAGAAATCGGTATAACCGTTATCATATCCAAGTGCCCAGATTCCGATACCTCCGAGACCACGGCGGTTTACAATATCGTATTTTTTACCGAGACTGTAAGTGTCTTCCATAAAGCACTGGTTCCATCCGCTTGTATAAAACGAAAAATAGGGTGAAAAACTGTTGGGTTCCCAGTATTTATTATTGTTTGAGTAGTGCCCTGAAGTGTTGTTTCTGATGTAGCGGTAAGTGTAAGCCGTTCCCGAGCCGGTTGTAGCAGACGGTGCAAACTGATTGGAGGTCGGCCATTGCCGACCGTAATAAGGTACACCCATAACGATTTGCTCTTCAGGTACTTCTTGTGACTGGTAATAGGATATTGTTCTTGAAAAATTATAGCTTGATGAGGCTGTCATAGAATATAGAGGTGAGACCGGTCCTGCCATTGAACTGCCGTTCCAGTAATAATCATATCCCATAACCATAAAAAAGTCAATATAATCTTTCATCACGGGA
>CAYOZZ010000413.1:0-6175 GCA_964408535.1 uncultured Bacteroidales bacterium | reverse complement strand
AGCGAGCATCTTTTACTTGCTCCTCACGGATTCAAAAGAGATATTGTTAAGTCTCAGTCCGGAACAATCTATTTTGTTGTTAATAAATCTAACCTGAACTTCAATTATAAGTTAAATAAAACAGATGAGGCCAAGAAAGGTTTGGCTGATATGAAAGCATTCATTGAGAATGGCTGGGAAATTAAAAATGTTGAGATTAATGCCTGGGCATCTCCTGAGGGTGAAGAATCATTTAACCAGGGGTTATCGCAAAAAAGAGCTGAAACAGCCAAGAAATATGCTGAGAAGGAATACAACAAGTACATAAAAGCAAAAGCTAAAGAGCTTGGTGTTAAAGTTGAGGATATCAAACAGGATATTCAATGGGATTTGAGAGCTAACGGTGAGGACTGGGACGGTTTTATGAAAGCTGTTCAGGCTTCTAACATCAAAGATAAAAACATCATAGCAAATGTTGTAAACTCACAACCTGACCTTAACAAAAGGGAGCAGGAAATCAGAAATATGACAGTTATTTACAAAGAAATTGAAGAAGAGATTCTTCCTCCTTTGAGAAGGGCTGTAATTAAGGTTAACAGTTATGAACCTTCATATACTGATGAAGAGATTGCTCAATATGCTACTTCTGACCCTGATAAATTAAATGTTAATTCTTTGCTCTATGCTGCAACTCTTACAACAGATGCAAATGCACAGTTAAATATTTTAAAAACCGTAATCAATAAGTATCCTAATTGCTGGAGAGCTTATAATAATGCCGGTTATGCTGCTGCCGAACTTGGTGATTATGCTGCTGCAAATAACTATTTTGCCAAAGCAAGACAAATTGCCGGTGATGATGGTATTGTTCTTAACAATGCAGGAGCAATGGCAGCCAAGAAGAAAAACTGGCCTGAAGCAAAACAGGATTATCTTGCTGCTCAGAAGCAGGGTGTTGACGTAAGTTACAATATGGGAATTATGAAACTTGCCGAAGGAAATTACAGCAGTGCCGTTAATTCATTCAGCGGTGAGAAGTGTGATTATAACCTCGCTCTTGCTCATGTTCTTGCACAAAATTACAATGCTGCAAAAGCAACTTTGAACTGCTCTGAAAAAACAGCGGATAATTATTACCTGATGGCTATCATCGGTGCCAGAACTTCTGATGATAATATGGTATTTGAAAATCTGAAGCAGGCAATTGCAAAAGATGCAAAATATAAAGAAATTGCTGCTAATGACAGGGAATTCTTAAAATATTACGCTAATCCGAACTTCCAAAATGCTATTAAATAAATACATCTGATAATTTTTTATGGAAGTGGTAAGGGCTGCAATTTGCAGCCCTTGCTTTTTTTATGAAGGAGTGGTTTTATTTAACCCGCCTTATGTATTAGTTGGAATAATCCCGGTTTAATGCAATTTAACTTTTAACCCTTCCGTAATTTTAATAATACTCTGAATCCTTTGTTAAAAGCTTAATTACACTTTTTCGATTATTCTATTGCATAATTCGGGTTAACCTTTTTTCGGTTATACTATTATATTATCCGCGTTTAATTTATAAAAAGTGTGCCATAAAACAATTCCCCCACTGACTGAAACATTGACAGAGTGCTTTGTGCCGTATTGCGGAATTTCAATTGACAAGTCAAGTAAACCGAGGACTTCATCCGAAACACCTTTTATCTCATTACCGAAAATAAATGCTATTTTATTAAACTCTGAGGGATCAAATTCATTCAGGAAAATTTTTTCATCGGTTTGCTCAATAGCAATAATTGAATATCCCTTTTTCTTTAAATCATTAATTGCATCAACCGTATTCTTAAAATATCTCCAGTCAACCGACTCTGTAGCACCAAGTGCAGTTTTGTGTATTTCACGGTGAGGTGGTGTTGCAGTGATTCCGCAAAGGACAATTTCTTCAATTCGGAATGCATCTCCTGTCCTGAAAAATGAACCGGTATTGTTAAGGCTTCTTATATTATCCAATACTACGACAACCGGAAGCTTTTCTGCTTTTTTGAATTCACCCGGTGAAATTCTGTTAAGTTCACTGTTTTTTAATTTTCTCATATATGTACAAATCAGGGTACAAAATTAACAATGGAACTGTCAATTGTGAATTAAATTTAAAATTTTATAAAGATTATAGTTATATTTTTGTCGATTATTAAAAATATATGGCTGGAAAAAGAAAAATAGCTGAAACACCGCTGATGAAACAATATAACTCCATCAAGGCGAAATATCCTGATGCGCTGTTATTATTCAGGGTAGGTGATTTTTATGAGACTTTTGGTGAGGATGCTATCAAAACTTCTAAAATTCTCGGAATAGTTCTGACAAAACGGGCTAACGGTGCTGCTTCTTATGTTGAACTTGCAGGCTTTCCGCATCATTCCCTTGATACCTATCTCCCAAAACTGGTTAAAGCCGGAATGAGAGTTGCAATTTGCGATCAGCTTGAAGACCCGAAACTTGCTAAAAAAATTGTGAAGCGTGGAGTTACCGAGCTTGTTACTCCGGGTGTTACATATAATGATAATGTGCTTGAGAATAACCGCAATAATTTTCTTGCAGCAGTTCATTTTACGAAAAAAAATTCAGGGGTTGCCTTTCTTGATGTCTCTACCGGTGAGTTTTTTGTGGCCCAGGGAAGTAATGAATATATTGATAAACTTTTGCAAAGTTTTGTCCCCAGCGAAATAATTGTCCAAAAGAATAAGCTGAATGATTTTAAAACTGTTTTCGGACATAAATTTTATACTCATACTTTTGAAGAATGGATTTTTACCGAGGAGTTTTCGAGGGATTTGTTACTTTCCCATTTCGGAACAGCCTCACTCAAAGGTTTTGGGGTTGAGAATATAACTTTTGGCGTCATATCTGCCGGAGTTATTCTTCATTATCTCTCTGAAACACACCATGATAAAATTGGTCATATTTCCAAGATATCACGTATCGAAGAGGATCATTATGTTTGGTTGGACAGATTTACAATACGGAATCTGGAGTTACTTTATTCTCCAAATGAGGATGCGGTAACTTTACTGGATGTGATTGACAATACGGTTTCCCCGATGGGTTCCCGATTGTTGAAACGATGGATAACTCTTCCTTTAAAAGACAGAAAACCGATTGAGGAGAGGTTTAATGTGGTGGAATTTTTTGTTAAAAACCGGGAAAGGATTGAACAGCTTCAAAAATTGATAAAATCAACAGGCGATCTTGAAAGAATTATCTCAAAAGTTGCAATCGGGAAGATTAATCCGCGTGAAGTTCTTCAGGTTCGTGAAGCTCTGAAAGCTGTTGAGCAGATCAGGAAAGAATATGAGAACTCGGATAATGAATCGGTCAGAAAACTTGTCGAACAACTTAACCCCTGCCTCGCAATTCGTAACCAGATTGAAAAAACGTTGAAAGAAGATGCTCCTGTGGCTGTTAATAAGGGAAATGTAATTGCCGACGGTTTTTCCAAAGAGCTTGATGATTTGCGAAATCTTGCTTTTTCCGGTAAGGACTATCTTGTTCAGATTCAACAGCGTGAAATTGAAAGGACAGGAATAACTTCACTGAAGATAGGGTATAATAATGTTTTCGGATACTACCTGGAAGTTACCAATGCCCACAAAGATAAAGTTCCCGGGGAGTGGCACCGGAAGCAGACCCTGACAAGTGCCGAGCGATACATTACGGAAGAACTTAAAGAGTATGAGCAAAAAATACTTGGGGCGGAGGAGAAAATCCTTGCGTTAGAGTCGAAGTTGTTTACCGATCTCGTTTTCTCACTCGTTGATTACATCAAACCGGTACAACTGAATGCGCAGGCAATCGGCAAGATGGATGTTCTTCTGTCGTTTGCACTTACTGCAATTCGGAATAACTACGTTAAACCCGAAGTAAACGAATCTTTTACTTTGGATATTAAAAACGGGAGGCATCCGGTTATTGAGAAGCAGATGCCGATTGGTGAGGAGTATATCCCCAATGATGTTCATCTTGATAATGAAAAGCAGCAGATTTTGATTATCACCGGGCCTAATATGTCGGGAAAGTCGGCATTGTTGCGACAAACCGCCCTGATAGTACTTTTGGCTCAGATTGGAAGTTTTGTCCCTGCCGAATCGGCTGTTATCGGGCTGGTTGATAAGATTTTTACGAGAGTAGGGGCATCGGATAATATTTCGTCAGGTGAATCAACCTTTATGGTTGAGATGAACGAGACATCCAGCATCCTGAACAATATATCCAATCGCAGTCTGATTTTACTTGATGAAATAGGAAGAGGAACAAGCACTTACGACGGAATTTCAATTGCCTGGGCAATAGCAGAGTTTCTGCACGAGCATCCTATGTTCAAAGCAAAGGTGCTTTTTGCAACTCATTATCATGAGTTGAATGAAATGGCTGCAAGCTTTTCAAGAATAAAGAATTTTCACGTTTCCGTTAAGGAGATTGGAAATAAGGTCATTTTTCTCAGAAAACTGAAACAGGGTGGCAGTGAGCACAGTTTCGGTATTCATGTGGCAAAGATGGCCGGAATGCCCCAAAAGGTTGTAGAACGTGCAAAAGACCTGTTGCAGGTTCTTGAAAAATCACATTCGGGCGATGAACTGAAAAAGCAATCGAAAAAGGAAAGAAGCTTTGAAGATAGCTATCAGCTTAGCTTTATACAACTTGACGATCCTTTGCTTTTGCAGATAAAAGAGGATATTCTGAATACCGACATCAATACCCTTACACCTGTTGAAGCATTGATGAAACTTAACGAGATAAAGAAATTGCTTGGGAAATAGGTGTTTTTATCTTTATGAAAAATATTTTTAAAATAATTTGATTATTTAAAGTAAAAAGATATATATTTGCACCCTCAAAAATCAACAAGCGAAAGTAGCTCAGCTGGTAGAGCACGACCTTGCCAAGGTCGGGGTCGCGGGTTCGAATCCCGTCTTTCGCTCTAAGGGTCTCTCAAGCGCGAGAGACATTTTTTTGAAAAGGCTGCCCGGGTGGTCCCCGATAGTGATCGGGATGGTAGAAACGAAAGACTTATAATCCGGGAGTTGAAATGATGAATAAATTGTCTGCCCGGGTGGTGGAATTGGTAGACACGAGGGACTTAAAATCCCTTGGCCTCGCGGCCGTGCGGGTTCAAGTCCCGCCCCGGGTACGAAAAATCCTTGTTAACATTCTATTTGACAAGGATTTTTTTATTTTATAAAGTTTATTGTTAACTGAAATAAATATGTATATTTGTACGTGATTAACAATTAATATAATATAAAATGAATTTGCAATATATTTCTGACAGTAAGGGTGAGACTTCTGGTGTTTTTATTCCAATTGATGACTGGAATAAAATTATAGAAAAAATTGTAGAAGCTGATATTGAAATATCAGATATCCCGGATTGGCATATTGAAGAGGTACGAAAACGTATAAGAAATTTTAAGTATCACAAAGAAGTTGCATTAGACTTTGAAACTGCGATGGACGAAATAGAAAGCGAATTGTGAATTATAACTCAATAATATTACCTGCTGCGAAACAGGATATCAAAGAGGCAGCTGAGTGGTATAACGATAAGGGGAAAGGACTTGGTAAAAGATTTATTGTCGAAGTTCGTGTTAAAGTAAAGTTTATTAAGCAAAATCCCAATGCTTCCGCTATCCGGTACGATAATATACGAACAACAGTTTTACCGATTTTTCCCTTTATGATACATTACTATATTGATGAGGTACAAAAAAATGTAATAATTGTTTCTGTCTTACATACAAGTCGCAATCCTGATATCTGGGCAGAAAGAGAATAAACAACTAATATTTTATTTATGAAGCAAAAACCACGTCTATCGTTTTGGCAAATATGGAATATGAGTTTCGGGTTTCTTGGTATCCAGTTCGGATTTGCCTTACAGAATGCCAATGTAAGCCGTATTTTTGAAACCCTTGGCGCCAATGTTGAAGATATTCCTATTCTCTGGATTGCCGCTCCTGTAACCGGTTTGATAATTCAGCCTATTATCGGTCATATGAGTGATAATACCTGGGGACGTCTTGGCAGAAGGAGACCTTATTTCCTGACCGGAGCTATCCTTGCTTCAATAGCACTTTTTGTTATGCCGAACTCACCTGCTTTGTGGATAGCTGCCGGAATGCTTTGGATAATGGATGCTTCCATTAATATT